>DASPXM010000199.1:0-38286 GCA_035637295.1 Verrucomicrobiia bacterium
GGCTGACAACAATGCCAAACATCAAACTCTTGCAACCAACTTCGCTCGACGAAGCTGTCTCACTTCTAAGCGAGCAGAGCGACGAGACCAAGATCGTCTCAGGCGGCACCGCGCTGGTGATCATGCTGCGCAACCGCTTGATCGCTCCAACGACGCTGCTCAGCTTGGGCCGGTTGCGGGAGCTGCGCAGCATCCGCCACGAGCCCGGCACCGGTCTCAGAATCGGCGCCTTGGTGACGATTCGTGAAGCTGAGATATCTCCGATTGTCCGTGAGAAACATGCCGTTCTAGCCCAGACATTCGCCAAAGTGGGCAACATCCGCATACGCAATGCAGCCACCGTCGGAGGTAATCTTAGCGAGGCCGATTACGCCTCGGATCCTCCCTGCGTTCTGGTCGCGCTGCGCGCCAGAGTGAAGGCGCGAAGCGCCAAGGGGCAGCGAGAAATTCCGTTGACGGATTTTTTCAAAGGTTTCTATGAAACCGTTCTGGCGCCGGATGAAATTCTCACCGAGCTGATTGTTCCGGATCAGGCGCCGGGCAGCCGCGCAACTTATCTGAAGTACGTTTCGCGGTCGTCCGAGGATCGTCCCTGCGTAGGCATGGCTGTGGTCTCAGAAAGCGAATCGGATGGTAGTTGCAAAGATCTCCGCTTGGTCGCGGGAGCCGTGTCCGAAACTCCCCAAGAAATTGCGTCCGCCGAGACGATGGCCCGCGGCAGGCACCTGAGCGATTCATTGATCGAAGAGATCGCCGGCGCATACTCGACGGGCATCGAACCGCTTTCGGACCTACGTGGCTCGGCTTGGTATCGGCAACAGATCATTCGCGTCATGGCGCGACGGGCGCTGCAACAGGTGCTTGGAGATCGATAGCTTTGCTTCATCGCCTCTGTCGAACTGAAAAAAGTTTCTTTCGAGTTTGGAGCCTTCGCGTCGTGGGAATTAATTCCGAAATTATTTGTAGGGGCAACCCCCGTGGTTGCCCATTCCTATAGGGTTGCACCAAAATAGGGGCAGGCACAGGGGCCTGCCCCTAACGTAAAGACTAAAAGGACAGCAAGTAAGGCGGAAAATCACCTTGTCGATGATCGGTCAAACTCTACCCATGCTCGATGCAGAAGAGCGCGTTACGGGGCGTATCAGCTACGCGCTCAATGTCGAGTTGCCCGGAATGCTGGTCGGCAAGATTTTGCGCAGCCCCGTGCCGCACGCGCGCGTCGTTCATGTGGATGGAACCCAGGCGGAACGGCTGCCGGGAGTCGGCGCGGTGCTAACGCGCGGCGATTTCGGGTCGCAGACGGGTTATCGCGGCAAATACGGGCGCATCTTTCGCGATCAGTCGGTGGTCGCCTTTGACAAAGTTCGCTTTGTCGGAGATCCGGTGGCCGCGGTGGCGGCGGTGAACGAGGACGTCGCCGAGGAGGCGTTGTCGCTTATTGACGTTGACTACGAAGAACTGCCGGCGGTTTTCGATGAAGCGGCAGCGCTCAAGCCTGGCGCGCCGCTGGTGCACGATCCTCGGCCCGAGCAACAGCCGATCTTCAGCAAGCTAATTCAGGATCTTCCCAGCGGCAGCAATATGTGCAGCCACTTCAAGCTCCGGCGCGGCGACGTCGAAGACGGTTTTCGCCAAGCCGATTTTGTTTTCGAAGATGTCTTTCACTCACCGCCGGCGCAGCATGTTCCGCTCGAGCCCCATGTGACCGTCGCGCAATTTTTTCACAGCAAGCTGACCCTGTGGACCTCGACCCAGATGCCGCACGCGGTTCGCGCGCAAATGGCCGAGCTTTTCAACTTACCGTTAGCGCGCGTGCGGGTGATTGTCGAAACCTTGGGTGGCGGCTTCGGCTCGAAAGGCTCGCTCAGATTGGAGCCGATCACGGCGTTCCTAGCGCTCAAGGCGAATCGACCGGTGAAAATCGTGCTTAGCAGAGAGGAAGAATTTGTCACGGTGTGTAAACATCCGGCTACGATCCGGATCAAAACCGGCGTGATGAAAGACGGCACCCTGATGGCTCGCGAGGTGGCCGCCAACTTTAATACCGGCGCTTACAGCGATATCGGTCCCGTCGTCGCGCGCAATGGTGGCTCGGCGATGTCGGGTCCTTACAAAATTCCGCATGTACACATCGACTCCTGCGCGGTTTGGACCAACGTTGTGCCGGCGGGGGCACTGCGCGGCTTTGGCGTGCCGCAAGCCGCGTGGGCCTACGAGACCCAAATGGATAGGATCGCCGAAGATCTGCGCCTCGATCCCGTAGAATTCCGCCGGAAAAATTTGCTGCGTGATGACGACCTTTTCGCCACCGGCGAAAAGGTGGCTGATATGCATTACGACGAGCTCTTGGAACGAGCCACAGCAGCAGTGAACTGGTCACGAAACGATGCGCGTTGGCTTAACCAAAATGGCGCCCCGGCCCGGCAAAGCAAGTCGCGCCGCGGCAAGGGACTGGCTTTGGTGATCAAGGCGACGATTACGCCTTCGACTTCGGTGGCGGCGCTGAAACTCAACGAAGACGGCAGCCTCAATGTTTTGACCAGCAGCGTCGAGCTCGGCCAGGGCGCCAAAACGGTGTTGGCGCAGATCGCCGCGCAAGCGATGCAGTCGCCGCTGGCTCATGTTTCGGTTTCGAATCCGGACACGGATCTTACCCCCTACGACCAACAAACCAGTTCGAGCCGCACGACTTATTCGATGGGCGGCGCCATCGGCAAAGCTGCTGCCGATCTCAAGCGACAACTGTCAGAGTACGCCGCCGAGTTGCTCGAAGTGTCGGTGGCTGATCTTCTTTTGGAAGAAGGCAGAGTGACGGTTCGGGGCAGCCCGAGCCGTTCGCTCACCTATGGCGAGATTGCGCTGCGCAGCAATCAAGGCAATTTGATCGGCCGCGGCGCATTCAGCACGCACGGCGGCTTGGATCTCGAAACCGGACAGGGTATCGGCTCCGTTCACTGGCATCAGGGGGCGATCGGTTGTGAAGTCGAAGTCGATGTCGAGACCGGCAAGATCAAAGTCCTGCAGTTGGCTCCGGTCGTCTTCGCCGGGCGCGTCGTCAATCCGCGCTTATGCGAGTTGCAACTGGAAGGCTGCGCAGTGTTTGGCTTCGGGCAGGCGTTGTTCGAAGAGATGACTTACGGAGATCATGGGCAACTGGTTAATCCAAACCTGGGCGACTACAACATCCCCTCTTTCGAGGACATTCCATGGAAATTGAATCCAATCGCTCTGGAACACGATGGAACGGAAGATCTTCACGGCGTCGGCGAGACCTTACTGCCACCGGTCATGGCGGCTATCGGCAATGCGGTCTACAACGCCGTCGGCGTGCGCATTCACGATCTTCCTCTCACGGCTGAAAAGGTATTGCGGGAATTACCTCGGGTGAGCGCTTAACGCCGGCCATAGAATTTATTTAGTCAACTAAGGACGAACATGAAGCAAATCATCAAGCTCAAGATCAACGGCGCTGAGGAAGACAAGGCCGTACACACGCATCATACTTTGCTCGACGTGTTGCGCGCCGAGTACAAACTATTCGGCGCGCGCGAGGGCTGCGGTATCGGCATGTGCGGCGCGTGCACCGTGCTCATCGACGGCAAACCGACCAGTTCCTGCATTCTCCTGGCCGCCTTGGCCGAAGGCAGAGAGATTGTCACCATCGAGGGACTTAGCGAGCCCGGTAAATTGCATCCGATTCAGCAGGCCTTTATCGATCACAATGCATTTCAGTGTTCCTATTGCACGCCGGGTTTTATCTTGAGCACGAAAACCCTCCTAGCGGAGAATCCCAGCCCGACGGTAGAGCAAATCCGCCATTACTTGGCGGGAAACCTATGCCGGTGCGGGAGTTATTACAAAATTCAGGATGCGGTGCTGGACGCCGCGGCGCGATTGCGCGGCGAGATGGCTGGGACAGCGAGCGAGACATCATAGGAAAGATTTATCGCTTTGGAGGGAACGATGAAATTGACGAAGCTTTCGGTGGCGCTCAGCCGGGAGAAAAAGCAGATCCTTCGCTTCACTCAGGATGACAGACATGGTCTCAGCAACCTTACGATCGGCGTAGCATTTATTGCTAGTGCGACGGCGCGAAAGCAAGAGGAGGATTCGAGATGAATAGAATTTTGGTTGGCATTTTAGCGACTTTTTTGTTCGTGACTACAGCGCGAGGCGCGGAAGTGGAGGTGTTGAAGCCGAAGGGCAATCTCGAGATCAAGCTCGGCCATCCCTCATCGATTTCACTCTACGACATGCCGGCGGTGCTGACCCACGAACGGTTGAATCGCAACGCCTGGAACGTGTCCAGCGTCGAGTTTACCCGCACCGACCTCAACGTCCAGGCATTGGCGCAAGGAACGATTCAGTTCGCCAACTCGCAAGTCATGGATCCGGTGCGCGCGACTCAAAAGGGCGCCAAGCTCTCTTTCATTATGGAGAATAACGGCGGCGAGTTCGTGATGGTGGCTAAAAACGACATCAAAGATTGTAAGGAAACCGACGGCAAAAGATTCGCCATCCATGGCGAAGCCGCGACCACCTCGCTTGCGGTCAAACTCTGGCTGCTCAACGATTGTAAGGTCAAGCCGATTATAATGGTGATCCCGGGCGGAGAAAACCGGATCGTCGCGCTGCAGAATAATCAGATCGACGCCACCCTGGTCCAGCTTGGCGACTGGCTGAATCTCGATGCCAAGACGCCGGGCCGCTACCACATCATCAGGACGGGTAACCTTTTCAATATCAGCGGTGCCAGTTTTTGGGCCAACGTGGATTGGCTGCGGAAAAACGACGAGGTCGCGACTGCCTATATCGCGGAATTACTGAAAAGCTTCCGTATGGTTCATGCGAATCCCAAAATACTCGAACCCCTCGTCGCGAAGCATCTGCCCGATATGCCGAAAAACATCATCGCTCCCGCGATCAAGGCCTATATCGAGATTGTCCGCGCATGGCCACAAAACGGCGGCGACACCTCGATCCTCGACGATACGGTCAAATTTTTTACCGACAATGGTGAGCTCAAGACCGCCGTGAACACAAAGGAACTCGTCGACTCGAAGATTCTCCCCGGCGCGCTGAGCAAAGTCGGCAAAATCGCCGGCGCGCGGTAGAGAAAATGGATTCAGCGCATTTTGGCACACTGAGATGTCCGGCGATCGCCCGGTCCACCCGACGTTTAGCAGCTCTAATTGAAAAACCGGGGTTTGTGGCCCCATGAAGAAACGCATCGTCCTGGATTGGGGCCTCAGGCTCGCGGTCTTTATCGCGGCGGTTGGGCTGTGGGAGTTTTTTGTCAGCACCTCGCAGAACTTTCTTTTGCCCCGATTCACCGACGTGGTAAGCGCTCTCTTTCGTCTATTGTTTTTCGAAGCCAGGTTTTGGGAGGCTCTTTATATCAGTAATCAGGCGCTCATTTTAGGTTTCGCCATCTCAGTCGTCGTAGGAATCCCGTTGGGGCTGCTCGCCGGACGATTTCACTGGATGGATCGCGTTCTCAATCCCTATGTCGGCGTGCTGTTGACGATGCCGGTGGCGCCGCTGATCCCGATCGTGATCATCGCCCTGGGATTGGGAATCGCCGCCCGAGTGTTCATCGTCGTTTTGTTTGCTTTCGTGTTTATCACCGTCAATACGCGCGCCGGTGTTCGCGGCGTGGAAGCCTCGCTCATCGAAATGGCCAAATCATTCGGCGCTAGCGAGGGCCAGATCTGGCGCAGGATCGTGATACCCGGAGCGATGCCGGCCATCTTTGCCGGCATGCGCATCGGTCTCGGCCGCGCCGTCACCGGCATGGTCATGGTCGAACTGATTCTAGTCGCCAGCGGTTTAGGCCGTTTATTACTGGAATTCTCCGGCCGCATGCAGTCGGATCTGGTCTTCGCCACGGTACTGGCCGTCATTATTGAAGCCTTGGCCCTGCTGGCGGGTATGCAAGCATTGGAAAAAAAGATCACCCGTTGGGCGCCGGACATCTCGATCGGGTAGGTAGGTGAGATGATACGGGTCCGTGGCTTGAGCAAAGAGTTTGGCACGCGCGATAACGGCGGCGGCGTGCTCGCGCTCAGTGACATCGACTTCGAAGTCCATGACAATGAATTCGTCACCGTCATCGGCCCAAGCGGTTGCGGCAAGACCACGTTGTTGCGCATAATCGCGGGACTGATTCCTTACGACCAGGGCCAAGTGGCCATAGACGGCCGGGCGATTACCGGACCTGGACCGGAACGCGCAGTGGTGTTTCAGAACTTTGCATTGATGCCGTGGGCCGACGTGCTTGCCAACGTAACGTTTGGGCTTGAAGTCCGCGGCACGCCGGCGGATGAATGCCGAGATAAAGCGCAGAATCTCATCAAGCTCGTCGGCCTCGAAGGCTTCGAGAAACGCTTGCCCAAAGAGTTGTCGGGCGGGATGCAGCAACGCGTCGGCCTGGCCCGCGCGCTAGCGGTCGATCCGCAGATTCTGCTCATGGACGAACCCTTTGGCGCCTTGGATGAGCAGACGCGCCGGCTTCTGCAAGAGCAACTGCTCCGCCTTTGGGAGGGACAACGCAAAACGGTGGTATTTGTCACACACAGCATGGATGAAGCGGTCATGCTTGGCGATCGCGTCATGCTGATGACGCCACGTCCCGGCAAGGTCAAGGAAATGATTGACGTGCCGCTGCAGAGACCGCGCTCGCCGCAAGTAGAAAAATCCGGCGCGTTTGTCGAGATCAAAGAATATCTCTGGGAGAACCTGCGCGCCATGCAGACGGGTGAATCGTGAAACAGGAAACTGTCGCGAAAGCCGCTGTCAAATCAAGCGACGCGCGAACGGTCGATAGACTACCGGCGCTGCGGCGTTTCACGCGCGAAAACGCGACTGAGGTTTTGGCTCTTCTCGCCGGCGCCGTGCTTTGGGAGATCTTGGGTTGGAGCCTGAGGCTGCAGTGGTTGCCGCCGTTTTCGAAAGTAATGGAAGCGCTCGCCCAGTTCGTCGGCAGCGGAGTCATTCGCGCCAACCTGGGATCGAGCTTGCAGGGATTGATAGTCGGCTTCAGTCTCGCTTTGATTCTGGGACTCTTGTTGGGTTCACTCATGGGTCGTTATCGCCATGTTGAAAAAGCCCTCGATATCTATGTCCACGCGCTTTTTGTCTGCCCATCGATTGTCTTCGCGCCGATCTTCTTTGCTATTTTTGGTTTGTCTGACGCATCTCGTATCGCGATCATCGTGGTCTATTCCATGTTCGTCATTGTTATCAATACTGCAACCGCGATCCGCACCGTCGATCCGTCGCTGGTCGAGATGGCGCGCTCCTTCGGCTGCCGCGAGCGCCAGATATTCACGAAAATTTTATTGCCGGCGTCTTTACCGCTGGTATTCGCAGGCATCCGTCTTGGCATGGGGCGCGCGGTCAAGGGAATGATCAACGGCGAGATGCTTATCGCCTTCGTCGGCCTTGGCGCGCTAGCGCAGCGCTACGGCGCTCAGTTTGATGCCGCCAAAGTATTTGCTATAGCAATGGTTGTCCTTATAATCGGCCTCGCCAGCAACGCCCTCGTTCAAATGCTCGATAATCGACTGACGCGTTGGGCCGGCTAAATTCCATTCATAGATGACATCCCAGGCAGGAAAATGAAAAAGCAAATAACGTTCAAAGTAAACGGTGAAACGCACGATGTTGAGATAGAAGCGAATCGTCTTTTGCTGCAAGTGCTAAGAGACAACCTCGGCTTGACCGGTACCAAAGAAGGCTGCAGCATCGGCGTTTGCGGCGCCTGCAGCGTGATCATCGACGGCCGTTTGGTAAGCTCCTGTTTGACCCTGGCGGCGGGTTGCGCCGGCAAAGAGATCGAAACGATCGAAGGACTCGCCAAAAACGGCAAGCTCCATCCGCTGCAACAGGCGTTTATCGAATACGGCGGTTTTCAGTGCGGCATTTGCACGCCGGGTCAAATCATGGCCGCGAAAGCGTTGCTCGACGAAAATCCCAAACCGAGTGAAGAGGAAGTTAAAGAATGGATGTCGGGGAATCTCTGCCGGTGCACCGGCTATTATAAGATCCTCGAATCCGTCATGGCGGTGGTGAACGACAAGATCGATCCCAATTTCCAATTTCGTAAGCGCGAGCAAACCGCCAAAATTCAGAGCCTGGACGTTTATAAACCCGTCGCGAAGACGAGCTAATCCACTCCATGTGGATTAGCTCGCCCTGAGTAAAGCGAAGGGCCTTGAGACCGGGCGAACCAACACTAAGAGATTCAACCTATGGCAAAAGCAGAAAAATTTTCGGTCGTCGGACAGCGTGTTCAGCGGATCGAAGGATTTGACAAGGTTACCGGCGAATCGAAGTTCATCGCCGATATCCAACTCCCCGGCACACTGATCGGGCGGGTTTTACGAAGCCCCTACCCGCACGCGCGCATCCGCCACATCGATACGAGCAAAGCCGCAAAGCTTCCCGGCGTGCGCGCCGTGGTCACTGCGAAAGACACCATCAAACGTCCATGGGGGGCCTTCTTCGCCGATCAGTACATACTGTCGGTCGGCAAAGCGCGGTATGTCGGTGAAGAAGTCGCCGCGGTCGCGGCGATCGATCCCGATATCGCCGAAGAAGCCGTCGATCTCATTGAAGTGGATTGGGAGCCGCTCCCCGGGGTCTTCGATGCCGAGGAAGCGATCAAAGACGGCGCGCCGCTGGTGCACGATGACAAGCCGAATAATATCGCGATGACCATGGAGATCGAGCGCGGCAACATCGCCCAAGCCTTCGCCGAGTCCGACGTGATCGTCGAAGACACCTTTACGAGCATGCCGCAGTGGCACTGTTCGATCGAAACCATCGGCAGCGTCGCGGAATACAGCGCCAACGGCAAATACACGATCTATATGAACACCCAGACGTTGTTTAGCGCGCGCCTGCGCATCGCCGCGGCACTGGGGGTGCCGGAATCGGATGTGCGCATTATCCAAAGCGCAGTGGGCGGCGGATTCGGGGGCAAATCCTGCGACGACAACAACGCCTTGGTTGCCGCAGTCCTCGCAAAAAAAGCCGGTAAGCCGGTCAAACTTATCAATACCCGCGAAGAGGAGTTTCTTGCCGGCTGCCGGCCGCGCGTCTTCATGAAGATCAATGTCAAGATGGGCTTCAAGAAAGATGGCCGCATCCGCGCCAAACAATTGCAAGTCATCGCCGACAACGGCGCGTACTCGGCCAAAGCCCCGGCGATCACCGGCGTCGCGACGATGCGCCATGACACCTGCTATAAGTATTCCGACGTAAAGATCGACGCCAAGTTGGTTTATACTAACAAGGTTCCTACCGGAGCCTTTCGCGGCTTCGGCAATCCCTCGGCGGAATGGGCGGTCGAGCAGGCGATCGACCTGGGCGCCCACGAGCTGGGCATCGACCCCATCGAGATCGCTCGCATCAATGCGGCCGAAGTCGGCTACGTCTCCCCGCACGGTAACCGCGTCACGAGCTGCGAGCTTAAGCAGTGTCTCGACATGGTCGATAAAATGATCGACTGGAAAAGCAAACGCGCCAACAAACAGCCGAACACCGGATTAGGTTTGGCCTGCACCGTTCATGTCAGCGGCAAACGTCATTTCGGCGATTATGACGGCAGCTCCGCCACGATCAAGATTAATGAAGATGGCAAAGCGCTCATCTTGAGCGGCGAGGGGGAATGCGGCCAAGGCGTGCACACAGCGATGTGCCAAATTGCCGCCGAAGAACTTGGCGTGCGGGTGGAAGATGTGGAGATCTCCCGCGCCGATACCGATCTCACGACATTTTGTTTAGGCGCTTTTGCCAGCCGGCTCACCTATGTCAGCGGCAATGCGGTGAAGAACGCTGCGACCAACGTCAAGCAGCAACTTTTCGAGCAAGCGGGCGAGATGCTCGAAGCCAATCCTCAAGATCTCATGTCTCGTGACGGTAAGATTTTTGTCAAAGGCGCGGAAGGCAAGTCGGTAACCGTTGCCGACGTCGCGCGCGCGCGCCTGTTCCGTCACAACGGCGCGCCGATTGTCGGCTCGGGTAGTTTCGATGCCGACTCGGTGTTGCCCGACAGCACGCGCTTTGGCAACGAGTCCGGCGCCTACAATTACGGCGCCCAAGCCGCACAGGTTCACGTCGATCCGCAAACCGGACAGGTCAAAGTCCTCAGCTTTGCCGTCGCGTCGGACTGCGGCACGGTGATTTATCCGATCGGCGCCGAGGGCCAGGTAGAAGGCGGGCTGGCCCAGGGCATTGGCTACGCGCTCACAGAAGGATTGCAGATCGACGAAGGAAGACCGATCAATCCGAATTTCTCCGATTATCGCATTCCGTCCATGCGCGACATGCCACCGCTCCAGCACGCCTTCGCCGATTCTTATGAGCCGACGGGGCCATTCGGCGCCAAGGGATTGGGCGAGCTCAACATGGATCCCACGGCCGCCGTCATCAACAATGCGATCTTTGACGCGGTCGGCGTGCGCATCAAAACCTTGCCGATCACGCCGGAAAAGATTCTTCGCGCGCTGCGGGAGAAAGCGAGAGAAAAGTAGGCATAAGACTTTTCACCAGGGCGCGGAGGGAGAATTTGAAAATATAAAACTCTGCGTACTCTGTGCCTCTGCGGTGAGTCCTTCCTATCCGCTTTGGTTGCGGCTCCGCCCCGCTAGGCACTTCCGGTGATGAGTTATTTTCTACACTGCTTACTGGAGAACAGATGATCCGATTCGATTACCAAGAACCGACCACTCTCAAAAAAGCCTTCAGCTTGATGGAAAAATACGGCGACGACGCGCGGGTCATGGCCGGCGGAACGGCTTTGATCATCATGATGCGCCAGCGCTTGCTCATGCCCAAGATCGTGATTAGCTTGGAACGCATTCCGAAGTTCGATCGAATCACCTACAACAACAAAGACGGCCTGCGCATCGGCGCCGGCGCGCGTCATCGCGATATCGAGCTTTCCGCCGCCGTGCGCAAGCACTATCCCCTGCTCCACGAAACTTTTCGCAAAGTCGCTCAGCCACGCATCCGCAACATGGGCACGGTCGGCGGCAACCTCGCCGGCGGTGATCCCTTGACCGATCCGGGAGCCAGTTTAATTGCACTCGATGCGGAAGTGACGCTTACTAGCAGCAAGGGCCAACGAAGGCTGCGCTTGGACGAGTTTTTCATCGACTATTATCAAACCGCTTTGGAGCCGGGTGAGTTGCTGACGGAAATCCATGTCCCGCCCCCGCAGAGACCGGGCTGGTCGCACATCAAATTTACGCCGCGCAGCGTTGAAGATTTCGCGACCGTCGGCGTTGCGATTACCTTAAAAGCCAATAACGGCACCTGCGAGGATGTTCGGATAGGGCTCAATTCCGTCGCTTCGACCATCGTGCGCGCCAGAAAAGCCGAAGAAGTTCTCCGTGGAAAACCCATCACCAATGCCGCTCTCCAGGAAATGGGCGAAGTCGCCGCGGCGGAATGTGATCCCACGGACGACAATCGCGGCTCCGCCGAGTATAAGCTCGACCTGGTCAAAGTTCTGGTTCCGCGCGCGGCGAAAGAAGCGCTCGAACGCGCTAGTTGATCCCAAGGTTACCACCTCGAATGTTTTTATCGGAGGTTCAGTCGGCGTTCGTCTGGATTTCACTTCAACAAGCTCAGTGTGGCGAGCCCAGTCAAGCCACCGCTATAAGCACGCCGAA
The DNA here is from genome assembly GCA_035637295.1 of Verrucomicrobiia bacterium. Classification (GTDB taxonomy): domain Bacteria; phylum Desulfobacterota; class Binatia; order UBA9968; family UBA9968; genus DP-20. The sequence continues at coordinate 11,682 of DASPXM010000199.1, forward strand.
ATGATGGCCGATCGCAATTGTTCTCTGACCCCCTTTTATTCCTTTTTTCTGGAGAGCCCCAGCAGCTACCCTATTTATTTCTCTTCGCAAGGTTGATATGCAGTCGAGTGCTTCGGCATTTTACGATTTGCAAGGAAGAATCTAGACGAGACAGTCGGAAACCAAGACCTGGATCGTTTTCGCGCGCGGCATGGAAAAAACCGCGCTGCAAATGCGATTCATCAACTACGTACTATGCCGCTCTCTCTAGCCGGCACTCGGAGGCGGCGCTGGGTTTGCCGAATGGGTTTAAGCTGTCCGGAAGAATGTGAGGAACATAAGCCATGATTATCGATGTTCACGGCCACGTTTCAGCCCCAACCGAATTATGGGCGTATAAGGCCAACCTACTTTCGGCCCGCGGCGCGCACGGGCGCGGCGGCGTCAATGTATCGGATGACGAGATCCGCGCGGCGGCCAATCGCAAAGAAAACTGGGCGAAAGGCCATCTGGACTACATGCGCGACCACGGCACGGACGTCCAGCTGATTTCGCCGCGGCCATTTCAGTTGATGCAGTCGGAAAAGCCAACCAGGATCGTCCATTGGTTCACCGAGGAATGCAACAATATCATTCACCGTCAGATGAAACTTTTTCCCGGCAAGTGGATCGGCGTTTGCGCCTTGCCGCAAACGGCGGGCGATCCGATTCAGAACGCGATCCCCGAGCTCGAGCGTTGCGTCAAGCAACTGGGGTTTGTCGATTGTCTTTTGAATCCGGACCCGTACGAAAACAGCGGCACGGAAGCGCCGCCGCTCGGCGACCGCTACTGGTATCCGCTCTATGAAAAGCTCTGCGAACTCGACGTGCCGGCGCATATTCATGGCACGGGCTCGCGCTCGGAGCGCAGTCCCTATTCCGTGCACTTCATCAATGAAGAATCCATCGCGGTCTTCGGCCTGGTCAATTCAACCGTCTTCAACGATTTCCCCAATCTTAAGATCGTCGTCAGCCACGGCGGCGGCGCGATTCCCTACCAGCTGGGCCGTTTTGAAGCGCCGTCATTGCGGCGCGGCACCGGCGGGCGATTTTCCGACGGCATGCGCAAACTCTATTACGATACCGTTTTGTATACCGAAGAGGCGTTGCGTCTGCTGATAAAAACCGTCGGCGTTGACCGCTGTTTATTCGGCACCGAGTGCCCGGGCATAGGATCATCCGTTGACCCGGCAACCGGCCGCTCCATGGACAACGTAAAAGTGATGATCGAGAACGTCGAATGGCTCAGCGCAGCGGATCGCAAGAAGATCTTCGAGGACAATGCCAGGGCGGTGTTTAAACTGACCGTGTCTTAACACTACGGACCCAAGCAGAGATTGCGGCGTTCAGGGCCCAGGTTGGAAGCTAGCAGACCGAGCGCGCGGCCTTTGCAAGCGCCAACCCAGAGCCCGCTACGATGACGCTCGAAACGTCGTTCATCCGGGACAGTCGCTTTGAGGGAGCCTTCGCCATGAAAAAATGGTCGATAGCTATCGTCGTCTTGTTCGTCGTGACCGTGGGAGTCGGCCCGGCAACAGCGCAAAAGCCCAGTGACAAACCCATCGTCCGACTGGATCCGGCACTCGATGTACTCATGTCTCCCGACGCCAAGTTGGAACTGGTGAAAGCCGGCTTTGGATTTACCGAGAGAGCTCTCTGGGTTCACAAAGGCAAGAGCGGGTATTTGCTGTTTAGCGATATGCCCGCCAACGTGATCTACAAGTGGACCCCCGACGGCAAGATGTCCGTCTATCTGGACCACAGCGGCTATACCGGACAGGACATTTGGCGCGTGGGATTCATGCAGACGAATGGGAAGGATCGAAACGATCCGCTGTTCGAGGAGTTTCCCATGATCGGGTCGAACGGGCTTGCGCTGGACCGACAAGACCGACTCATCATCGCGACATGGGCAGGCCGGTCGATCGATCGCATCGAAAAGAACGGTAAGCGCACCATCCTCGCCGATCGCTACGAAGGAAAGCGCTTCGGCGGCACCAACGACGTTGTTGTTAAAAAGGATGGATCGATCTACTTCACCGACGGTTTTGGCGGCCTGCGCCTCAGGGAAAAAGATCCCAGGAAGGAGTTGGATCACGGCGGCGTTTACATGCTCAGGGACGGCAAGGTGAGCCTGGTCATTAACGATATCCCAAACACGAACGGGCTCGCCTTCTCACCGGACGAAAAGTATCTCTATGCCAATGGCAGCCGCGACAAGTTCGTCAAGCGTTATGAGGTCCAGCCAAACGGCACGCTGACCAACGGTATGATGTTCATCGACATCAGCAAAGACCCGACGCCAGGCATCACCGACGGCCTGAGAGTCGATAGCAAAGGGAATCTCTACGAAACGGCGGCCGGCGGGGTCTGGATTATTTCGCCGGAGGGCAAACATCTGGGCACGATTCCTACGCCGGAGCTTGCTGCCAATGTCGAATTCGGCGACGCCGACCGCAAGACTCTTTATATCGCAGCGCGGACGAGCATCTATAAAATTCGCGTGAACACGCCGGGTATTCGGTAGCGCTTCCGGCAAGCTGAAGATCCCGGCTGCCATGATCAATCGGAGAGGATTTTTAAAATATGCCGTGGCCGCGTCGGCCGGGTGGTTTGCGTCGGTTGCGGAATAAGACATGCCTTTGCGCAACCGGCCAGCACTCCAAGGCGCCGCGAGATCACGGTGGGAGGCCGTCGCATCACGACCGTTGACGTGCACGCGCACTGCGCCGTGCCGGCGGTGCTTGACGTCGTCAAAGGCACGCAATTCGAGACACCGGCGCGCCGGCAGCTTGAAGGGAACCTTGGCTTTCCGGTTGAGGCTGCGCGCGTGGCGGACATGGACAAAGATGGCATCGATGTGCAGGTGCTCAGCATCAATGCGTTCTGGTACGCGGCGGACCGCGACCTGGCGCGCCGGATGTTCGACTTCCAGACTGAAAAACTCACCACGATGTGTAAAGCCATTCCCGGTCGCTTCCTGGGCTACGGCCCGGTGTCGTTGCAGTTCCGGAGCTCGCCGCCGAGCAGCTCGAACACAGCATGAAACATTTGGGCCTCGTTGGCGCCGCCATCGGCGGCAACGTCGAGGGCGAAGAAATCGCCGCCTCCAAGTTCGACCCCTTCTGGAAAAAAGCCGAGGAGCTGCAAGCGCTGGTCTTCATCCATCCGCAGACGGCTCCGCAATCAACCGGCATCAGCAACCGCATCCAGGGCAGCGGCGCCCTCGGTAATGTGATCGGCAATCCGCTGGAAACGTCGCTCGCGCTCGCTCACCTGATCTTCGAGGGCACGCTCGACCGGTTCCCGAATGTGAAAATCTGCGCAGCCCACGGTGGCGGCTTCCTGCCGTCCTACGCCGCACGGATGGATCATGGCTGTTCGGTGTTTCCCGATCAATGCAAAGGTCCGACGCTGAAGAAACAGCCAAGCGAGTATTTGAAGCAGCTCTATTTCGATTCCCTGGTCTTCACGTCCGAGGCACTCCGGCATCTGGTGAACGAACACGGAGCGAGCCAGATCATGATTGGCACGGATTACGCGGTTCCTTGGGTGCGGGGCCCGTCGATCATATCCTCAAGACGCTCGGTTTGCGCGACGTCGAACGGGTCGCGATCCTCGGCGGCAACGCTGCCAAGCTGATGAAGATTCCGACGTGAGCCACGGCGAGAACGTCTAACGGGTCGGAGGTGATCTGTGCAGCTCGCGATGGTTTTCTCTTTTTTGCCTCTCAAATTCATCGTGCGCGTTGTTTCCGGGAGGCGTTCGTTTCCACTGGCAATGTGTTTAGGTCTGCTGCTTTCTCAGGGCTGCGCAATGCTTCAACGCCCTCCCGTGCCGACCCTGCCTGAGACCGCTAAACCGCCGATTGAAAAAACTCCCGCTATGCAAGGGGAATTGCCACAAACCGGGAATGCGTCGTGGTATGGGGCGCAACATCAAGGTAAACGGACGGCGAGCGGAGAGATTTTTGATCAAGGCCTGTTCACGGCCGCGCATCGAACCCTGCCCTTCGGTAGCAAAATAAAGGTTACGAATTTAGCCAATGGAAAATCGGTGGAAGTAAAGATTAACGATCGCGGACCCTTTGCAGAAGATCGCATCATCGATCTATCGGAGGCGGCGGCGAAAGCTCTAGAGATGTTGCAATCGGGCAAGACAACGGTCCGACTCGAACTATCATCGGACTGACAAATACAGTTGACGCTATCAGTCGAGAATTTAGAAGAGCGGAGTTACCGGACTCCTTGAACGAGTTCCGGCTTTAACGTTTTGAACGGAGCGCGGCGATTGAACGGATGGAACGATTGGAACAGCCTTCGGTTTTGGGGTGAACGGGCCGCAGTATAACGATGGAGAAGAGTGAGCCTGTCGCTTCGACGCGTCAGGTCTGAGGAATTGCCCAGCGCACTTTCCCTGCGGCGATCTCGCGAAGCGCAATAACAATATCTCGGTTCTTCGATTCTACGAGCGGCTTGGCACCTTTTAAGAGCTGCTTTGCTCGTATTGACGCAAGCAATACGAGATCAAAACGACTCGAAACGTTATCCAAACAATCTTCAACAGTTATTCTTGCCATGGCTAATCACTGTAGGCCTCGGGATCGTAGAACACAAGAACAATTTCTGCAGTTTTGCAGTTTTGACCACCGCGTCCGCCGCCAGTCTCAATAATCGTCAGCGATTCCAGGGAGTTAGTCCTCAACGGCCCACCGAACGAGTGGTTCATTTATTTTTCGCCCGGCAGCCATGCCGGCGCAATGGACTTTCCAAGTGTAAAGTCTTTCCACTCCAGAGAACGTTTTGACGTTTTGATAATTCTCAAAACGTGCAAGTCCCCTCCAAGTTGTAATTGCCTGTAATGGCTTCAACGAAGCGTAGCGATTGAACTTTTGGACGACTGGAACGGGCCGGTCCCCATGATGAACGGAGCGAAGCGGTTGAACGACTGGAACGTTTGGAACGGGAACGGGCCTCAGTATTAAATAGCGGGTGGAACGGTTTGAACCGTTAGTCTTGACTATTGCCTCTTGCCTTGCGCCTATGTGATTAACCTTCATCCATGTAGTCTCTGCCGAATCGGAACTGCTCAAACCGTTTTTGTGCCTGGATCTGCTCTGTACTGGACGGTCCGTCGCACGGACCATAGTAATCGATGTAGTCACCCGCACCCATTACCGTTGGCCTTGCGGGATCCGTGGGACCAACAGGTTGCAGTTTCTTGTGGCAGTAGCCGCTACCGGCTTCTTGCTTGTCAACAGTGGCCACATTGTAAGTGCCGGTAGTACAGCCAACGAAAGAAACCAGAAAGATAACCAGTGAGGTCGTCAAACGGAAATGGTTCATAGAAATCTCCTTTTGATCACGGCGTCACCGAACCACTATCAACCCTTTGGCAGAGGTTATCAAGGAAGGAAATCGGGGTCACAGAAGTATTTCTAGCCTTGCTGATCGCCACCAATGAAAAACCCTCAACCCCTTCGTAATCTCGTCTCGCGCGGGCTAGTTGCGGCAGGCTTAGCACAGGCGTCGAAGTAGCTTCAAGAACAGCCGTTCCGGGCGGCTGTCAACAAAAGACTCCCTGGAATTCATTCTACAGACGTAAAATTGAACGGTAACGGGAACTTTCTACTTTCGGGATCGAGTCTTTTCTATGCAAATTTCACCGCGAAATATCTCAGGATGATCACTCCTGGAAAGAAAGTACCAAAACGACCGCTTTTGCGCTGGCTGGCATCCTTTGTGCGCTTGCTCCCTTACATGCAGAACACCGGCAAAAAAATATTGACCGCCGACGGTAATGACACCTTTCGAGAATCGCTCGGAGCATTTATCAAAGGTTTAGGCCACGAAGTCTTCGAAGCTGCTACGGGTCTAGCGGTCATAGACACGGCTTCCAGCATACATCCCGATCTAATCATGATGGATCTATGCCTACCTGGAATGAATGGAGATGAAGCAACGGCACGCCTGAAAGCGAATATGTCCACCCGAAACATACCAGTGGTGATAAATACCGGCTGGACTACCGCCTGCAACGTTGAAGAGCGTGCAAACCGTGCGCTTATTGCAGGGGCCGCGGAGATTTTGTATAAGCCATTTCACTTCCCGATGTTGCGTGATCTTCTGCGTAGCCATTTGTCGGCTTAGAACGAAGTAACAATCAGGAATTAAAAACAAGCCAGGCTGCTTTTCTTCTCGTTCCTCGGCTGGCCGCGCGGCAGCAAAGGATTTCCAGACTATTTTTCTTTTCGCTCCGCGTCCTCGGATCTGAATCATCCGTACCTTTCAGAGAACATTTTGACGTTTTGATAATCCTCAAAACGTGCAAGTTTCCGCTCCAAGTTGTAATTGTCTGCAACGACTTGAACGGAGCGCAGCGATTGAACGTTTGGAACGTCTGGAACGGGCCGCAGTAGTCAATGAGCGCTTTCGACATCTCCCATTGGAAGAAATTAACCAACTTTTGAACATAGCGTCAAATCTGGAGCCGGCTGATTTGCTATCGATGATAAAAAGTTTATTGTGGATTTGTCGCGCCGCGAATTTTTTCACCTCTTGAGACCAACGCATAGCACGGAACACGAGCTATCAGGTGCCGACGGTTCATTAAACCCGATCCTGCGAAGACCGCCGATCGCCGGACGAAACTTGCCATGTTACAAGAAACCATCACCTTGATCTCCGCGATCGCTGGACTTGTGGCTGCCGCTGGAGGTGTTTGGGCCGCCCGCGCTGCCCATCGATCGGCCGTTACGGCACAAGAGGCAGCCAGACATGCGGAAAATGTCGATCGTCGTGGACTGCTGAGAGATCTAACGACAGCCGCTCACCGTGTTGTTGCGGAATCTTCACAGATAGGTTCGCTCGTCGAAGAATTGAAGATCGAGTATCGAATGCTCCATACTTCCGCCGGGCAATCGGGAAGTTCGAGAGAGAAGCTGCTGATCCAACGGGCCGAAGCCAAGCAGAAGGAGGTATGCCCGTTGCAGGAGGAAGCACGAAAACTGATTGAAGAGCGGGCGCAACTTCGCAGTGCTTCCGAAGAGGATTTGACGCAATCACTGAGCAAGTTCGACGGCTATCTCGTTCAGGTACTCCGGATAAAAGATAGTCTTGAAAGGGAAGTCGTCGCAACGGCACGTGATAACCGAATCCACCGTGAACGCCGCATCAAAGCTCTCCACCAGCACGGGTAGAGTAATCGTGATGCGAAGCCATGTTACTCAGCTCGCTCAGCTGTTTGAGTCTGCGGCATACCGTCGCAGGCAGCGCACGGAAGGGGTCACCCACTCAAACGGGCGTCTAGCACGTTGTGAATCTGAGCAATCAAAGAGCAGCCTGCAGGTCGACGTTCACCGGGATTCGAGATGGTTAGGCCAGAGCCATTTTTTCTCGGCCAAAACGTGTCGCGACCGTGAAACACGAGCCTTTCTATTATTCGCGTGCTGAGACATCGCGTGGAATTTCCGATCATCGTTTGTCATCCCTGGTCATTCGAGCGGCAACCGATCATCGGCACTCGCATTGCTGAACCAACGATCATGAAGTTCTTTTGTAAACATTGTGATCAGATAGTCATAGGCAAGCCCTATCGGGTGGTCAGCGAAGACAATGGCGTTATTTTGCTGAATATGACGGTTTGTGATTCGTGTCACAAACAAGCGAGAGCTCTTGGTTTACATTCCGAAGCCATCCAGAGCGATCCGTATCGTCGCGAAAAAATCGCCTTTCTTTCGTTCCCCCCGGCTCTGAGATAGTCGAAGCACGCGGCAACCTTTCTTCGATAGTCGGTCGGACTGTGACATTGAGGTGATCCGCCGTCTGAATGAGACCGCCTCTCACCTATCCAAGCTCGAATTCCGGGCTCTGGATGTCGCCGCCCCACATATCGATGGGACTGCCAACTGGATAGGCGATCGGCTGATGCGCATCATCGAGACGGCGGTGGCCCCAGCCGAATTCGACGGCAAATCCGCCGGGTGTTTGCACGTAAACGTGTACGGTCTGACAATTGATGTGGCGGCCGGGGCCCATGCCAATGGGCGCCTTGCGGATGCGCAGGAAATGATACGAGCGCATGACGTCATCGAGCGACTCCACTTCGAACATGACATGTTGCAGCCGGGGAGATTTGCCCGGCATGCATGGCGCGAAAGCCATGCTGTGATGACGCTCGTTGCAGCGCAAGAAGCACAAACGAATGTTGTCGTCGATGTTGATCCAATCACTCAGGCGAAAGCCCAATACGCCGGTGTAAAAATCATGCGAGCGCTGGGTATTCGCGACCGTGAGCAGCACGTGGCCTAAGCGCAGGACACTCAGATCACGAGTATAGCGCACCGGATTTTTGTCGACCTCGAAGCCATACGACAAAGCAAGCGCGTGTCCGTCGGGATCGTTGAATTCAATGAAATCGGTCACGTGCCGTTCGGCACATTCTTTCGGGCTGCTGCGGCGCCAATCGATGCCTTCGGCCGTGAGCTTGGTCTCCCACTCGGAAAGCTGTTGACGGCCGCCGACATCCAAACCGATGTACTGAAGAGCCGGTTGTGGAGCCGTATAGGCCGCGATCCGATGGGGATACTGATCCGGCCGCAGGTAGGTAACTTTTCCGTCCGGCGATCGGCTGGCGGAAAATCCCAGCAGATCACGGGCAAAATTTTCGAATCTTTCGCGATCCGGCACGCCGACGCCGACTTGGATGATATCTTGGATTGTCGTCACGGTAGACCTTCTTTCGTCTTTGTCATTCGATCCCTTACGAGCAAAGGGAAAGCTATCCTGCGACGAAAGTACTGTCAAGAATTTTCAAGAAGCGGATAAGTGAAGGCCCTCGATAGTGAATCATCAGAGAACATTTTGCCGTTTTGATAATTTTCAAAACGTGCAAGTCCCCTCCAACTTGTCATTGGCTGCAACGACTTGAACAGAGCGTAGCGGTTGAACGACTGGAACGGTTGGAACGGGCCGATCCTGTGATCTCGTCTGCGGTCATTGCCGCACAACATGACGTGGTAAAGTGCGCCGTCGTATTCGATTCGTAAGGTTCGTGCCTGGCGCGCAACCGTGTTGGAAATCAGCTAAATAGTGAAATCTAAAGACACGCAACAGTTTAAAAGTCTCTTTAGAGAATACGGCTTATGAAACTCACGATCGAGACAAAAATAAAACTCAACGATGGTCATCTGATGCCTCAGCTGGGGTTGGGCGTGTGGCAGACTCGCGTGGGTGCGACCTGTGAAGCAGCGGTGCTTGCCGCCCTGGAAGCGGGGTACCGGCACATCGATACTGCGGCCATGTATGGCAACGAGGAGAGTGTCGGCGCTGCCATCGGAATGAGCGGCATTCCCCGGGAGAACATTTTTGTCACGACGAAATTGTGGAATTCCGATCATGGAAATCCCGAGCGCGCACTGGACACGAGTCTGCGTAAGCTCAAGTTGGATTATGTGGATCTTTATCTGATCCATTACCCGGTGCGGGAACGCCGGCAAAGCTGGCACGCTCTGGAAGCGCTGCGCGCCGAGAGCAAGGCGCGTTCGATTGGCGTTAGCAATTTCACGATCAGGCATTTGACCGAGCTACTTGCCGCCACGAACACGGTCCCCGCAGTCAACCAGGTGGAGTTTCATCCGTATTTATATCAGCGCAATTTATTGGATTTCTGCGCCGCCAAGGGCATAGTCGTCGAAGCCTACAGTCCCTTGACTAAGGGAGTGCGACTGAATGATCCGAAGCTTGTCGCAGTCGCCAAAAAATATTCGCAAACCGGGCCGCAGCCGGCGGCTTCCCGGTCGCGATTGCCTCTTGTCGATAGGCTCCGCCGTTCGGAATCTAAATCGACGGCGCAAATCCTCATCCGCTGGGCGCTGCAACACGGATTGGTGGTGATTCCCAAATCGGCCAATCGTAGACGCATCTTCGAAGATGCCGATGTTTTTGACTTTGAAATTACCGTAGAAGATATGCAGATCCTCGATGGCTTCAATGAAAACCTCCGAACATGCTGGGATCCGACTAACGCACCTTGAGCGAAACTTACCATCCTCGCCTCCTGTGGCTCCGAAGTAACCTCGTCCCTTTCATCCCTCACCTAAGTTTGTCCAGCCAGCCCACAACGTACCTACTATCCATGCGTGGTAACAACTCGCAGAGGACTGCGGAGCCAAAAAAATCGTCGTGCTTTCTGACCGGAAGAACAGAATGTTCCCTTTTCTTCTCCTTAAAGGCCCTGTTTTCCTTGGCTCGCGGTGAGGCGAACGCTTGAACGTGCTTGACAGCGCATCGCGATGTGATATTTCTCCCCGCGTCAAAAAGCCTCCTTCGTCGTCGACAAGGCTCCATTGTTTGTGAGACCAGCGAGGAACACAAAGAATGTTCCTCCGAGGGCAAAATGAACAGAAGGTGTGCAGCCAGTCACTTCGGCATTTTACCGCCGGCGTGTACTGGCTTTTTTGTTGGTCGTAATCGATAGGAACGCACATAATCGGAGCTGCATAACATGGGCGGCATTTTTATCAGCTATCGTCGTGACGACGCTGCGGGGTGGGCAGGTCGGTTGGCTACAGATTTGGCGGCCGGCTTTCGCGGTGCCAACATCTTCATGGATATCGATGCTATTCCTCCGGGCGTAAACTTCGACGAATACATTGCGCAGGCAGTCGGTTCATGTGACATCCTGATTGCTCTAATCGGTCCCCGCTGGCTCACGGTTACGGACAAGGCGGGTAAGCGGCGGCTCGATGATGCAGACGATTTTACCCGGATGGAAATCGTCACTGCCCTAAAGCGAAACGTCCGGGTTATTCCCGCCTTGGTCGGCGGCGCGCAAGTCCCTTCCGCCGCGGAATTACCCGACGATCTGAAACCACTGGCACGACGGCAAGCCTTTCAACTAGCGGATCATCGCTGGTCGGATGACTGCAAGAAACTCATCGCAGCGTTACGACCGATCATACAGACTCAAAACCGCACTGCTTACAAGGTAGCGCTTGGAGTAGCTTTCGTTCTCTTACTTGGGATTGCAGTGTACGGCGCGAAGTTGTGGTATGACGTCCGGCAGGCGGATAAGGCGCGTATCGCTGAGGAAGCGTGGAAGGCCGACGAAGCCAGAGTTTTGGAAGAGAGACGCAAACAGGAAGAGGCCCGGGCCAAGGAGCGCATTACCGAGCAAGAGCGGCAAGAACGAGAAGCCCAGAATAAAGCCGCGCAGGAGAAGGCCGCGGATAAACAACGCATGACCGAAACACGTAACAAAGCACAGGCCGCATACAGTGCGGCGCTCGGCTGGCAAAGGCGCGCCGAACAATATGCGCGAGCAGTTTCCGGCTATGCGCAAGAGGCTCAGGAGACGGCAAGGATTCCCAGGGGCAGCATTCCCACCCCGTTAAATCCAGATGTGGCAAGCGCCCTTGAGGCGGTCCGCCGATACGCTACTGCGGCAAACGAAGCATCGCGTCGCGCTGAGATCCAGGCCAAAGTCGCGCAGGAGGCCGCCGATAGCGCACGATCCGCAGCAAATACAACTGCTAAAGCAACCGATCCAGCCGCTGCCGCCATCGCAATCGGTGCAGCCGTGGCGGCAGAAAGCCAGGCGAAAAGCGCCGCCTCCAACGCAATGAAGGAAGCCGATGCTGGCAAACAGGCAGCGGCGGCGGCAAATAGAGCGAGAGATCACGCGTTGGCTGTCGCGAAGCAAACTCCACGCTCCGCCGAACGAACGGGCTCGCGCGCTGCACAAACCAACCCGCGCGGAGCAGAAACACAGGAAACGGCAGCATACTACGCTCTCAATGAGAGGTTGGCAGCAGCCCGAGCAGTGGTCCGGAAAGGAGGACCACTCCCCGCATCAAAGATTTTCGTCGAGGCTCTACGAGGAAGCACGTACTACACCATCGTCGCTCGTGATAGCTGCGACTCCCAAGAGATAGAGCAGGCTATCTCTTCGGTGCCGTTGGGCGAGTTGGTCGTGCTGCCAGTGGCACACTGCTATCGCATCGCCTGGGGACTATATGCAACCGAATCGGAGGCAAATGCGGCTCGACCTTTAATGGCGAGCCGGTTTAAGCAACTAAATGCACCCTATCTTGGTCGCGTTGAACAGGTTACCGCAACTCTTCCGTGACCGAGTATTTGGCCAGCAGCCGAGTTGTTGGTTTCTTCGATCCTTGAGTTCGTTGCCTGCAGTCTCAATCTCTCATGGTGAAACTCGTCCGGACGATCAGAGTTTAGGAGATCCAAACACTGTCAAGAATTATTAGTCTTAATTGCATTCAACGACTTGAACAGAGCGTAGCGGTTGAACGTTCGGAACGTATTGAAGGGCCGAAGGATTGATATTAAACCGACGAGTTCCGGCTTTAAACGATTTCAACGGAGCATAGCGGTTGAACGACTTGAACTTTTTGAACCTCGGGAACGGCCCTTAAATACTACTTTGAACGTTGAAACTTTGAACCTTTGAACTGCTGTTTTCTAGAAGCGCACCAGGAAAGCATCTCGATCTGCGGCATGGTTTCCACCATGGAGCCTGCCAGCGAGACCACGCTCTCCGCCTCGTTCATCGGTTCGCCCAAGGCAAGCAGCACAGAGACGGCCAGCATCGCGGTGCGGCCGACACCGCCCGCGCAATGAATCAGCACCGCTTCCCCGCACTGCAATCGATTCGCTACATCGTTGGCAAGCGCCCAGAAAGCCTCCCGGTCTTCGGGCACGCCGCCTTCACGAATTTCAAAAGGCAGGACTGAACAGGGAACGGTTCCGGTTTCCAGGGCCTCTGCGTATTTAGAGGATTTGAGGCGGATTTCGTATTTTTCCGTTAAACATACGATCGCGCCGACCGCTTCGCTCCTCAGCTGATGCCACACCCTCTCGATCGCTTCAAAGCGGCCCGGCATGCTGTGCAGCAGCAGTCTCCCAGGAACCCGCGTAGGAAGATCGACACGACGAAACATTTTAGTCGCTCCAGTAAGAAATGGCTTTCACCGTCCCACACAGAGATATGCAATCAAAAGCTGAGAAACAATAACATCCCTGCGATCACCTTTTAGAGCGCACCTTTCACCTTTAAAACCGCGCCGCAAATCGTCTGCAGACATCGTATTCTGTTCACTCGGCAGCTTGCTCAGCGACTCTGCGGTGAATTATGGCAGGCTCTTGAACCTTTGAACGGACTTTATTTTGTAACGTCTTGAACGGAGCGTAGCGATTGAACGTTTTGAACGATTGGAACTCGCTTCGGTCTTATGTGAGCAAAGCGGTTGAACGACTTTAACGGTTTGAACGGCCTGGGTATTCGTAAGCGATTGAACCATTGGAACGGGCCGCAGTAGTTAACGAGCCGGCTAGGTTCCATTGCGTTACTTTTCGTGTAGACTGGATGGCGAACCGATAGGATCTCAGGAGTCACAATATGAAAATGCGATACACTCTTAGCCTGCAGCAAAGTCTTGTCAGAGCAATGGTGCTTGGAGTTTTCAGCACGCTAGTCGGTTTGACACCGCTTCAGGGCGCGGAACCTTCGCCGGGGCCCGGCGCCGGTTACGCGCTTACGAAAGGAACGAATGAGTTCGGTCTCTGGGCTGGTGGATCGCCGGACTCCACCGGCAACATCGAGGATCGGCAGCTCTTTTTATTCGCGCTCCGCTATGGACGAGTCTTAGCCGCGTGGGAGTCAGTCTCTTTAGAATACACTCTGGATATCTTTCCCGCGGCGGTCGTGTTCGAACCGGGTCATGTCAGAAGAGGCAGCTCGACGATTTATGGAGCGGGCCTTTCTCCTTTGGGGTTCAAGGTCAATTTTGCGCCGCAGAGCTGGATACAGCCGTTTATCGCTGCAAGCATTGGATTTCTCTATTTTCTAGACGATATACCGGTGCCTCACTCATCGCGCTTCAATTTTACCCCGGAAGTTGGCTTAGGCGTGCAGTTTTTTCTCGCGCCGCAAAGAGCGCTGACGCTCGGCTACAAGTTTCATCATATATCCAACGCCGGTATAGGTGACAGTAATGACAGTAATCCCGGCATGAACTCCCACGTAATCTATGCCGGCTTTTCGTTTTTTACTCCCTGATTGAGCTCTGGTCATCTTATGAATACTGTCGACAAATGCCTGCTCGAGCGCACATGACGAAAGGAGACTTTTATGTGGAGGGACCCTTTCAACAATTTGTGCTTTGTCCTTCTCCTGATAACCCTCCTTATGATCCAGCATTCGGTCAGCGTATTTGCCCCTGCAGCGCACGGCAGCGCAATGGAATCCCAAGGCGTGGGCTTTATATTGGACGGGAAATCTCCGGGCGGTTTACAGTCAAAATTCAGTCGAGTGGCAGTCGTTCTCGATGACGCGTGGCACCGCGGCTTGATTTTCAACGAATGGTTGATGGAGTACAACACGTCCCAATGGAAAATCTTTAGCGCATCGAGCCCAGCCGAGACGGATCTCATCGAAGCAAGATTTCACGTGATCAACGCTGAGGTATTCACGCAGGCGATGAGGGAGAACGAACGTGCAATCAAGGAACTTGCCCGCGCCGAAATGTCCCTTCAGGCGGCGCAGACGATCGTGAAGGTCAATCTGGCCGCCCAATTGACCACCGTCAGGCAAGAGATACGGGATGCAGAAGTTGATGAACAAAGTGAAAAAGCTTTCTCGACTGTGCCGTTCGAAACGATTAAAGCAAATCTGGATCATTTGATACAGATCCTGCACTTGTCGAAAACTTGAGCGGCCTCAAATCGCTGCAGACGCACACGCACGAAAACAGACTGCATAATTCTTTTTATCTCGCGACGACTAAAAAAATCTCTACCTTGAGTCAAGAAAATGAGTATTGTGTTCCCCAGAATTTCGGCCTCTAGCAATTCTCGGCATGCAAAGCTTCAGTATACCGAACGTCGATCTCACAATAGAAAGTAGCCTGTCCGAGCCTGTCCCCTAGATCGAGGTTCTCTCAGATTCAGCCGCGACCGAGGGGCAGCGAAGCCGGAAGTTCACAGAGGATCAAAAAGGGAACGGGCTGGCTTGTGCACGTTTCCTTCCCGTCAGCGTTGCGCTGACTTTGTCGGTCGGCTCCGCATGTCGATCACTGTTCATGCGGCCAGCGGAAAAAAGGAACCGGAGTCGTCAAAATCGCGCACACCTCATGCCCGAGAGGATTCACCGTCCCGACAAGGTCGGCACCTCGGGACCGCGCGTTATGCTACCGCAGGCTTGATCGCGCGACCGGTTGCATGAGTCTCCGACGGTCTTAACTGTCGCGCGATAAACTGCTTGATCGATTCATCGTTGGCAAAGATTTTCTGGGCGCGAGCCGTATCGACTTCGATGGCGATAACATTCGGATCGTCGGTCCGGGCCTCTCGGAATACGCCATTATGGATCATGCGCCGGACGGAAAGCCGATTGTCATCCGTCGGGGTTAAGTAGTGCACGAGATCCGTCTTGTATCGATGCAGGAGAAAAAAGTGCATCAGGCTCATCAGACGCCGGGAACGGTATTTTTTGACCGTGTTCTGGTCCTTGACCGCGAGAAATTTCCGGCTCGCCCGGTCCTTATCGACTCTAAACGTGATCTCGGCTATTTTGTCACGGGCTTCGTCGAAAACATTGAGCATCATCTCTTCGGACCCGGCCCATCTCTCTTTCAGCTCGACGCTGAGATCGCCGCCGGTGTAAAGGCCTTGGCTGGTCCAGTGCTGCCCCCACATGCGAAGCCAACGTTCAAGCACGCTGGTCGGCACTTCAACAGCCTTTCTGTGCTGTGTCTCGGTTGATTTTCCACCCATGGAAGTGGTCGTCAGCGACGGCCCTCTAGCGGCGCGCCGAAACCGGTCCGCCCAATCACCACCGACAAACGTCTGAGGATACTGTGCTGGATCATTGGCCAAGCGGAGCGCGCGCTGAATCAATCTGACGAAACCCAACACGCCTTCTTCCCGTAGCGCCCGCGCCAAGCGGCCGTTCATCAGGGCCTCGGTTTGGTGGCCGCCGTAAGTGATAAAGTTATAAACATAGCCCATCTTGCCCAACTCATAGGCATAGTTTCGGATCTGGTCATCGGTGAATCCCCAGGCATCCCAGTTCCAAGAGGGCGAGAGATTATAGGCCAGCATCTTGTGCGGGAACACCGCATGAATTGCTTCGGCCCAGTCTTCGTCGTCTTCCAAGTCCGGTTTAGCGGTCTCCCGCCACACCAGGTCGGCGAAAGGCGCCATTGCCAACCCGCGACCAATCGCCATTTCCCGCCCGCCGGTAATCTGATAAAAACCTTCCGAGGTTCTCGGCAAATCCCAATCCCAAAAAATATCGATGTCCATGGACTTTGCCCGCGCTCGCGCTTCCTCATGCGATACGCCCTTGGCAAATTTCCTCCACTGGTCGATCGGCATCGGCAGCTTGGTCTTGTTTTGCTGCCGCGTTTCCATGACTTCGGCGACGGCATCGGCATACGTCTTGAGCCCGGCTTTTTCCGCCCAAACCTGGCGGACTCCCGCAAGCACGCTATCCACCGTCTCTTCGGTGACTTTTTTGATCATGATCTCAAGGGCCGCCAGTTCTTCGCGAAATTTGCGTTGACCGGTTCCTCGGTGACGGGCCTGCTGGCGTAGCCGTTTCAAAGTCGCCACTTCCTTATTGATCTTCTCGATGCCTTCGGCAATCCGCTTGGTCAAGCGTTCTTGTTTCAGCCATTCGCCCGCGGTCTTATACGCCTCTTCCGAGATCCTGTGAAGCAGGTGTCCATTGATCTCCCTGAATCCCTCCTCATAGAATTCTCTAATCACTGCCAGAGTGACGTTCTTGAACGGGACGATGTGAGGATGGGTGGCCCCATAAACGAACGGATGATCCCGCTCGTCATCCAGGGTATCGATAGCCGTCGCATCGTGAGCATCGGTCCTGGCAACAATCACCCCCGGCACTTTCATGACGTCAAACTGCAGACGCGCTGTATTCAGACGCGAGATTATTTCGGCGGTAGAAACAAGAACCTTTTGTCCTTGATGTCCACAGACCTTGCATCCCGAACGTTGGTCTTCGATATGGATTGCGCCGATCTTGTTCTCGACAAATTTCTTGACCAGATTACGAATATGATGCTCGCCCCCGTGTCCCGTATCCCCATCGGGAATGATCATGGGCGGGTTGAACTCGATAGCGGACGTTTTCTTCCGTTGTAATGATGTCATCCTGATCCGGTTGGACCGTTGCACCTCATCTTGATGCAACAAGGCCCGCACCCACGAACCCCCTTCCTTGGGGACGCGGTCCAACGCATAGTTGGCGAGGTCTGCGCCCGGATCCTCGGATTCCGATCCCTTGGCGGAAGTTGCCCAGCCCCCAAGATAAAGAACTTTGATGCCTTCCATCACCGCTCGCACCGCTCCCGTCGGCGAGAAGGGGCCATAGGTTGTCTCCTGTTTTCTTTCGACGAAAAGCCGCTGCAGATAATCGTGCATCTTGCTAGCTGATTCTCTGGCGATCGTATAATTCTCCTGCAGGCTGCCGCGAAGCGACACGACCTCGAAGGGAGTGTGCAGACGCGTAATGTGGCCGAACCTCTCGCTGTGAAACCAGTTCTCCGTCTCGCGTAACTCTTTCGCCCACTCCATGGCTTCATGATCGCGCCGTGCATCTAGTCGGGTGATTTTTGCAGGCATGGGGAATGCCTCCTAAAATGAGGATGCGTTAAGATCCCAGGGACCTTAGACGATCACTTTCAATCGCGAATTACAAGAAGCCGTAAGAGCCCTAGACGTTAAAAGAGCGTTAAAAGCGGGACAGGCTACTCTTCTTTTCGTTTTTCGGCTGCCGCGCGCTCGTAACATGCTTTCGAGTCAATAAATCGGCACCACATCAGCTTGCCACTCCGTTTTTCCAAACGGTCTTTGCCGGTTCAGACACTCACGAACGCAACGTAGACCAGCAGCTACAACTGTACGACGAGAAAACCTTTTGACGTTTTGATAATTCTCAAAACGTGCAAGTCTCCGTCCGAGTCCTAAAAATCCTGAACGATTTGAACGGAGCGCAGCGATTGAACGTCAAATTCCGCTCATGGTGAGCCTAGTCGAACCATTGAACCTTGAACCTTTGAAGGAACTTGTTCTTAGTTTAACGACTTGAACGGAGCGCAGCGGTTGAACGATTTGAACGGCTTGAACGGCCTTCAGTATTCTGTGAGCTCAGGCCCTTCAAGCAATGGCCGCCGCACTCGATGGTGTCAACGGATCTCCACCGTTGAGGCTGAAAGCTTTGACTATGGCGTCAATCTCCGAACCGTCCAGAACTTCTTTTTCGAGCAACTTCTCCGCAACTTTATGTAGCAGACGGAGGTTCGTCGTTAAGAGGTCCTTAGCCCGCTGGTAGCTCTCCTGGATAATGCGCCTGATCTCAGCGTCGATCTCAATGGCCGTGTTCTTGGAATAGTCTGATTTCTGGGTAAAATCTCTTCCCAGAAAAATCTCTTCTTCTTTTTTGCCGAAAGTCATGGGCCCTAGCTTTTCGCTCATTCCCCACTCGCACACCATCCGGCGCACCAGATCCGTGGCTTTCTCGATATCGTTCCCCGCGCCCGTCGTGATGTGCTCGAGCACAAGCTCTTCGGCCACGCGGCCGCCAAACAGGATGACCAAATTATTGAGCAGATATTCCCTGGGATAGTTATGCATTTCGTCCACGGGCAGTTGCTGCGTCAGACCCAAAGCCATGCCGCGGGGAATGATCGTGACTTTGTGGATCGGATCGGCGCCCGGCAGGAGCTTCGCCACCAAGGCATGCCCGGCTTCATGATAGGCCGTATTGCGCTTTTCTTCGTCGCTGATAATCATGCTGCGCCGTTCGGCGCCCATTATGACCTTGTCTTTGGCTAACTCGAGGTCGATCATGTTGACTTTTTCCTTGTCATTCCGAGCCGCCAACAAAGCCGCTTCATTTACGAGATTCTCCAGGTCCGCGCCGGTAAGCCCGGGCGTGGATCGCGCCAGCACGCTGACGTCCACGTCCGTTGACAACGGCACCTTGCGGGTGTGCACCTGCAAGATACCTTCTCGTCCCCTGATGTCCGGTCGTGGTACGACAACGTGCCGATCGAATCGCCCTGGACGGAGCAACGCGGGATCCAATACGTCAGGCCGGTTGGTTGCGGCGATAAGAATAACTCCCTCGTTGGACTCGAATCCATCCATTTCCACCAGTAGCTGGTTCAACGTCTGTTCCCGTTCGTCGTTGCCGCCTCCGAAGCCGGCTCCGCGGTGACGCCCGACGGCGTCGATTTCGTCGATAAAGATGATGCAAGGCGCCTGCTTTTTGCCTTGGACGAAGAGATCACGAACACGAGATGCACCGACCCCGACGAACATTTCTACGAAATCGGAACCACTGATGCTGAAAAACGGGACTCCGGCTTCGCCCGCTATGGCACGAGCCAACAGGGTCTTGCCAGTTCCCGGCGCCCCCACGAGCAAACACCCTTTGGGAATTCTGCCGCCAAGTTTCGTGAATTTTTTCGGATCTTTTAGGAATGCGATGATCTCTTGCAGATCATCTTTGGCCTCATCCACGCCGGCGACATCACTAAAGGTTACGCGGTGTTGATTCTCCGTAAGCAGTTTTGCCCGGCTCTTGCCAAAGGACATCGCCTTACCGCCGCCCACCTGCATCTGGCGCATAAAAAATATCCACACGCCAAGCAGAAGCAGCATGGGAAACCAGTTAAGCAGCAGCACCATGTACCACGACGACTCGTCCTCGGGCTTTGCGGCGATTTTCACGTCCTTAGCCCGCAATGACTTCACCAGCTCCGGATCATCCGGCGCAAAAGTTCTGAACGGCTCACCGTTCTTGTATTTGCCCTGAATATTCTGTCCTTGGATCACGACCTCTCGAACGCCGCCGCGCTCCACGGCCCCGATAAATTCGCTGAAAACAATTTCCGGTTCGCGCCGGTATTGTTTGCTAAAAACGCTGAAAATCCCAAACAAAACGAGCGCCAAGACCAACCCAAGTGCCATACGTTTTGATGATTGACTCAAGAAATTCCTCCGTTCAGGGAAAACCCCTCTCGCATCGCTGGTGTAGATACTAGCTCTTTCGGATACAGAAGGATACCATCGATAGCTGGCGCCGATCCTTCTAAACGTCGAACCAATTGCATTGTCTCTCGGCGTATCTCTCTGCCGGCTCACCGAAAGAGAGTTCAACGGGCCGGGGTTTTAATTTGAACGTCTTGATCGGGCTGCAGTAGTTTGTAAGCGTAGCGATTGAACGACTGGAACCATTGGAACTGGCTGCTGAGAGCTAGCTTACCCCCGTTGACACCTGAGTTTTGAATCCGCTAGGCTGCGTTCCCGACCCAATGATGAAGAAATTTTTCTGCCTTCCTTTCATCTTACTCATCTCCCTTCTTGCGGGAAATTCTTATGGTCACTTTACCGAAAAAGGGCATGTGCACACGTTCTCAGAAACAAAACAGGACTTTTTGAATCCGGACTGCCGGTCGACCGACACCTGCGATCTCAAGAGATTCACGCTCACAAAGTCGGTTTACGAAGTTTGGTTCAGTGACGACCCAAAATATCCCACTCACGGCACCGGCGTGATTATGGAATACGAGACCGATTCGGTAGATGCGCTCGAGAAATACGCCATTGTTCAATTCGTAAAGGGCTGCGTTTTTCACAGTTCAAAAAATCCCTCAGGCAAGATAACTAGGAATTTAAGTTATGTAGTACCGAGCTTCGGAGAAAGTGTTGCTCTTTGCTTTCCTCAATGGGTGATCGATTCGCAAGACACTGATCCCGCATACAACAGCGATCCTGAATACGGCAGGTTTTATTTATTAAGGTGGAATAAACCCGGCTCCTATGATCAGGAGACCCAGAAATACTACGGCGCCGAAAAGCCGACAATTCCGGTTGTTTACCTGACCGATCACCCCGCCGGGGCGTTCGTTACCGGAACTGGCGTAAAAAATGCCTCCCTGGAATTCAAAACCTGCATCTATAAAGCAATCGATGTTCCGACGGAAACACGTCGAGACAACATCGGCTTTGCAAAGCCCATCACTTGCTTTGAGTGGCAAAACGCTTATGTCTACGATTTCGATAACGGAAAGTTCCAGACCCGGTTGGCGGATTTTCCGATCCGGGAAGAGCCATACGCGCGCTTAAATGTGTTTTTACTCGTAACTTTCGTTACATTCTTTACTGCACTCGCTCTGATTACTCTTTCACGCTTAAGGCGAATTCCTCAGCCAAGAGATCGCTGCTAATCAACAAGACGTTGGCGGCATCGCCTTTTATCGTCGATTCCATCGCTAGAATAGACCGCCTGACACCAGCCCATAGACAAGCGCTCGAAACTGGTTGTACAGTGAATTCCACGAAATCTAAAGATTACGGAACCTAAGATTTACAACCAACGGAGGATAACTCCGTGAAGCATAGTTATAAATCGGTGTTATCGATAATCGTGGCTTTGTTTCTGATCGGATTCTCAGATTTCACCCTAAAAGCCGCATCTAGTTGGGAGGAACAATGGAATCGAACACTAGAGGCCGCCAAGAGAGAAGGCCAACTTAATACTTACGGCCTGGCAGACGTTACCCATCCGGCAATTCTCGAAGCGTTCAATAAACGATATCCGGAAATCAAGGTTGTCACCGTAATGGGGCATACCGAAGTCATACAACGCATCGTTGCGGAACGGCGAGCCGGTAAGCATGTCGCGGATGTTTTTTCCTCCGGTCCGGCAATAGTCCGACAAGCGTATTCGGCCAAGTTCTTGCAACCCATCCGCCCCATTTTGATGTTACCCGATGTTATCGACACGACGAAATGGTACGGCGGCAAGCACTTTTGGAGCGATCCGGAAGAAAAATACCTGATCATTTTCGAGGGAACTCCAGGCTCTGCCAGCATCGCCTACAACACGAAGAAGCTTCCTAACATTGATGAGATTCAGTCCTACTGGGATGTCCTTAAGCCCAAATGGAAAAGCGATATCGGTTTCTTCAACGACGGGCAAGGGGCGACTGTTCCGACTCCGATCGTCGCGCTCTATTATAACCCGCAGGTGGGCCCCAATTTTCTAAAGAAACTTTTCGAGGAAATGGATCTAAGCCTATCTCGAGACAGACGGCAGGCGACAGACTGGCTTGTCAGAGGGAGATACACATTGTGTTTTCTCTGCAGGGGAATCGAAGAAGCGCAGAAAATCGGACTCCCGGTGGAAACCATCCATGGCAATCAGATCAAAGAAGCGGGAGAGCTTGGAGGCGGCAACAGCAGCGTCCTTGGATTCTTTGACAAAGCTCCCCACCCTCATGCGGCAATAGTCTTTATCAATTGGTTCCTTTCCCGGGAAGGGCAGATGACATGGCAAAAGGTTTTGAACACGATCGTCGCGAACGGTTCGGACTCAATGAGGATCGACATTCCTAAGGACGATGTCCTTCCGGGTTACCGTAGAGCGGAGGGTAGACAATATCCAATGCTTGGCTTTGTCGATCCCAAACCCGTAGGCAAGTATTATTGGCAGCTGATCGAGAAAGCGGGACTCGAAAAAAGCAAACAGTGATGCATCACTTTGAGGAGCGGCTGACGTTTCCCGCAACATCCTAGATTGAAGCGTCGCACTGAGTCGTGGAATCGCGCCATCGTTGCTTCAAAATAGAGGCGGTTGTGCATAGTCAATGGCTGCCACAAAGGGGAAAGTTATGGAAATCATCGATGCGGACGCTCATGTAGTCGAGTCGGAACGGACCTGGGACTTTCTCGATGAAGCGGACAGACAATTTGCCCCACAGGTAATGGTATTCAAAGATCGTAGCGGCACAGGCGCGAGCCAACGTTCCAGCGATGAGTTCTGGAAAATCGGCGGCCGGGTTTTCGCCAAAGGACGAAACATCGGCCATGATACTTCGCGAGAAAGCCGCGAAATGGAAAACGTCAAAGCTCGCCTAGCTCACATGGATGAATTGGACATACATGTCCAGGTTCTCTATCCCAGCCTCTTTCTGCGCGCACTGACCATTCTGCCGCATATCGACGCCGCATTATGCAAGAGCTATAACCGCTGGCTGGCAGAGATTTGGAAATTGGGGAACGGCCGTTTGCGCTGGGTCGTGATGCCGCCGCTTCATTTTATGGACAAGGCGATCGAGGAGTTGAACATCGGCAAGGAAAACGGCGCGTGCGGGGTCTTCATCAGGGGCGTCGAAGGCGACCAACTGCCCACCGACCCCTATTTTCATCCCCTCTATCATGAAGCCAGTCGCCTTGGCATGCCCATCTGTATCCATGCGTCAGCCGGAAATCTGGACATGTTTGATCTTTTTGGCCGGGGCGCGAGCCTGGGACAGTTCAAGTTCGGTCCGATTAATCTTTTCGGGAGTCTCATCACATCAGAGCTTACGCGTAAGTTTCCCGATCTAAGATGGGGGTTTATCGAGGTCAGCGCCGAATGGCTTCCTTACGTGATGAACCATTTGGAGATCGGCTATCGGAGACAGGGAAGGGAGTGGCCAGGAGCGAAGCTCTTACGGGAGAGTCAAATTTATGTTGCGTGTCAAACGAGTGATGATTTGCCTTATATTCTAGATCACGTGGGAGATGAGAACCTTGTCTTGGGAACGGATTATGGACACAATGATACTTCATCCGAAATCAACGCTATGCGAAAGTTGAAAGCAGACGGCAAAATTCCGGCACCCTCAATTGACAAGATTTTAGGGACGAACGCTCAAACTCTGTATAATCTATGAATCCCTGGCGGCAAGCTCAACGCACGCGCCGAGAGTTTTCCCTGCACCTTGTAAATTGTCTTCAACGGGTTTGAACGTGGCGCAGCAGCATAACAACTAACTCCGATCATGGTGAGCTTTGCCTGTCCTGAGGCTGCGCGAAGGATCGAACGATGGGAACGCTTGGAACGGGCCACTGTATCCTAAAACTGAGACATAGTACCCATCGAAAAATCCGCCGGTTACGCCTTACAAACCGCCCAAGTATTTTTTTTTGGACACTCCAGGCCGAAAAGGGCGGGGCACCGTTTCAAAAATAGGATTGTCATAAATCAATCGCTTACAAAAATAAAGTCCACGCGTGGACTTTTAAAAAGGGTCTAAAAAATAGCGAGGGGCAACGAGATCAATCGCAACAGGAGCAGACCTCCGGAAAATCGAGTCGGTCGCGGGGTTCTGTGGATGAAGCGTCAGGTGGAAAAAATAAACAATGGCCGCGCTCGTAAACAAGATTGTATAGATTGCTATGGTGACTTTTGCTCCTCGACTCTCAACAAAAATGACCCCATAAACTTCCGCAAAAAGCAGCGCTTAGCCGGTGCGCAATGGCCTTGGCGGTACATCCTGGTTGGCTCTGCCTACGCGCTCGTATTCGGAGATGACTTGGGCGCCCAGCAACAGCAACGTCGCCGCGACATCCAAACTCAGCAGTACCGCGATTGCTGTCGTCAGTGA
Organism: Verrucomicrobiia bacterium; assembly: GCA_035637295.1. Classification (GTDB taxonomy): domain Bacteria; phylum Desulfobacterota; class Binatia; order UBA9968; family UBA9968; genus DP-20. The sequence goes on from DASPXM010000199.1 coordinate 36,178, forward strand.
TCCGTAGACTAGACCGACCTGCGACAGAGTGGCGAAATACCATACGAGCAGATGGCGGGTGAGCTCCCAAAGCAGTGCCGCCGTGACCCCGCCGATCAGCGCATACCGTAGCGACAGCCGTCCCACCGGCATGACCAGGTAGACGGACGTGAGAACGAAGATTTCTCCGCCGAATCCGAGCAAATAGAGAAGCACGCCAGAAACGCCGCCCAGGGACCAGCTATGCCCAAAAAAATCGACGCTTTCATGGCCCATCGCCTGAAGGCTACTGGAGACGAGTGTCACCAGTAACATGCCGAGTCCCAGGAAGAAGATGTAGCAATAAGGAAGCAGCGCAGAAACGAGAAAATGGCGCCTGCGGATGGCGACCCGGTGAATGAAAATTACTGACATTGCGTTCTCCAGAACGGTGAACGCGAGGGAGCTGAAAAATATCATTGTCGCCAATAGCAGCCAGCCGATGACGTCGCGATGGTCAAGAAAGTTCGTCAGCTCAGACACGATCAATTTGGATTGCCCGGGAACCAGCCACTCCAGGTAGCGGCCGAGGGTATCGAGCAACTCCGCCTGATCGATAACGTACGAGAGCGCGATGACGGTAAGAATGAGCAGCGGAACAATCGATAGCAGCGTGTAGTAAGCGACGGCGCCCGCCAAAAGAAGTCCCTGATTGGCACGAAAGGCCTTCAGCGTCTGGACCGCAAAAGCAACCGGATGCTTCAATACGACGCCGAGGTCAGACATAACAGTCCTCGTTACAAACTTTCTCGATCTCGTTCCTTCTCACGATCCGACAAATTCCCTGTACCAAGTAACTGCCGTGACCGACATTAGAATATCCTGCGGCGCGCTTAGCTAGCCCTGCTCGTATCGGATTGAGATGGATATAACGCATCAAAGACAACAGATACTTGTCCTTGTCACAGATGATAGCATTGTATTTTCCTTGGAATTAGGTGCCTCTCTTTTCGATAGGTGCGATTGAAGTACTGCGTAGTGATAGAAGACCCGGTGCAAAGACTCTTGGACGACGCGCCATGGATAGCCGGTATCAAAAACCGGTGATCAGTGCCAAATTGTAATGATTGTGATTCTGCTGAAAAAGTCTTTTTCCGAAAATCAGAAAAAAATATTTCGCACACAGATGCTCTGTATCGCACGATGGTAAATCATTTTCTTCATCCCGAATTTTCGTGAATAGGGGCTTCTTCAGCAGAATCGATTGTTATGTCAGACCCCCGGATCCCCCTGTTGATAGTGAAGAGTTGTGAGGTTAATTAAAAAAAAATGCCTGGAAGATGCGCACAGTGTGGATCGAGAACCTACCTGGGCCGGACAACGATACAAACCGACCTGCTCGAGATCCGTAACGTCCCCTGCACAATTTGCCAGGAATGCGACCATGAGCAAATCGGCTATCAGGTCCAAAGTAGAATCGACAAGCTAGTGGAACGAGCAGCCAGAGGGAAACTAAAGGATCGAGTGGTGACAATGTGAGGGTGTTACAGCGCAACTCCTTTAAGGCGTCTATTGCGCAGAAGTAATGAAGACTGAAGGTGGCGGTAATGCAAACTCAAGTTCTAGAAATGAGACATCCCGGCCTTGAGGTGCCGAATCGGCACCTCAAGGCCAGTTTTGATCTCTAGAAATTCCTGCGTCTATCTGGGTTCGACTGCTAGTTGGGAAATCTTCAGCGCGACGCCGAGCGGCAATGGATTATCGCCGGTGCTCAAAGCCGTGCCCAGTCTCTCCAGCTCCCAGGATGAGACCTTCTCTATCCTAACCTCTTCCTTTTCTTTTGCGGCGGTCTCCAACTTGTTGGCTGGCGGGGGCAATTTGATCAGGTATTTGACGTTGTTCCCATCGCTCAGAGTCACCGACAGAACCATCTGCTTGCCTTCTTCTGTTCCCAAGGTTTGAAGCCCGGCGATTCGATTCGAGAGGCCCGTCTTAGTCACAGTGTCCGCATACAGCCAGATGAAGGCGCCGATAGAGGCAGCCATAACCAACCAGCCATACTGGCCGACCCGTTTCTGGCGCTTTATCGACCGGCTTCTCTGTAGCTCGAAGAATTTGCGGTAAGATTCCTTTTCCGCCGTCAGTTTCTTG
>DASPXM010000200.1:0-8492 GCA_035637295.1 Verrucomicrobiia bacterium
GCCTCTAGGAGCTCAGGCGGGCGCAACAAACTTCCAACGTGGTTCGCGCGAAATGGCGCCTTTTTTTCTTCAGCCATGGCAGCTTCCCCCTTTCAGGGCACTAGGTGCGCAAGCGCACCGTACGATTCTCAAGATTGTTAGATAACTCGGACGGATTCGGGCTCGCGTTACCCGGACTGCGATCCGGGGTTGGCCGGAATGACGGATGAAGTATGGAAGAAAATTAAGTAACACCACAGTGGACACACTTTGAATTGGATTGCCGTTTAGCGATAACGTGATGCGAAAAACTTCAGGGGCCTAGCATGCACACTGAACTTATCAGCATTCCGACGCCAACGCATCCTCTGGACGCTGCCTACTACACTCCGGACGGGCCGATCAAGGGTGCGGCGATGTATTGCCACGGCAATCAGATGAATTTCTACGTCTGCGCCGCGCGCTTTCTTGCGCCGCATCTTACTTCGCTCGGTTATGCCTTCATGCCGTTCAACCGTCGTGGCCACGACTCGGTCAGCACCCGTGACAGCCGAGAGTGCGTCGGCGGCGCTTATCAGACCGTAGCTGAGGGCATCGAAGACAATGCGCTGGCGGCGAGATATCTAGCGGACAAAGGTTTCAACTTTCCGATCGTCATAGGCCACAGCAACGGCGGCGTGCTCGCCAGCGAACATGCCGTGCGTCATCCGGAGACGCGCGCGCTAATTTTGCTCTCGGCGCATACAGGCGGCAATCGCCTGAAAAATCCGCAGTCGGCGCACAACTTTTCCATTAATGAAAAGACCGACGAGCAGGTAAGAGAGGCCGAAGCCTTGATCGGCGCAGGCAAACCGCGCCAGCTGATGCTCATACCGGCCTGGTGGTGGGTGATCTCCGCGCGCACGTTCCTGGACCGCCTCACCAACGCCCCGGATCTAGTCGATAACGCCAAACAGATCAAATGTCCGGTGCTCTTTATTCGCGGCGACCAGGAGCCGAAAGAAAACTATCCGGCGGAGCTATTCAAAGAAAACTGCGCAGGGCCATGCGAGGTCGCGATCATTCCCAACTGCGATCACTTTTACGTTGGGGCGGAAGAGAGAGTGTCGAAAATTGTAGTTGACTGGCTGATTAGGACGTTGGGTTAACGGGCGGCAAACGAGAGCTCGAGCGGAACCGTTTTAAGTTTGAGAAAGACTTCCGGTTGCACTTTATTACATCCTCTCCCTCTGGGAGAGACTAAGGTGAGAGCTCTTGCGCCTTCGCAGCCCTCACCCTTCCCTCTCCGCAAGCGGGCGAGGGTAAATAAATTCGGCCAACGAAGTCTCCCCATCACTCCACTACCAGCACTCCAACACTCCAATTTCTGTTATTCGCTCACCGTCGGCCATTCGCGCAGCAGCCGGCCATACCCGCTCATCGGATATTTCAGACCGACTTTGGAAAGCACGTACCAAAACATCGCGGGATTGCTCGCGATAACGGTCGCGTTCAGTTCGGACTCAATCCGGTCCAGGCATTTGATCGGATCGAGCACGGCGCCTTGGAAATAAATCGCATCCACTTTACCGACCGCTGACAGATTCTTTCTGGTCAGTTCGAAGACTTCGTCCGGCGTCATGCGCTTTGGCACCGCTAGTTCCTCGAACGAATGCGGCGCTATCGCCGTCACGCCGACTTTTTGCAGATGTTGAACAATCAGTTCATTCAAGCGCGCATCAAAGGGCGTGAGCAACAGCGCTCGCGGCGCCGAATAAGCTCGCAATGCCGCAACGCAGGCGTGAAGCGCGGTAGTGAATGGTACCGACAAAGCCGCTTTCAGTGAATCAAAGAGCCCTGCATTTAGAACCTCCGTTGGCGCGGCGGTAACGATGACCCCGTTCCATCCCCGATTCGCGACGAATTCACTGACACGGCGAACGATAATTTCTTTCTTGTCCGCGATCTCATACAGCGACTTGCCGTAGAGCTCCAGACCCTGAAAATCGATCTCAATTTCCTTCGGAACAATCGGCAAAAAACTATTGTAGTGCGGCATCGACCCGGCACCGCCACTCACGAATCCGATCCGCGCTTTGATCTCTTCAGCCATGATAACGCCTCCACCGGTTATTCAGTTCAAAGTTCCGGGTTCAAAGTGCGCGCCTCGCGCATCCTGAGCTTCGAAGGATCTGTCACAGGAGCTAAGAAAGATCCTTCACTTCGTTCAGGACAGGCATTGAACGTTGAACCTTGAACTAGAGTGTTGTTTCTCGCTACTTTTTTTTCGCCTTATAACTATCGACCGCTTTTTTGAGATCCTCGTACTCTTCGCATTTCCCGAAGAACGGACAGGCCTTTTTCAAGGCTGCCAGTTGCTTCTCGGCGCTATCGGGCTGATCCATGTCCAGATAGAGCTCACCGAGATACTCGTGCGCGGTGCGATGGCCGGAATCGATCTTAAGCGCCGTCTGATAGTGCTCCATCGACTTATCGAAGGTGCCGAGCTTTCGGTAGCTGTATCCGAGCATGCTGTGCGCGTCGGCGTTTTTGGGCTCTTCCTGAACAGCCTTCGTCAATTGTCCCACCGCGGCTTTGAAATCCTTTGCTTCGATGGACTTTCGTGCCGCGGCGATATTTGGATTCTCATTTTTATCTTTCGGCGGCGGCATATCGGCCAAAGCCACATAATGGCTCAATGCCAAACCGATTATCACTGTTACAATACTCAACATACGCTTCATGGGATAACCTCCGTCTTGATAGGTTTAATAGAAAGGATGTTAATCATCCAGCCCTCGGTCATGCAATACTCTACGCTAGCGCTTCCGCAACTCGGCCCGCGCTTCACGCGATAGGGAAAGATCGACGAGGCGGTCCATGGGAATCTCGGCACCGTGCGCGGCATAGTGCGCTAGCGATCCGATACCGCTTACGGCAACAGTTTTTATTTTAGCCGCTGTCATTCCCGGCTGGCCGACTAGACTGAAGCTCAAACGCGTCTGGATGAATGTGATGGTTCGAAGCGGCACTCCTTTCATCGCCGCGCGGATCGCCAGCCCGCCGGCCGCGGAATAGTCGAGATCTCCCGCCACCAGCGCCGTTACGCCCAGCGGCGGCCGCATAACGATGATTTCGAGATCGATTCCCTCTTTAGCAAAAATTCTCTGCGCCTTGCCAAAATAGTATGGCAAGAAGGTCAGAGATTTTGCCGGCACTGTGAGGCGAACGTTTTCGAACGGCTTTTTCTCTTGTTGGGCGTGGAGCCTCGGATACAAACCAATCACGATAGCCAGCGTGAACAATGGCAGCGTCAGCGGTCTTTTTCTGAGAAAGGGCAACCGGCCGGTCGCCCCTACATCGCTGCCGTGAAAAATCATTTTTTGTAGTTTCACTCTTCCCATCACTCTACTCTTCGCGTGGTAGCGAACACCGCATTCGAACGGGCAACCACAGGGGGTTGCCCCTACAAATCCGATCTCTTTTTTGCGTTCTCTGCGGTTAGATCTCTTGATTCTTCTTCCCCGCTAGACTCGCGCCGAACTTCGCGGCGACCTTTTGCTTCAATTCTTCGCTGGCGCCCGAAACTTTCGGAAATTCACTCATCCATTCGTAAGGCTTGCATGCGTCGATAATCCCGCGCGACTGAAAACCGCGCTCACTGGTCGGAATGATCGGATCGATGGGGTTGCTCCAGCAGCGTCGCATGATGTCGATATCTTTCGCTGGATCCGTGCGCGTGCACAACGCCCACAAGAGCTCATTGCTGTCCCAGATATTGATATCTTCGTCGACGACGACAACGTAACGCGTAAGCAATGCCGCGGCGCGACATTGGGATGCAATCAGCGCCGCCTGCCGCGCATGGCCCGGATAGCGCTGCTTGATGGCGACGACGACGAGCATGCGCGTTTGATAGTATGCGACGCCGCGCACGTCGGGCACTCCGGCTTTCTCCAGGTAATGCCAAATATAAGCGCCGCGAATCAGATTGTTCTCCGCGCCTGCTGCAGGGCGGAATGGCGGCGCGCCGGTGATGATCGGGTCGTTGCGGTACATGAGCCGCTTTACTTTGAGTATCGGCTCGGAACGATGACCACCAGCGTAGTACCCGGTGAATTCGCCGAAGGGTCCCTCGGGAATTTTTGTGCCTGGTATCACTTCACCTTCGATGGCCACTTCTGAGTAAGCCGGAATCGGTAACCCGGTGTGTTCGCCGCGAACAACTTCGAACGGTTCGCCGCGCACGCCACCGGCGTAGTCATATTCCGATTCTCCAGTGGGAATTTCCATCTGGCTGAAAAACCACAGCAGCGGATCCGGACCGAAACTGATCGCAACCGGAAATGGTTCGCCTTGGTCAAAATATTTTTGCCGGTGAATATTGCCGTGATGGCCGGGAGAGATATAAAGCGCCAGCGTATCGCGATCGTGCACCATCACGCGATAACAGCCGAGATTGATCCAGCCTTCGTCCGGATCACGACTGATTGTGATGTCGAGCGAGCCGATATAGCGGCCTCCATCTCCTTCGTGCCAAAACGGTGCGGGCAACGACAAGAGATCGATGTCTTTGCCTTCCAAGACGTTTTCCATCAGCGGACCCGAGTCGACCACTCGCGGCGGAATCATCTTGGGGTTATCTAATCGCTTCTTCCAAGCATCGATGAATTGATCGCGGCTGTAATCGAGCGGTAAATGATTGGTGAGACATTGACGCTTGAGCGTCGGGTTGTGAATGCCGGTCAGAACCCGCCGGCCCGGCGGGTAGTCTTTGATCTTGTCGAACAGCACCGCCGGCGGCGGATCGATGTGCGCGGCAACTTCCGCCACCGCGCCGATTTCGTGATTCCAATCGGCGCCTTCGACAATTCGAAGCTCGCCGAACGAGTCCACGGCATCCAACCAACCGCGCAAATCACGGTAATGCATGCACGCCTCCTGCGATCGGAGCCGATATTAGAACGGACATAGACCGTGCACAACCGATTCATTGCACGCGTTTCCGCACCGTGGCATTTGTTGTATATTCCGCCGGTAGAGATTTCAAAGTCGCTCGATCGAAAAGAAAAAGGAGGACAATTCCATGTTCTATCGATCCTTGTCCGCGATCGCACTTGTGTTGGTTGCCGCAGGAACTTTTTCTTGCGCGACCGCTCGAAACGATTCACTCAACGTCAACTACGCGCCCGGCACTGGTCCTTCTGAGCAACTCCAGCTGCCGATGCCTTTCGCCACGCCTTCGGCCCGGAATAATTCAAAAGTCATTGGCTGGCCCAAGGGAAAAATGCCCGTCGCCGCCCCGGGCTTCGAAGTGAATTTATTCGCCGAGAATCTTGATAACCCGCGCCAGGCGCACGTGTTGCCCAATAAAGACATACTCGTGGTAGAAGCGACTCGCGAGTGGCCCGGGCGTGCCGATCGCCCCGAGAAATCAGGCAACCGGATTACGCTTTTCCGCGACACCAACGGAGATGGCAAGCCCGACGTCCGCGAAGTTTTCTTGACGGGACTGAACATGCCGCATGGTATGGCCGTTTTGGGAAATTGGTTTTACGTCGGCAACACGGACAGCGTCGTTCGCTACCCGTACAAGGCCGGCCAAACCAAGATCGAAGGCAAGGGTGAGAAGATTCTCGACCTTCCCGCCGGCGGCCACTATACACGCAATCTCCTCGCCGATCCGGCGGGCAAAAAAATCTACGTTGCCGTCGGTTCCGCTTCCAACGTAGACGAGGAAAACGAGTGGGAAAAAGATCAGCGACGCGCCGGGATCTTAGAGATGAATCCCGACGGCAGCGGCATGAAAATATTCGCCAGGGGCCTGCGCAACGCTGTCGGCATGGACTGGGAACCGCAAACAAAAACTTTGTGGGCGGTCGTCAACGAGCGCGATCTGCTCGGTGACGATTTAGTACCAGACTATTTGACGAGCGTGAAGCCGGACGCCTTTTATGGCTGGCCGTATTCCTATTTCGGACAGATAGAAGATCCGCGGAAAAAAGGCCAGCGGCCCGATCTCGTCGCCAAGGCGATCAAACCGGACTACGCGCTCGGCTCGCACACGGCGGCACTCGGCTTGGCTTTCTACAACGGCAAAGCCTTTCCGCAACGTTACCAGGGCGGCGCATTCATCGGCATGCACGGCTCATGGAACCGATCCAAGATGGTCGGCTACAAAGTCGCCTTCGTTCCGTTTGCCAATGGCAAACCCGCCGGCCCCATCGAAGATGTTCTCACCGGGTTCATCGCCGACGAGTCAAAGTACGAAGCCTACGGGCGCCCCGTCGGAGTCACCGTGGCGTCGGACGGCTCGCTTCTGGTCGCCGACGACAGCGGCGGCAAGGTCTGGCGGATCACCGCAAAGAAGTGAAAATCAATTTAGCCGCAAAGGCATGTCCTGAGAGAAGTCGAAGGAACGCAAAGAGCGCATAAAAAAGACGATGAAAAATTTGCCTTTTCTCTTTGCGACCTTTGCGTTCTTTGCGGCTAGTTTCTTTCTTGTCGCTTTGTCTTCCCTCTTCGCCGCCGAACAAACCAACCCACGCACGGTCGAAACCGGTCCTCCAGAGAAGTTAATTCTGCCGCTGCCCAATGCGACGCGCGCGGTCGCCAATCCTCCGACGATGGTCCCTTGGCCGAAAGGCAAAACACCCATCGCGCCCGCCGGATTTGACGTCACCGTGTTTGCCGACGAACTCGACAATCCGCGCATGATTCATGTCCTGCCCAACGGCGATGTCCTGGTCATGGAATCTTTGCGGCAGCAATCAACGAGCCGTGTCATCCTATTACGCGACACGGAAAAGAGCGGTAAACCAAACTTGCGCCGAGTATTCGTGCGCCGGTTAAACCTGGCATTTGGCATGGCACTGCTTGGTAACCGCCTCTATGTCGGCAATACCGATAGCGTAGTAGTTTTCCCGTACAACAGTGGCGACACGCAAATCAAACCCCAGCCAGAAAAAATTCTCGACTTGCCCAGCGGCGGCCATTACACGAGAAACATTATCGCCGACCCGAAAGGACAGAAAATCTACGTCAGCGTAGGTTCTGCCACCAACGTCGACGAGCAGCGTATCGATGAAAAGGACTCGCGGCGCGCCGCCATCCTACAGTTGAATCTTGACGGCACCGGCATGCGCGTGTTCGCCAATGGCATGCGCAATCCCGTCGGCATGGATTGGGAACCAAAGACAAAGACTCTTTGGACCGTGGTGAACGAACGTGACATGCTAGGAGACGAATTGGTGCCTGACTATCTTACCAGTGTCCGGGAAGGCGCGTTCTACGGTTGGCCTTATTCTTATTTCGGTCAGAACGAAGATCCACGTAAAAAAGGCCAGCGTCCCGACCTGGTCGCCAAAGCCATCAAGCCTGATTTCGCCCTCGGCTCTCACGTCGCGCCGCTCGGTCTCGCGTTCTATCAAGGCAAATCTTTTCCGGCGCGCTATCATGGCGGGGCATTCATCGGCATGCACGGTTCGTGGAACCGCTCCAACCTGGTGGGATACAAGGTGGCCTTCGTCCCGTTCCACGACGGCAAGCCAAGCGGTGCGATTGAGGATTTTCTTACCGGGTTTATGGTGAGTCCAAAGACCAGTGAAGTTTACGGGCGCCCCGTAGGGGTGGCGGTGTGGACCGATGGTTCTTTACTCGTGGCGGACGATGGCGCCGACAAAGTTTGGCGGGTCAGCGCCAAGAAATAGTGCAGGGGCAGCCGGCTGGTCACCTCTACACGGCAGCGCTAAATCCGGCCGACTTCCAATAGCTGCCCCGAGATATAGTCAGAGTCAGAACTGGCGAAGAAAACAAATGCCGGCGTAATCGCTTCCGGCGAGACAACTTCACGATCGCGCCGCGCGATCCCCAGCTGCTCGCGGCGAAAATCAGTCAAAGCCTTCGTCATGCGCGTGTCCGCCGTTGGTGAAATACAGTTCACTTGGATGTTGTAAATTTTCAATTCGCTGGCAGCGTTGCGGGTAAAAGCAATGATGCCGCCTTTGGCTGCGGCGTAGTCCGCTACACCGTAGGAGCCGCGCAGCGCCGACGGCGCCGCGAGATTAATGATCTTGCCCTTCCGTCGTTGCTTCATGAACGGGATCACGGCCTGCGTGCAGTTGAAGGTTCCCTTGAGATGTACGCCGAGGGTTTCATCCCAGCGCTCTTCGGAAATGTTTTCCAAGGGGGCCAGGCGAAGAATCCCGGCGTTGTTGACCAGTATATCGATACGTCCCCATTTGGCGATGACTGATTGTACGAGGCGGTCGATATCGCCGCGACGCGCCACGTTCGCGAGCATCCCAAAACCGTCGGCGCCTAGAGCGACGATTTCGCTCTCGGTTTTTTCGAGCGCCTGCCGATCCTCTACGGCAGTAATCACCGCCCGCGCACCTTCGCGCGCGAATGCGAGCGCAACCGCGCGGCCGATTCCCCGGCTACCGCCGGTGACGATGGCTACTTGGCCGTCGAGTTTACCCATGGCTGTTCCTAGCTCGCCGGCATCGATTCTGCAAGAACATTTCGCGTCACTT
>DASPXM010000201.1:0-3250 GCA_035637295.1 Verrucomicrobiia bacterium
GCGAGGCTCGGATTGTTCTGCTTTCGTCATGACGTTTACTCCTTCACGCGAAGGACGATTTTTCCGTACGTGTGACCGGTTTGGCTGAGCTCGTGGGCGCGTCGCGCTTCGGAGAGTGGCAGGATTCGATTAACGATCGGCTTGAGATTGCCTGAGTCGATTACTTCGGCGATTTCCGCTAGCTCCGCGCCATTTGGATGACTGGCAACGAAGGCGGCTCGGACGCCGAGCGCTTTAGCTTTGTCCGCAGATGGCGGCTCGACGAGAGACAAAAGGATGCCGCCTTCCTTCAAAACTTGCCACGAACGCTCTTGAGTTTGATCGCCGATTGGATCAAGCACGATGTCGATGTTGTGCGCGATATCTTCGAAGCGCTGTGTGGTGTAGTCGATCGTTTCGTCCGCGCCGAGCTCGCGCAGCACGCTGTGATTCCTTGACGAAGCGGTGGCTATGACGTGCGCGCCCTTCCACTTCGCAAGCTGCACGGCGAAGTGGCCGACACCGCCCGCAGCCGCGTGGATGAGAACACGTTGCCCGGGTTCCAGTTTCGCCGTCTCGAATAACGCTTGCCATGCAGTCAGCGCCGCTAACGGAACAGCCGCAGCGTGACCGTGATGAAGCGATTTTGGTTTCAGCGCCACCTCCGATTCGCGGACAGCGATATATTCAGAATATGCGCCGTCGCGTAACGGATCGGGCAGGCTATAAACTTCGTCGCCTATTTTGAAGCGTCCTACGGCCGCGGGACCCGCGCTGACTTGCTCGACGACGCCAGACAGATCCCATCCGAGGATCAGTGGAAATGTATGCGGAAAGAAGTCCTGCAGGTGACCTTCACGAACTTTCCAATCTATCGGATTCACTCCCGCCGCGTGGACTCGGATGAGAACTTCACCGGGTTGCGGCTTCGGTCGTGGTGCCTCTTCGTACTGCAAGACTTCTGGCCCGCCATATTGATGAATCCGAACTGCTTTCATTGTTTGTAATTTTGTGCTGACCGAAGCGTTGACCGCAAGCCGGAAGACCTAATAGAACACGCGTCAGTGCGCAAAGTACTTAGGTGCCGATGCTTCGGATTTTGCGCGAACGGTCTTACGATTTGATGAACGCAAGCAAATCGGCGTTGATCGTGTCTGCCTGCGTGGTAGGCATGCCGTGCGGGAAACCCTTGTAGGTCTTCAGCGTCCCGTTCTTTAGTAGCTTGGCCGACAATGGACCGGAGTCGGCGTAGGGAACGATCTGATCGTCGTCGCCATGCATCACCAGGACCGGCACTGTGATTTTCTTCAGGTCTTCGGTGAAATCGGTCTGTGAGAAGGCGACGATGCCATCATAATGCGCCTTCGCGCCGCCCATCATGCCTTGACGCCACCAATTCCAGATGATGGCTTCTGAAGGCTTCGCACCAGGCCGGTTGAAACCATAGAATGGTCCCGCCGGGAGATCGTAATAGAACTTCGCGCGATTGGCGGCCAGCCGCGCCTGCAAATCATCGAACACTTCTTTGGGAAGGCCGCCGGGATTGCTCTCCGTCTTCACCATCAGCGGCGGCACCGCGCTGATCAGCACAGCTTTCGCAACGCGGCTTTCGCCATGCCGTCCCAGATAATGCGCCACCTCGCCGCCGCCGGTGGAATGACCAACATGGATGGCGTTCTTCAAATTGAGATGTGCGGTGAGCGCAGCAAGGTCGTCGGCATAATGATCCATGTCATGGCCGCCGCCGGTCTGAGTTGATCGGCCATGCCCGCGTCGGTCATGGGCGATAACGCGAAAACCTTTGCCGAGGAAAAATAGCATCTGTGCGTCCCAATCATCGGCTGAAAGCGGCCAGCCATGACTGAAGACGATGGGCTGTCCTTTGCCCCAATCTTTATAATAGATGTCGATGTTCGTTCCATTTTCCTTTCCGACCGTGACGTATGGCATGATGAAGTCCTTTCGATTTAGGTTGCGCTGGAAATGGCCGCCCAAGGCAAGATCGGCCCTGGCCGATCTTGAACGGTTAGGTGCGGTGCCGTCATCTTACATTTGTGTGACGCTTTCGTCGACGATAGAAGCAAGATTGAGGATGATCGTCCCCACTACTAATATTCTTTGTGCGGCGTTCGCACTGCAGAAGTGTCCGAGAGGCTCCTATGAAAACTTTTTCTCATTTAAACCGAATCCAGGTCGCATTGCTGTTTGCATTCAGTTTGTTCGCGTCTTGGAGTTACGCAGCGCCAGCGGCCATTGCGTCGCGCACGGCGAAGATCGACAACGTAGAACTGCATTACTTTACTGCCGGTCGCGGGCCGGCAGTGATTCTGTTGCACGGCTACGCTGAAACATCGCGGATGTGGCGGCCGATCATCCCGTTGCTGGCGGAGAAGTTTACCGTGATCGCGCCGGATTTGCCCGGCATCGGCGAGTCTTCGATTCCTGCCGACAAGATCGACATGATCAGTTCGGCGAGCCGGATTCACTCGCTCGTGCGCTCGTTAGGCATCGAGAAAGCCAAAGTAGTCGGCCATGATATTGGATTGATGGTGGCCTACGCTTACGCGACGCAATTTCTGGCAGAAACCGAGAAGCTCGTGGTGATGGACGCGTTTCTTCCCGGTGTCGAAGGATGGGAACCGATCTACAACAGTCCAAATGTTTGGCATTTTCGCTTCAACGGGGAATACCCGGAAAAATTAGTACAAGGACGGGAGCGCACTTATTTCGAATATTTCTGGAACGTTTTCGCGGCCGACAAGGCGCATTCGATTCCGGAGGCAGATCGAAAAGCGTATACCGCAGCGTATGCTAAGCCGGGACGGATGCGCGCAGGCTGGGCCTACTTCGCGTCGTGGCCGCAACTCGCGAAAGATTTCGCTCAGCTTTCGCAAACGAAATTAACTATCCCGGTGCTGTCGATTGGCGGCGACAAATCGCTTGGGAACGAGTTGGCTGCGCAGATGAAGCTCGTCGCGACGGATGTCACAGTCGTCGTGCTAAAGGATACCGGCCATTGGGTGCTCGAGGAAAAGCCAAAGGAAACAACCGACGCGCTCGTGAAATTTCTCTGAAACTTTCGAGTCGCCCACGCCAAAAGCTTCGGCGCACTTACTGGTTTCTGGACGCCCGATCTAATTCCGGCGAGGCTCGTTCGCGATGGCAATCGTAGTAGGCAAGACCGAATTGATCCTGATTTGTCTGGTCGCCGTCGCTTTGCTGGCGCTCGTTGCTCGAAAAATTAGGGTCCCGTATCCGATCCTGCTCACCT
>DASPXM010000202.1:0-8584 GCA_035637295.1 Verrucomicrobiia bacterium
CGCGCTGATAGAAGAGCGGCTCCAGAACGACAGACAACACGTCATTAAAGCCGTGCTCGTCGTCCATAACGAGACCTCGACGGGTGTGACCAGCGATATTGCTGGGATTCGTCAGGCACTCGACCGTGCTCGTCACCCCGCACTATTCTTGGTGGATTCGGTCAGCTCAGTGGGCTCAATCGACTTTCGCTTCGACGATTGGCAAGTGGATGTCGCTCTCGCCGGGGCACAGAAGGGGCTGATGTTGCCGCCGGGTCTGGCGATCCTGGCCATTGGCGAGCGTGCTCTGGAAGCGAGCAAATCGGCGCGCTGCCCGCGTTCGTTTTGGGACTGGACGCCGATCTTGGAGCGCAATCGCCTCGGTGAGTTTCCGTCCACTCCGGCGACGGTGCACTTCTTCGGCCTCAAGGAAAGTCTCGCAATCCTAAGTGAAGAGGGCCTGCCCAACGTCTTTCGCCGCCATGCCCGACTCGCGGAAAGCTGTCGGCGCGCGGTGCAGGCCATGGGTTTAAAGCTCCTTGCCCGCCGTCCTGATGAATATTCGAACACGCTGACCGCCGTCTGCATGCCTGACGGATTCGATTCCGATGCGTTTGTTGCCCATGCGCACGATAGCCTGAATACTTCGTTGGGCATCGGACTGGGTAAGGTGAAAGGAAAAATTTTTCGCATCGGCCACCTGGGAAGCCTGAATGAGCTCGAGCTTCTCGGCGCGCTCGCCGGTGTCGAGATGGCATTGAAAAGTTTTGGTGTTAAAGTTCCCGTAGGCGCCGGCCTGGCTGCAGCGGAAAATTATCTACTGGAGACCGCGTCCGGCGGTTATGCTAGAACGACATGAGAATCGATCCTGACAAATGTGTGGCGTGTGGCAACTGCGTGCCGATTTGCCCTATGGGAGCGATCTCCATCGAGCCGTCGATCGGACGGGCGTCCATCAATGCAGACGAGTGCGTGGAATGTTTCACCTGTTATCGCGGCATGTCCAAAGAGCATCTGAATCCACGCATGGTCCGCGCGGTGCGGCGGGTCGCCAAGCTCTTCCGTTTCAGGTTCGATCCCGAGCCGGATATCTGCCCCACCGACGCGATCGTTCCGGAAGAGCTCGCCTGGCCGAGAATCGTGCGCCGTGCCTTTTCCGATCCGCAAGTGCCGCACGAGTCCACGGGCATCCACGGCCGCGGCACCGCAGAGGTAAAAACCAACGATGTGACTCACCGCGTGGAACAAGGCGAGGCGGGATTCGTCGTCGAATTCGGCCGTCCCGGGGTCGGCGCTCGCTTCCGGGACATCCAGCGCATCACCACCGCTCTGGCCAAACTCGGCGTCGTGTTTGAGGAGAATAACCCCGTCGCTTCGCTGATGAGCGATCGCTCTCGCGGACTGATCCGAGAGGACATTCTCAACGAAAAGATTCTTTCGGCCATCGTTGAGATCAAAGCACCTACTGAGCGGGTACCCGCGGTGCTCCAATGCATCAGAGATCTTGCCCGCGAGGTCGATACGGTGATCAGCATCGGTGTCTCCGCCCGCTGCGACTCGGCGGGCAATGATTTGCTCGGCAAGATTCTCGAGCAGGAAGGATATCCAGCCTATCGAGGAAAGACCAATCTGGGTCTTGGACATGCCACCGTGGTTCAACGTTTACGAAATGCGGAAGTTAGCAAGTAGATGACCAACACTCTGCACCGCTACAGCGAACACTACGCTTCTGCTGCGCCACCGCATCCAGAAGCGATCCGTGACGACTACATTGTCTTCGCGATGGCGACCAAGGGAATCAACGACGACAACCTCGTCGAGAAGTACCGGCGCTTTCTGCGTCTAGCGCTCAAGCACCAGCCGGTCAACATCGGCGACGCCACCAAAGGGGGAAACATCCGGCCGCGCCAGGACTTAAACCCATTGGCCCATTGGCGCCGAGATCACCGTGCCGATCCTGAGCAGGTCATCGCTGAGATCGACGGGCACACCACGGTCGCTGCGGTCTTCGATAACTACGGGGCCATGGAAAATTTTGTCGAGGAGCTTAAAGGCGCTGACCTGGGTATCTCCATAAACATCAGCGCGCCGATCGACGAGGCGAGACGCTGCTGCGACGACGCCGGCATCGCCCGGCACAGCGTCGAGTACTCGATCGGGTTTAGCGGCCGGGTGGACAAACTTCCTGAGGCGACGACGCTGGAGCTTTCCACCATGTGCGGCCACGGCATGGTCTCGGCCAATTTTGCGAAGAAGATGCTGGAGTGGGTCAGAGAAAACCGCCGGACACCCGAGGAGGCGGCGCGCTATATGGCGCGCTTCTGCAGCTGCGGCGTTTTTAATATCACCAGAGCAGAGCGCATCATGAAGCGAGCTTGCAATCTAAAGTATTGACCACGAGTGGAGGAGCCCATGAAGCGAAAAATCGGTATCCTGATTGGAATGATCTCCCTGTGCTTAGGGTTCTGGCATATGCCGGTACAAGCGCAGCAGCCGATCTCGATCCGGCTCGGCCACGTGGGCTTCCCGGGCTCACTCTTCGCCATTACGGCCGATGAGTACGCCAAGCGGGTAAACTCGAGCTTGCAAGGCAAGGTGGAGGTCAAGGTCTTTCACTCGAGTCAGCTCGGCAGCGACGAACAGATGAGCCGGGGCATTAAAGTCGGCGCGCCCGAGATGTTCGTGCCGTCCACCGTTATGAGCACGGTGGAACAAAAGTACGGCGTTTTCGAGATGCCCTACATCATTGTCAATCGCGCCCATATGAAGAAGGTGGCCGAGAACAAAGAGGTCCAGAAGCAGCTTTTCGACGGGCTGCCGGCGAAAGGACTGAGAGTCCTCGGAGTTTGGGAGAACGGGTTTCGTCATATCACCAACAATGTCCGGCCGATCGCCAAGCCCGACGATCTAAAAGGCATCAAGCTGCGTGTGCCGGGCGGGGTATGGCGGGTCAAAATGTTTAAGACTTACGGCGCCAACCCATCGCCGATGCCGCTCGCCGAAGTCTACTCGGCTCTCCAATCGGCCGTGATGGATGGCCAGGAAAATCCCTTTCCGCAGATCTGGTCCGCCAAGTTTCACGAAGTGCAGAAATTTCTCTCGCTGAGCGGCCATGTTTATACCCCCGCGTACCTGGTGGTCAGCGAAGAGACGTGGAACAAAATTCCTAAGGATAGCCAAACCACACTCTCCCGGATCGCTGGGGAGATAGGAGACTTCGCTCGCTCGGAAGGCGAACGGCTGGACAAGGATCTGATGGGCAAACTCGCTCCGCCGATGAAAGCCAACGAGGTCGATAAGGACTCTTTCATCAAGGCATCCGGGGCCATCTATGAAGAGTTCGGCAAGGAGGTCTCGGGCGCGTCGGATTTAGTCAAACTGATCCAGTCGCTGCGATGAGCAGCACGGCTGAGTGCCACAGACTCAAAATTTCATCGCATCGCCCAGTCCTAACCAATGTTACTAAAGAAGTTCAATTGACGATGTCCGAAAGGCCTGGTCATCCGCAGCATCAACTCGCTTAGCCCGGTTGCATTTCCACCGTGGATAAATATTTTCGCCGCCTCGTCGATTGGGTTGAAGTCTGGACGGTGCTCCTCCTCGTGCTTATGGTTCTACTCGTCAGCCTCGGCGTCTTCTACCGCTATGTCCTAAACGCGTCGCTTTCGTGGTACGACGAGTTCGCGTCTTTTCTGCTCGTGTGGTTGACCTTCTACGGCGCGATTGTGGCCTGCTACCGGCGCCGTCATATCGGCTTTGAAATTGTCGTCGACCGCCTCATGCCGAACACGAGAAGAATCGTCGAGTTGATTGCCGAATCCTGCGTCCTTGGGTTCCAAGCGGTGCTCCTGTACCACGGCTGGCTGCTTATGCAAAGAATGGGCGATGAAACCACGGTCTCGCTAGTCTGGGTGAGAATGCGCTGGATTTATAGCGTCCTGCCGATCACGGGCGGCATGATGCTCGTGATCAGCCTGATGCGGTTCGTTCGCATCGCGACAGGGAATGAAAAGGAGAAGGAAGGCGGTGCGGCATGGAGTGGCTCATCCTCGCAGTAGTGATTCTCCTCACGCTCATCGACGTACCGATCGGCTTCGGCCTTTCCATCGCCGCGATTATTTTCCTGTTCTTTAAGGGGACAGCGTCTCTCAGCGTCGTTCCGCTGAACCTTTTTTCCGGCGCCTCCAGTTTTCCTCTTCTGGCCATTCCGCTTTTCATCCTGGCGGGCGGTTTGATGGATACTTCAGGGATTTCCCTTCGTCTGGTTAATATGGCCAACAGCCTGGTGGGGTTCGTTCGCGGCGGACTGGCGATGGTCACGGTGGTGGCGACGATGATTCAGAGCGAAATCTCCGGTTCATCGGTCGCCGATGCCGCCGCCATTGGTAACGTGGTGATTCCGGCTATGGAGAAGCGCGGCTATTCGAGAACATTGAGTGCGGCCATCGTCTCCAATGCTGCGTCGGCGGCGATTCTTATTCCGCCTTCGATCCCGATGATCATTTATGCCTGGATGGCCGAGGTGTCGGTGGCCAAGCTATTCTTTGCCGGATTTCTCCCTGGCTTCATCGCCTGCGGTGCCATGATGGCGCTCTGCTACTACTACGCGCGCAAGTACAATCTGCCCGTGGAGCAAGGATTCTCTCTGCGCGCGGTCGGCCGATCGACGATACACGCCTTTTGGGCGTTGATGATTCCGATCGTGATTTGGGGCGGGATCTTTCTTGGGATTGCCACGGCGACGGAAGTTGCGGCCCTCGCCGTGCTCGCCGCGCTGCTGATCGGCGTGTTCATTTATCGTGAGCTGCCCGTTCGCCAGCTTCAGCGCATCCTGCGGGACTCGGTATCGCAGACCTCCGTCGTCATGCTCATCGTCGCTTCTTCGGCAGTCCTTGGCTGGTACCTTACCAGCGAGCAGATTCCGCAAAAATTCGCCCGCATGATCTTGGAAACGACTGCTAACAAGTATCTGATTCTCCTATTCCTCAATCTTTTTTTCTTTGTCGCCGGAATGTTTCTCCATTCGGCCGCCGCCATCATCCTGATCGTTCCGATCGTGATGCCGCTGATCCGGCAGATCGGCGTAGACCCGATTCATTTTGGCATCATCGTGACGATCAATCTTGGCGTGGGACAGCAAACTCCACCGGTGGCGACGGTCTTGTTCACCACCGCCGCGATTGCGCGCGTCTCGTTCTGGGACGTTTTTAAACAAGGATGGCCCTTCACCCTCGTGCTCGCCCTAGTCACCCTGCTGGTGACCTATGTGCCATGGATCAGCCTGGGAGTGGTTAATCTTTTTCGTTGGTAATCGGACTCCATTCCACGCCCAGATGGGCAGATAAAATGCGCGCTGCCACCTTGATATTGCGCGGATTCATCGGCTAATTTACCAGCCACGGTTACGACTTTATCAATGGAGGCACAGTGAAGATCATCAGCGAATCAATTATCAAGAGCAATTCCGGCAAGACGTTTGTGGTCAAGAAAGGTCAGATCATCCGCGTCATCGGCGAGTCGACGGCAGATTACGTCGTGTTCAATCTGCACAACGTCAAAGAGCGCTTCGATCAGGCGCGCACCAAGGTGGACCAAGGGAAAATTTACGTGACGACGGGCGACGCGCTCATTTCGAAATACAACAACGTCATGCAGACCATCGTCAAAGACACCTATCGCGGCACCCATGACATGGAGAAAGGCATGTGCAGCACGTCTTTCTACAAAAAATGGGGCGATGAGATTTTCAAGATTTACGGCGGCGTTTGGAAAAGACTGGGAAGAAAAAAAGTTGTTGCGCCCAAGCATGGCTGCTGGGAAAACCTCGCCACGGCTCTAAGACCTCACGGTGTGCTGAAGGAAGACGTGCCGAGCCCGCTCAATGTATTTCAGACCATGGTGATCAACGCTAAAACCGGCAGCATGCGCTACTCGATGACCCGGCCGCGCCAGGGTGGCGACATGATGGACTTGCGCTGCGAGATGGATTGTCTCGTCGGTATCAGCGCTTGCCCGGAGGGGGGACGGGGGAAGGACCTCCGCGTCATGATCTACAAAAATTAGTCGGTTCAAACCGTTCAAGACGTTCAAATCGTTCAAGCCCCCTCCTTCATCCTCTCCCGCGACGCGGGGGAGGAAAGAGGTGGGGGATTAAACGGAGCGCAGCGGTTGAACGGCTTGAACTTTTTGAACAGAGTTCATTTATACAGTTTGTCGATAAACCCACTCGACTCTAACTCCTTCAGAAAACTGATGTCCGTAAAGTCAGACGGCTTCGCCTGTGCGGCTTTGGGATTCTTAATCTTCAACTGGTCAAGGTAAAGCTGGATACCGGGCTCGGTGGGATAGGGAACTTTGAGCGTAAGTTTGGCGACGATTTCGTTATAGGATTCTTCGACCGATTTTGTGTCTTTGATAGCGAGATATTTTTGTAAAATCTTTTGTGCGCCCTTCGGATTCGTCAGGTTGTAATGGCTGCCCTCGACGTACGCCCTGATAAAACGGCGCACCGTGTCGGGTTTTTTCTTGATGTAATCCCGCGTGGTGGCCACACCGTTTTGCTGCCATTCGACATCGAGTTTGGTGAAATCCAGCAAGGAGCGCATGCCGATCTCTTTGGCCTTGAGAGTTTCCGGCGCCTGCAGCAGCGTGGCCTGCAGCGCGTTGGTCTGCATCGCCGCGAGGCGCGAAGGGATCGAGCCGGCTTGTACGTACGTCACGTCGGTCTCTTTTATTCCGAATCTGTTCAAGACGGTGATCGCTGCGGCGTTGTCCGCGCTGCCGATGCGGCTCACGCCGAATTTCTTGCCTCTTAGGTCTTCCACTCGTTTGATCTCGTCGGTGACAAAAAGCACGTAGGGAAAGCGATTGGCTCCGCCCGCAACCAGCACGGCCCCGGACCCCTGGAGGTTGCTGGTGACCACGGCGGAGGCGCCGGCGTGGACAATGGGAGTTTCTCCGGAGACCAAGGCTGTGACTGCGAGCGGCGCGCCGACGAGCAGCACCAAGTCTACGTCGAGTCCATGCTTGGCGTAAATACCCATCTCTTTGGCGGTCCAGATAGTGGCTTGAGTCGGAGCAATCACCGTGTAGGCAACGCGGAGTTTTTCCAGTTGCGATTGCGCTGATGCCGCGTACAGGATCAGCATTAAAAACTGCAAGACACAGAGCTGCAAGACGAACGGTCGGAAGAATCGGCTTCTCATGCACTCACCTCGAACTTTGAGATATCACGCGCAGTGTTTAGGCCGTGGCCCGCCATGGCGTCAGACGCCGATCAAGGTACTGAATCAGCGCCAACAGGGCAACGGCCAGCAGCACGATCGTCAGGAGCGTCGCAAACAGCGCGCTGGAATTGAACGACGCGCTGAAGGTCATCAACATGGCGCCGAAGCCGACTACGGCGAGAATCATCTCGCCGGTGACCATGCCGAGCACAGCGCGGCCCATGCCGAGACGGATGCCGGCCATGATCATCGGCATGGCCGCGGGCAGGATGACTTTGATAAACAGCTCGCTTTCGCGGGCGCCGAAAGAGCGCGCCATTTCGGTCAAGGTCGGGTCGACGTTGCGCACGCCGGCGGTAGTGTTGATGGCGATGATGACGAAAGCGAAAAGAAAAACGATCCAGACGCGGGAGTGCAGACCCAAACCGAAGGCGATGACTAAGAATGGAATAAACGAGATCATCGGCACGGCGAGCAGCGCGGTCATATAAATTTCCAAAAACGATTCGAGCCGCCGATAACGGCCCATTAAAAGTCCCAGCGGTACGCCCAATAGGACGGAAAAAAGAAAGCCCAACGTCAGCGCTTGGAAGCTGATCGATAAAGCGTGGAAAAGCTGTCCCGACACGAACAGCTCTATCCATGCGGTGATGACTTTTGAGAGCGGCGGCAAGAGATGGGCATTACCGGAGCGGCCCGCGATCTCCCAAATCGCGGCGAGAGTCATTAGGGAGATAAGTCTTAGCGTGCCGGCCTTCATCGTGCTACTTGCGGCCGATTTTCTTAACTACTTTGTCCAACGGACCGGTGTCGAAGGCTTGCTTAAAAGTCACGGCGTCTTTTTTGAGCAATCCCGATTCCTCGAAGAACTTGATGCTGGCATCACCGCGCTCTTTGCCGGCGCCACCGTTGACATCCCAGATTCTCAGCTCCTTGTAGCTTGCGGCAATGGCGTCGATGAGCTCCGGCTTGGTTTCCGGCAGCAGCCTTAGGGCATTTTCTTTCACCGAGGCCGGGCGCTCTTCGGCATTGCGATGGGCTCGGAGAATCGCCTCGAGCACGCTTTCAACCGTGGCGCTGTTTTTCTGCACGTAATCGGCGCGCGCGAAGTACATCGAACCGATGAGCTGGGGAAAAGTTTTAGCGTACGAGATCAGAACGTGAAACTGCCCGGGCTTGGCGTTGAGAATATTTAAAACATCGCCGATTTCCGCCGGCGTCGCGTCCAACTGGCCGCGCATGAGCGCTTCAGCCCGCACATCGGAGCCGGGAATGATCATCCAGTTGGGCGTGATCTTGTAGTGTTGCGCCATCCACTTGACCAGCGCTTCGGTGACCGTGATCGGCGCGTGATAGCCGACTCGTTTGCCGTCGAGCTG
>DASPXM010000203.1:0-3888 GCA_035637295.1 Verrucomicrobiia bacterium
CCGCATGTGGACGGCAAGCCGACCCGGCCGGTGCCGCTTCGAGTTAAAGGATTCAGAAAAAGCGTTCCCGGCGTCTATGATCGCGTGCAAGACGGCTGGTGGAATTTTCCCAATCGCGAGCAGGACCGCGTCGCGCAAGAAAGTCAAGGCGTCATTGCGGATCGTACCAAGGAACACTTGGCGACATCGGATCAGGGAATCCTGATGCTAAGAAAAATGATTCGCGATGCCATCGACACAGTGAGCCAAGGCAAGGATCCGATTGGCGTGATTCGCGACCTCAATGATAATGGGCCGATTACCTTTGACTCCAGTCGGGATGAGGTTCAGGCGCTAAGTTGAATCGACAACGGTGGGTCGAAGATTGAGGATGGAGGATCGAAGATTGAGAATCGAGGAACGCGATCTTCGATCCTCCATCTTCCATCCTCGACTTTGGTGAACCAAGGAGAGCTATTAATGTTTAATGTCATTGTCGTGCTCTGCCTGCAGGCACTAACACTCGCCGTTCCGGCGCACGCGCAGAAGCTCGAGCAGATCGTCACGGAAGCGAAGAAAGAAGGAGAAGTGACGCTTGTCGCCAGCGCGTCGACCTTCGGCGGCAAGAAAGGTTTCGCTGAGCTCGAAAATCTTTTTGCCAAGAGATACGGTTTCAAGGCCAAAGTGAATCTCACTGGCGGCCCGAGCTTTCCGCAAGTTGCGGCACGCATTATCACCGAGCAAAAAGCGGGCGCTAAATCGTCAACCGATCTCTACCTCGGTTCGGACGGTACCTACGTGACCATGCATCAAGAGAAGGCGCTGGAGAAAGTGAACTGGTCGGGAATATTTCCCTGGGTGACTAAGGAGATGGAGATTTTCCCGCAGGAATCATTGCTGGTTTACGCGTCCTTCCACGGGATCATTTATAATTCCAATTCGATTCCTAAGGACAAAGCGCCCAAGAGCTACGAAGATCTTATCGATCCCGCGCTCTCGCCGATTTGGGCGGGAAAGATGGCGATTCCTTCGTACATCCATTGGTTAGTGAGAGTATCCTCAATCTGGGGTAGAGAAAAAGTTTTGGCATATGCGCGCAAACTGGCGCCGCTGGTGGGAGGGCGGTTGCGCCAGGGCGAAGAAGAACGGATCGTCAGCGGCGAATTCCCGATTATGGCGAGCACGGGAGGACCCTTGGAGGCAATGTGGAAATGGCAGGCAAAGGGCGCGCCTCTCGTCGGATTGCCTGGCTCGACGCCGGCGACAAGTTCATATTATCAACTGTCTGTGCCAAGAAATTCCGCGCATCCGAACATGGCTAAACTCTTCGTCGCGTTGATGACGACCCGGGAAGCGCAGGCGGTGATGGAAAAGCATGATATGCGCAGCTCCTATTTGGTCGACGGCACACTGATGGCAAAGTATGTGAAGAACAATAAGCTCAAGCTGCAAGATCCCAAAGAGCTCAATGAAGTCTTTCAAAAAGAGGACACCAGTCTCGACGAAGAGTTGACCAAGATTTTGTTGAAGTAGGGTTGGCTCCGGGTGATTTGTCGTCTGTCGCTTTACCACAAAGGCTTAATGCAGCAGAGCCGCAACCAAAGGAAAAAAGAAGGACTCACCGCAGAGACACAGAGTACGCAGAGTTTTACATTTTCAAACTCCCTCTCCGCGTCCTCCGCGCTTCCGTGGTGAACTATCCGAGTCGTTCGTATTCGGACGATTAGCGATCCATGTCCACCCAAGTGCTTACTGCTGAACAGCCACGATCGCTGTTCAATTGGTCAAAGCTCTCGCTCGTGGGAATCGCCGGATTCGCGGCGCTGTCGATTCTTGTTTTGCTGGCGATGATTATCTGGATGAGCCTGCACACGGGCGTGCCGGGTCAGCCATCGGCCTATACTTTAAAAAATTATGTCGCCTTGCTCGCCGATCCGTACACTTATCGGGTCATGACAACCACGCTAATTTTCGCGGCGATCACGATCGCCGTGTCGGTTCCATTAGGTTTTATTTTCGCTTGGCTCATCGAGCGCACCAACATGCCCTACAAGGCCGTGGCCATGAGCGTGCTCAGCATCGGCATTCTGTTCCCGACTTTTCTCAAGGCCATGGGTTGGGTATTTCTGCTCCACCCACGCATCGGCGTCATCAATATTTTTTTGATGCAGCTTCTCGGTCTGACAAAAGCTCCGCTCAACATCGCCACGGTGCCGGGGATCGGTTTCGTTCAGGGGATGACGTTGACACCGCTCGCCTACGTGATGATTTCAGCGGCTTTGCGCAGCATGAACCCCGCGCTGGTCGAAGCCGCCAGCGTCCACGGTGTGAGCAAGTGGCGCACGCTGGTGCGGGTCGAATTGCCGCTGATATGGCCCGCTCTTTTCTCCGCGGTTATCTGGATGCTTACCGTGGCAATCGCTGCCTTCGATGTGCCCGGCGTGATCGGTATGGCCAATAATATTTTTACGTTCAGCACGGCCATTTACTTCATGATCAATCCCAACGAGGGATTGCCGCGCTATGGGCTAAGTGGGGCCTACGGTAGCATCATGGTTGGATTGTCGCTGATTTTGATGATTCCTTATTTCCGCGCGCTGAAACAGAGCCACCGCTACCAAATCATCTCCGGGAAAGCATACCAGTCGCGCCCCGTCGAGCTCGGGCACTGGTGGCTGGTCGCTTGGGGGCTTCTGGGCGCGTACTTCTTGCTCGCTTTTGTGTTGCCCATGATCGCGATCTTTTGGGTGTCGTTGCTCCCCTACGTTCAAGCGCCATCGTGGCAAGCGCTGTCTGTGATTTCCTTCGAACGTTACACGCAGATTGCTGTCGACGACGCGCTCTTGGGTGCCGCCCTCAACACTGTGCTGCTCATGGTGGTCGTACCAACCGCCATCGTGATCATTTGCTCGGCGATTTCGTGGATCGTCACCCGGTCGCGCATGCGCTGGCGCGTTGTTCTCGACGCCATCGCGTTCCTGCCTCATCCGGTACCGCATTTGCTGTTTGCTCTCTCGATCGCCTACCTGGCGTTGCTGATTTCCAATGTGGTCCCGCTCTACGGCACGATCTTCGTGCTGATGGCAGTTTATGTGGTGTGTTGGATCAGCTTCGGCACCCGCGTGCTGAACAACAGCATGATTCAGGTGCATCGGGAGTTGGAGGAAGCCGCGCAAGTTGGCGGTGTCTCGACCTTCCGCATTCTGGTAAAAGTAATCGTGCCGCTGATCAAGCCCGGTTTGGTCTACACCTGGATCTGGACATCGCTGTCAGCCTATCGCGAGCTGACGATGGCGGTGTTTTTAGCTTCGCCGAAGAGTCAGGTCTTATCGACTTACATTTGGGGGCAGTGGCACGGCGGCGGCCTCGGCGATGCAGCGGCTATCGCGATCGTCATGATTGCGGTGATGTCACCCCTGGTAGCGGGATTTTGGATCTACGCCCGCAAACTGCAGCATGTGGCGTCATCGGCGTAAAGAAAATTGACCACAAAGAGAGCCTAGTGCGGCAAAGCCGGAACCAAATCGGATTGTCTCAGGCAAAGGCGCAAAGGCCGCCAAGGATAGACGACTAAATTCGAAGCAGGAAACCTGTCCTGAGCCATGTCGAAGGATCCGAAGCTCGAAACAATATCAAATGACAAAAAGATCCAATGTTCCAAACAACCAAAGGGTCCGAGACCATGATGTCATCTGAAAAGCCAGGCGAACATATCCATGACATGGATTTCGTTCACACTGGGCCCGATACCCTGGCCGGCCGGTACCTAAGAATGTTTTGGCAGCCGGTTTATGTTTCTGAAGAATTGAAAGCCGGTCACGCCGTGCCGATCCATATCATGGGCGAAATGTTTACGCTCTATAGGGGCGAGAGCGGTAGGCCATACGTCGTCGACTTCCGTTGCGCCCA
>DASPXM010000204.1:0-5058 GCA_035637295.1 Verrucomicrobiia bacterium
TGAACGTCGGTCTGAACGTGTTGTGGTACGACGCGTCGAACCTGCGTAACGGGCGCAACCAAGCGGCGCATAATCTAAACGTTTGCAGCACTGGAGACATTAACAATGGCCACTGCCGATCCGGTATTGGTGGTGATTGGCTGGATGTGATGCTCAACTGGAGATACACGTTCTAGTTCGAACGATAGTTGGATAGAAAAAAAGGGGAGTCAGAAATGACTCCCCTTTTTTATTTATTGCATTTGCGGTGGAATCCTGAAAAATCCAGCCGGGCCCCCACACCTTCTAGATACAAAAAAAGCAACCGGTGCACTTCAAAGCGCGCATGATTGCGTTGCCAATTCCTTATTGCTAAAAATCAGAGCTATTACTACCTTGGAACTGGTGATCCGCTTGCGATGAAGATATATTCGCTTGTGAGGAAAACTATGGGAAACACTGTCAAGTTCTCTCATTGGTCGTTGCTGACTTCAGCCATGTTGCTAATCAGCCTGTCGATCGCCTGCAATCATTATGTTCCTCGATTCGGCATCGGTGGGCGATATGAAGAAGGGAGGGAACAGTTTCTCCGTGGCCGGGGAGGCGATATGGACGCCGCTATCGTCGCTCTGGAGTCTGTCGTGAGCCAAGACCCAACCTACAAATACAGCCTCACCTATCTCGGCCGCGCGTACTACCTGAAAGGACGATACGAAGACGCGTTTGCGGTGCTGCAGCGTGCCGTGGCAGTGCATAAGGACGACGAGCAGGCCTGGATGGCGCTCGGTCTCGCGCAATTGCGCTTAGGTCAGAACGACAAGGGAATAGAGTCGTTAAAGGGCGGCATCACGCTGGCCAGCAGAGTCATGGTCGACGGCTATCACAATTATATCTATTGGGACACCCGGGGATTGATACGTGCGTCTATGAGGCGTTCAGCTTTCTTGCTGACCAAAGGCGCGGAAGAAAAAGACAATATTATTCAAAATACCGATCGGCTGCTCGCGCTGATTGACGACGAAGAAAACTTCCAGAGAAACACACGCATTCAGAATACCAGACCACTGTACGGCGGCTGAGAACCAACTGAAATTGGTTGTTGACCTATCGTAGCGGCGACTCGACTAAAAAACGCCACTTAGCTAAAAAGGTGCGGCGGATATTGAAGAGTAAGCCGGACGATTGATCCGCTACGCTGGAACCAATCGTCCGGCTATTATCTTTAGTCACTGCGGGGTTTAATTCCCCGCACCTTCCACGATCTCTTAGAGCTCGTCATTCCCGAATGTCTTTATCGGGAATCCAGGCGAGACCGGAGCTGGACCCCCGATTAAAACATTCGGGGGTGACGCTTTGGAAAAATCTCATCCCTCTGTTCTGATAGCCCGAACTTGCTGCGGGGTAGTTCGAATGAGTTTTACGGCTGGCTACCCTTACCCTCGCTGTCGCGGGCGCGGTCTCTGGATTCGTCGCGTCGAGCTAAATCACCCTCTTCTTCCATTCGAATGGCTATCCACTCACCGTCTGTGATCAGCTTTTGCCAATCGAATTCTCGGGCCGAAATCATGGTGAGATCACCTTGAATCTTAGTTCTTATCTCACGCGCCGGATCCCAGAATTGGCCGAAGGAAAACCGATGAGCTTCCGTGACCCATTCAAGCCAGTCGTTAATGCCGCGCATGCCGCCCTCGATCTGCTTTAAACCGGCCTGGCGGTCGCCGATGCGGGCTAACGTCAAGCCGAGGTAAAGTCGGCCGATATCTTCATCTTTGTTCGCGGTAAGCGCCTTTTGGAGCGTCTGGCGGGCCTGTGGTAACTTACCCGTTGCGTACTCGGATCTGCCGACGTAGGTCCAAATGCCTTGTTTCAGGGCAGTTCCGTACGTGTATTCCGGGTCTTTTTGAGCAGCGCTCTGAAAGTAACCAAGCGCAGCTTCGTTGTTGCCCGTAAGAAGCGCGTGCCTGCCAGCGGAAACCTCACTGCCAACCTGTAAGCTCGTGCAAGCGGAAAGAGAAACAAGTAATGAGAGCAACCCCCCTAGAGTGTTGGATTTCATGACTCCCTCCTATTTTCCAGGCGGAAGGATAATCACCGCGGGCCGGAAATTCAACAGTAATCAACAGGGACAACAGCGGCGATGCTCAGGACAAATTTTAAGCATCCAAACCTAAGGCAAAAGGCGAGCCCCAGGAAAACCGCCGGCGGTGATTCGCGAGTCTGCGTCGCGCCGAGCGTGGTGTTCATCAGCGATGCCAATTCTGCGCACGATCAGATCAGAATGTCGCCAAGAGTCGCGAGAAAGTACCCGATACTGACGTAGGCGTTAAGATCGAAAAAGGCGCGATTGATACGTGATAAGTCGTTGGGTGTGACGATGCGGTGTTCCCAAAACAACACAAGCGCCACCGCGAGAAACCCGAGCCAATAAATCAGGCCCATTGCTGCGCTGAGTCCAACCAGCGCGAGAAACACGATCGTACATAGATGGAAGATCGTCGAGAGGCGTAACGCCGCGGCAACGCCGAAACGGACAGGTATCGAGTAGAGCCCATGGGCGCGGTCGAATTCACTGTCTTGCAAGGAGTAAATGACATCGAAGCCGGCCAGCCAGAAAACCACTGCTAGACCGAGATAAAAAGGCACGAACAACTCTGCCAGATTAATCGGCATCTGGGCGACAGCCAACCAGGCGCCGATCGGTGCTATGGCGAGCGCGAGACCGAGGAATATGTGGGAAGCCCAGGTAAAGCGTTTGGTTAGCGAATAGAAAAACACGATGGCGAGGGCCACCGGCGATAGGACAAAGCAGATCCAATTAAGCTGGTACGCCGCAAATATAAAAACTAATGCCGCGATGGTCGTTAGCGCGACCGCTTCCGAGACTCTCACTTTGCTCTGTGGTAGCTCCCAACTTTGGGTGCGCGGATTGAGCGCATCGAATTGTCTATCGACTAATCGGTTGAAGCCCATCGCAGCCGTGCGGGCGCCAACCATGGCAATGAGAATCCAGAGAAGCGCTCGAAGCGTTACCGGATGTTTGGGCCAGGCTAGAGCCACCGAGGACATTGCAAATGGAAGCGCGAACACTGTGTGGGAAAATCGAACGAGACGGCCGTAGTCGGTGATTTTGGATTTTACATTTTGGATCATTTTGGATCCTTCGACTGCGCTCCCTTCGACTTGGCTTCTTTCGACTTCGCTCAGGACAGGTTTTCGACTGAGCGGGCGGTGAACATTCATATTCCGAGTTTGTCCCAAATCGAATCGATGTATTTTTTTGTCTTATCATCCATCACGATGGCGTCGGGCCACCCGCGTTCAAATCCCTCACTGCGCCACTTGCGAGTAGCGTCGACGCCGACCTTGGAGCCATAGCCCAAGATCGGCGCGGCGTGATCGAGCACATCGACGGGCCCCTCGACGAACAACATGTCTCGTTTCGGGTCGATGTGATTGCCGACTATCCACGTGATCTCTGAAAGATCGTGAACGTTGACGTCGTGATCGACGACGATCAGAGTCTTGGTGAACATCATCTGGCCCAATCCCCACAGCGCATGCATGACCTTGCGGGCATGAGCAGGATATTCCTTTTTGATTGAGACAATCGCTAAATTATGAAATACGCCGTGGACCGGCAGATTCATATCGACGATTTCCGGCAAAGTTACCCGCAGCAGTGGTAGGAACAGTCTTTCAGTTGTTTTACCGAGGTAGCCATCTTCCATGGGTGGCCGCCCGACGATGGTGGTCGGATAAATGGGATTATTTCTATGAGTGATGCAGGTCACATGAAAAACCGGATAATCGTCGGCGAGCGAGTAAAAGCCGGTGTGGTCGCCAAACGGACCCTCCCGACGAAGCGGCTCGGCGGGATCGACGTAGCCCTCGATGACGATATCCGAATTGGCCGGGATCTCGACATCGACCGTGACGCCTTTTACCAATTCAACGCCTTTCTTGCACAGAAAACCGGTGAACAAGATTTCATCGATCTGATCGGGCAGCGGCGCGGTGGCGGCATAAATCATCGCCGGGTCGCCGCCCAGGCAAGCTGCGAGCTCAAGCCTGCCGGCGTGTTCTTTTTGGCGCTGATAATGGCGCGCGCCTACTTTATGGAGATGCCAATGCATACCGGTTGTGCGCGAATCGAACACCTGCATGCGGTAAAGACCGACATTTCTTGTGCCCTTAGCGGGGTCTTGTGAAAAGACCATCGGCAGCGTGATGAAAGGGCCGGCGTCGCCCGGCCAACAGGTTAAGACAGGCAAGATGCTCAAATCCGGCTCGCGATCAATGACTTCTTGGCAGGAACCTTCCTTGACGATTTTCGGCGGGATACCGGCCAGCTTGATCAATTCGCCGAGCAGGTGAAGTTTTTCTTTGAACGCTCTCGGCGGCTTGGTTTGTATGAGCTTGGCAATGTCTCGGGCGATTTCCTCGACATCGCTCACGCCGAGGGCAAGAGCCATTCGCTTTGCGGAACCGAAGGCATTGATCAGCAGAGGGATTTTCTTGCCGATGATATTCTCGAATAGCAGCGCGGGGCCGCCGTTCTTCATCACCCGGTCGGCAATCTCGGTGATTTCGAGTTCGGCATTGAACGGATGCGATATTCGCTTGAGCTCTCCTTCTCGGTCTAAAACTTGAAGGAAATCTGACAGGCTGTTATATGGCATGTGCTTGCCGTCAAGTCCTGAATGAACAGCAATAATCCCAGTCGAAGCAAGAAGTCAAGAAAACCTGCCGAATCATTCGCGAACGCTGGTTTTGCCGAATGGGTTATCCCACTGATCGTCGGACTAACCACCTTTGGGGTCTTCCTGCCCGTATTGCAGAACCAATTCGTCAACTGGGACGACTACGAAACACTAGTCGATAATCTGCGCTATCGCGGCTTGGCTTGGCGGCAGTTGCGCTGGATGTTTACGACTTTTCACATGGGACCGTATCAGCCGTTGAGTTGGATGACGTACGGGTTGGATTATTTGATTTGGGGAATGAACCCGATCGGATATCATTTGACGAATCTTATTCTTCACGCCGCTAATGCAGTTTTCTTCTATTGCGTCTGCCGCC
>DASPXM010000205.1:0-6279 GCA_035637295.1 Verrucomicrobiia bacterium
CCGAGCCGCAAGCTTGAGTTTAAAGAGCTCGACATCACTGCGATTGTGGCTCAGGAGATCGATTGCCCCCAAGGGATCGAGCCGCTTGAGTGGATGCTGCTCACGACGATGGCGGTGGAAAACTTTGATGAGGCGGTGGAGAAGCTTTCCTGGTACGCCAAACGTTGGGGGATTGAAGTCTATCACCGCACCTTGAAAAGCGGTTGCAAGATCGAAGAGCGCCAGTTGGGTAGCGCTGATCGCCTTGAGGCGTGTCTGGCCATCGACATGATCGTGGCTTGGCGGATCTTTCACTTGACCAAGCTCGGACGCGAGACTCCCGATGTGCCGTGCTCGGTTTTCTTTGAAGAAGCCGAGTGGAAAGCCTTGTATTGTTTTGTTCGACAAGATCCAAGACCTCCGGATCAACCGCCCACGCTAAAAGAAGCCGTCCGCATGGTAGCTGGCCTCGGTGGCTTTCTCGGCCGCCGAAGCGACGGCGAGCCTGGTACCAAATCTCTTTGGCTAGGAATCCAACGTCTCGATGACATTGCCGCAACCTGGAAATTCATGGCACTCAACTTTGCTCCACATCTGCTTTCACCCTCCGTGTCCAGCAAGTCCGGTTATGGCTAACGATCAGTTTGGAAAAGAGGGGAAGGGGAGATTTTTATGTCGCGAACTTCTGGGTCAGGACACTAGCTACGGCTTAACTTAATCGCGAATCAATCCTTCACAACGCTGCCAGCACTCGTGGTAACGAACGAGGCCTGTGACGGGTCGCGGATAATCCCTTTAGGGTCGTCGCCGCGCAACGCTGTCTCAATCGCTCTTCTTAGAATACTTCTGTACATCATGACGCCTTTGTCGGAAGTGACCAGGTGCTCAAGGCGGTGCAGTGCGATCGGACCCTGGCCTTCAACGGCTTCTTTGTCGTCGGGGTGGCGCTGTGCGTACTCGTAGCTCGTGTTCTTTCGCCCGGCGGGAGCGAGTTGCTCGCGGCCGGAAGGACTTTCACTTTCGCCCTCTGGAATCCAGCGGATGCTAGCGCCCAGTTGGTGCGTGTCATCGATCGGCACGCAATAGGTTACCGCACGCACCCGTTCGGTTTTCGGCTCGTCGGTGTAGACCAGATGAACATTGAGCGGCATGATCATCTCCCAGATAAGCTCCCACCGCTTGCCGTTTCCCAGCTTCCGCGTCAACACGAAGCGCATGCCTATGTCGGTTTCTTCGTATTGCAACGCATCAGGGTCGACACCGTAAACTTGTGACGGAAACTGTGGACCGCTGTGGAGCGTGTGCAACCAAAAAGTGTGCAGCGCGTCCATCAGATTTTCTTCCGCCTGGAGCCAATTACAATTCACCGGCCCACCCACCCGCGGGCCCATGCGTGCCTGCAGTTGCCCGCGCTCTTTTTGCCAGACATCGTAGACCGGAAATTCCGGCATTTTCTCCAGTGGACCCATGTAGGCGAACACCAGCCCACCGAACTCGCGCACGGGATAACAGGGATGTTGGATCTGCTTGAGAAAAGGATTGCCTGCGGGTTCTAGCGGCATCTCCAGCACGTTACCTTCGATGTCGTAAAGCCAGCCGTGATAACAGCAGCGAAGGCCGCGCGCTTCGACCCGGCCGTACTCCAGCGAAGTGCCGCGATGGCTGCAGCGAAAAAACAACAGTCCCGCCTTGCCCTCGCCGTCGCGAAAGGCGACCAAATCTTCGCCGAGAATGTGCACCGGTTTTGGCAAATCTTTGAGATCCGCCGATAAACATACCGGCTGCCAGTAGCGCCGCATCAGCTCACCGCACGGTGTGTCCGGTCCGACTCGCGTGAGCACCGGATCGGGTTCGGGAATTTTTAGCCCATAGGCGCTTCTCATAGGATTTCCTCCGCACACTGATCATTCAGCGCGACAAGCAGACATCATTCGTGTAAACATTCCTCCCCGATGGAGGACACTCACTGGCAACTCATCATATGCTAATGGCAAAATACTACTGTCAAGAGCCAGTTTTATCGCAACAAGTGCTCATTCGAGGTAGTGGTTCAGTTAGAGTGCGCTACGAATCTTCAGGTCGAGAAAGATTCCTCGCTTCCGCTCGGAATGACAGCAAAGCAATTAATCTGTCATCTCGAACGAAGTGAGAGATCTTGAGCTAACTGAACCACTACCTCATTCGATTGTATCTTGACAGTTTCACGTCGTCGCAATAACGTCAGACAGTGGCTCGTTTGTCGGGGGCTAAAGGGAGGGAAATCGCCATGCGTAATTCAATTCCCATCATCGATGCCGACGCCCATGTGATCGAGACCGAGCGCACCTGGGATTATCTCGATCCCTCCGAGCGCAAATTCCGCCCGAAGTTATTTTCCACATCCGAAGACGCGACCCGGCAGTACTGGGTCATCGACGACAAGATCGCGGGCTTCCGTTTCCCAACGTTGTCCGAGCGCGAGCTCCATGAATTCGCCCAACGAGCCGGACGAAATTTCGAGACGCCGCAGGCGGCACGCGAGCTGGACGATGTCGATGTGCGCCTGAAACACATGGACGAGCTGGGCATCGATGTTCAGGTGTTGCACAACACGTTTTGGATCGAGCGCATTACCACAAGGCCCGAAGCCGAGATCGCCCTTTGCCGAAGCTGGAACCATTGGCTGGCCGATATTTCAAAGAAAAGCGCCGGACGTTTGTTTTACTCCTGTGTGGTACCGACGATGAGCATCGAAGAGGCGATCGAGGAAGTGAAGTTCGCCAAAGACAACGGCGCTGCAGCAGTTTGCTTGCGCCCGCTCGAAGGCAATCGCCATCTTTCGGACCCATACTTCTACCCGCTTTACCAAGTCGCCAGCGATCTCGACATCTCGATCGCAGTGCACATCGCCAACGGCAATCCCGAAAACGCCGATCTGTACCGCTTGGCCCCGGCCGGCCGCTTTGCCCAGTTTCGCGTGCCGACCGTGACCGCTTGCTACGATGTCATCATGAGCGAACTACACGAGGTGTTCCCCAAGCTTCGCTGGGGATTTATCGAAGCGTCGGCTCAGTGGGTGCCGTGGATTTATCGTGAAGCGGCGATCCGCTACCGCGCCGGCGGCAGGACTTTTCCAGAGAACGTGTTCGATGAGTACAAGATTTTCGTTACCTGCCAGACCAACGACGACGTGCCTTATATCGTTCGCTACTGCGGCGAGGATCGCTTGGTGATCGGCACCGACTACGGTCACACCGATCCTTCGAGTGCGGTGACAGCGTTGGATGAATTTCAGCGGATGGAAGGCATTAACACCGCCGTCAAAGAAAAAATCCTCTCGCACAACGCCAAGGCGCTGTACGGGCTGTAAGAGGGGACTAGTGATTTTAAGATCGCGGTGACCGGACCAGGAGTCGACTTCTATAAGACGTAGGATGCGGTGAACGAAGCGAACCGCATCCTGGCGTCACTCCGATAACTTCGGCGATCGACTCGTCTTTCCATTTGCTCTCGTACGCCACCCCTCGTAACGAAGCTAGTTCGCTGCATTGAAAAGACTCTAAGGACCCTGTCGCGCGTTCTCGACGACGCGGTCAGTATTTTTG
Source organism: Verrucomicrobiia bacterium (assembly GCA_035637295.1). Lineage (GTDB taxonomy): Bacteria > Desulfobacterota > Binatia > UBA9968 > UBA9968 > DP-20. Next base: position 3,564 of record DASPXM010000205.1, read on the forward strand.
CGCATTATCGCTTGCCGCTGGTCGCGCAAGCGGTTGAAACGCGGCAAATCTTCTCCCGCCAGAAGTTGGGTATTTGGAATGCGAAGGTCGAGAAAATTAATCTTTGTCGTGCCGCGCAAAAATTCGAAATGCAAGTGGGGCCCGGTGGCGTGGCCCGTCTGCCCGACATATCCGATAACCTCTCCAGGCTCGACGGACTGCCCTCTGTGAAGATGCGCCGCAAATCGAGAAAAATGCGCGTAGCGTGACGTGTAATTTCCTGAGTGGCGGATATCGACGACATTACCGTAACCGTTACGCCATCCAACAAAATCGACACATCCGCGACCAATGGCCACGACCGGACTGCCAGCGGGGGCAGCGTAATCGATCGCGAGATGGGGGCGTAACGTGCGGAAAATCGGATGAAGTCGATTCGTGGTGAAAGGCGAAGAGATCCGCGCATAGCTTAATGGCGCGCGCAAGAACGAACGCCGCAACGCCTCACCTTTACTATTGTAAAAACCTCCGCTGCCGTCCTTGCCGACAAAATAAAAGGCGCTGAAGATATCATCGTCCGCTTCCAGCTCAGCGGCAAGAATCTGCCCCGTCCCACGCCGGCCATCCGCGTAGTGCAGTTCTTCAACGATGACGCTGAAAGCATCTCGTGGCTGGAAATCAGAAAAGAAATCGACGTCGTATTCAAAGATTTTTGCCAAATCCAAGATATGCTGCGGCGAGAGACCTGCATCAGTCCCGCTTTGATAAAGACTTTCCTTGATCGTTCCTCGAACCACCCGGCTTTCCCGCACAAAAGGAATCTCGTGCCGTTCCGCTAACCATCCTTCACCCGTCGCCTTGACACGAACCAAATTATCATCGACGACGAATTCCATAGCTTCGACAGACCGGTCTTCAGGATTCAACACCACATGGAAGTTATCGCCTGAACGGATTTTTCGCGGATTGACGAACGGCCGAACTTTTTCGAGCATTGCGTGCGCGGAAGGCGGTTTAACGCCCAAACGCTTGAGAACCGAAACGAGAGTGTCTCCGTTACGCAACGTTATACCGATGCGTGATGTGGGTTGGGGACGATCGACTGCCCGTGGTGTCGGTTCCTGCTGATCACGGGGCACATTCACAAACGGGGCGGCCAAAAGCAAAACAGAAGTAATCGCGCCAACGCTTGCGCAACGTCGGACGGCCTCAGAGATTTTCGTCTTTATGGATTTGCTGTCAATAGAGGAGCGATCGATCATCGAAGCAGGAAACCTTTAGGCGATGAATTTACCGAATTAGTTCGCTCGGGTCAAAGAAAATAATGGAACTTTTTTAAAATTTGTCGAATCATTTGTGCGATAGAGTCTAATTGCTCCGGGGAATATTCGCTGTTGTTGTTGCGCTCTCCTCGTTTGCGGGGTTTACAGGCAATGACGGACGGGCTATATCGAACTCGGATACGACATCTTAAGATTTTACTCGTCAAAGCGCCCCAAGGAGTAGCGTGCAATGATTTTTTTAACCAACGAACATATCCAGCAGGTGCTCGACATGAAAACCTCCATCGAGGCGATGGAAGACGCCTACCGGGAGCTGAACGACCATCGTGCAGGTTACCGGCCGCGCATCGACTTTTATGTGCCGCAGGAGCCGCACTATTATCGATGGGGTACGATGGAAGGCGCGTCGCGCAAGCTCGGCGTTTTCGCCATCCGCATGAAGTCCGACATGCTCGCTTGGGAAAACCAGGAAGGCTTCATGGTCGAAGATAAATTTTGCATGGAGCGCGGCCGATACTGCGGCTTGATTTTCTTGCTCAGCTCGCGCAACGCCGAGCCGCTGGCGCTGATGAACGACGGTTATCTGCAGCATATGCGTGTCGGCGCTTGCGCCGGACTCGGAACCAAGTATTTGGCGCGAAAGAATGCCAAAGTACTCGCGATGATCGGCTCGGGCGGCATGGCGCGAAGCTACGCTGAAGCGATCAAGCATGTTCGAGCAATCGAAGTCATGCGCGTTTTCAGCCCGACCAAAGCAAACCGCGAAGCCTACGCTGCGGAGATAACGGAAAAGCTAGATATCGAGGTGATCGCCGTTGACGCGCCGGAGAAGGCGCTAAAGGGTGCCGACATTGTGTCACTGACGACAGACTCTGTGGTTCCGGTGATCAAAGCCGAATGGCTAGAACCCGGCATGCACATCAACAACGTGCGCAACAACGAAACCGGCTCTGACGTACTCGCGCGCGCCGACGTTAGAGCTCGCCTCGGCACCTCCACGCTGTTCGCCGATCGTAGCGCGCCCGAAGTCGTCACCGGCAGCGACGGCATGTTCGGCTTCATTGCCGGCAACGCGGAAGAAAAGAAGAAAATCCCTTCTTCGGCGCATTCCGAGCTCGATAATCCTAACATTGGCACTGTTCCGGATATCATGGCTGGGCGCTGGGCCGGCAGGACAAACGATCAGCAAATCACTTTTCTCAACAACCAAGGAACACAAGGTTTGCAGTTCGCCGCCGTGGGAGGAACAGCGTACAGTCTCGCCAAAGCCAAGGGACTCGGCCACCCGCTACCGCTCGAATGGTTTACGCAAGAGATCAGAGACTAAAGAACTGGAGTGATGGAATACTGGAGTACTGGAATATTGGGTAGGACGAATTCCGAGTCACCCATTAATCCAACATTCCATTACTCCATTCCTCCAATCTTTCAGGAGATCTTCATGTCCACCATCC
>DASPXM010000206.1:0-12252 GCA_035637295.1 Verrucomicrobiia bacterium
AGGGTTTGTGCTAGAAGATTGGCGGGGCTAGAATGCCGCCGTTTATCGATGTCGACTATCCATTGACGAGCGAGGGAAACACCCCTGAGCGCCGATTCTCAAAATTCACCCGTCTATCTAATTCGCCAAACTGCGAATCAAGATCGCGAGGCATTCAGCCAGCTCTACGACCATTTCTCTTCCCTGGTTTTCACCTTGGCGATGCGCATGCTCAGGATGAGCTCGGATGCAGAGGATCTTCTTCAGGAAGTTTTCGTGCAGGTTTGGCACCAAGCCAATCGATATAACGAAGAGCGCGGCAGCCCGGAAGCATGGATTGTCAATATCGCGCGCAGCCGGGCAATCGATAAGCTCCGTTCCATACGTAGAATGGAAAGAAGCTTTATCTTGACGGATGATCCGGCCAAGGCGGAGTCCAGCGATAATGTGGAATCCAGCGCGGCGGAATCCGAAACCAAGCTTACGATGAATAGTGCTTTGGCCAATTTGCCGGAAGCGCAGCGAAAGGTCTTGGAACTGGCGTACTTTGACGGACTGAGCCAAAGCGAAATTGCCAATCGGTTGAAAGAGCCGTTAGGTACGGTGAAAACCAGAATGCGCTCGGGCATTCAGCGCCTAAGGGACATGTTGGGAACGAAGGTAGGGTGATGGCCACGGCGGAACACGAATACTGGCGCGAGCAGGGCGAAATCTACGCTCTCGGCGCGCTCGACGGCCAAGAGTTAAAGGATTTCGAAGCTCATCTCGCGGCGGGCTGCCCGCTCTGCGACGCGTACCTGCGTGAGACCGGAGAAACGCTCAATCTCCTTCACCGCTCGCTACAACCCATGACTCCTTCGCCGGCGGTGAAGGACCGAATCCTTCAGCAGATCGCCGGCGACAAAGTCGTTCCCATTACAGTCGCTCAACCGAAACAAACGCGCGGCTGGCAGAGAATTACGGGAATCATTGCGGCTTGCATCATCGGCGTGGTTCTAACTGGGACCTATTATGACTATCGATACTCGGTTTACAGCTCCGTCGTCAATCTTCTGCGCGATCCGGCAACGCGTGATTTGCCGCTCTACGGAGCAGGACCGACACCGACCGCGAAAGGGCGCTTTCTCTGGAATCAATCGGGTGAGGGTCACATCTTCGTCAGCGATTTACCTTCGGCACCCGAAGGGAAGATGTATGCCGTGTGGACCATCGCGCAGCAGTCTCCGCCGCGCTACGTCGGCACGGTGGAGACAAATCCAAAAGGCCAAGGCGGCTTACACATCAAAACGACACGGAGTGAATTGCCAGTGGAAACCTTCGCCGTTACCCTCGAACCCGTCGGCACAACCGCAGCGCCCACCGGTCCGATGGTCCTCGTTTCCAAGCAGTCGTAGCCGGGTGCTTCGGATTACTCTCGCGCCAAGACGCCAAGAACGCAAAGTGACGGGCCAAACCCCGTCATCCCAAACGAATGTGAGGGATCGGAGAAAGATTTCTCCCTTAGGTCGAAATGACAAGCTCCCCCTTGGCGGCCTTCGCGCCTTTGCGCGAGTCACTCTGATTTCTTTGGTTCTCTGCTTTGCGCCCTTTGCGTTCCTTCGACGAAATCTATCCTGAGTTTTTCGACGCGCTCAGGATAGACTCCGTCGAAGGGATCAGGACATGCCTTTGCGGTTACTGCCCTCTTCCAAAATCATTTTTCGATGAGGAATGCCGGCTTCGTCGAACACGGGACCAACGCAATGAAATCCGAAAGTTTCGTAAAAACCAATCACTGGAACCTGTGCGTGAAGATAAATCTTGCGCGCGCCTAATTTCTTTGCCACAACAACCGCCCGCTCCAACAACTTCATCCCCACGCCTTTGCCTCGGTACTTTTTCAACACCGCCATCCGCCCGATCTTCACGGTCTCCTGTCGCATCACGATGCGCGCCGTACCGATGGCTTTTCCTGCACTGATAGCCAGGAAATGAATCGCACGCTTATCGTCACGATCGAGCTCAATTTCCGCTGGCACCCCCTGCTCTTTGACAAACACGCGGATGCGTATAGCAAAGGCTTTTCTTAGATCGCTCTTGGCTGAAATTTTCTCTACTCGAACAGCCGAACTCGTCCTTTTGTTGTCGAAAGATTTCAAATAATCACCGCTCACGTTTTTTGGTCTTGCCTCGGTTTCGCAGCAACTCCACAGCTGATATCGGAACATTGAAGTAAACACCCTCGTAACGGCCGCCCGGCTTTGCTACGATTACCCTCGATGAACTCCATTCGCAAAGCGCTCACTATCGCCGGCTCTGATTCCGGTGCTGGCGCGGGCATCCAGGCTGACCTCAAGACCTTTGCGGCCCTAGGTGTCTACGGCACGTCGGCGGTTACTGCGATCACGGCGCAGAACACGGTCGGCGTAACGCAAGTCCTGGCATTGAGCCCGAGTCTTGTCGGTGCTCAGATCGATGCCGTGATCGACGATATTGGCGCGCGTGCGGTGAAGACGGGCATGCTGGCCAACACGGCAATCATTGACACCGTCGCGAAAAAAATCCGCGGGCATCGTCTGAAAAATCTGGTTGTCGATCCAGTCATGGTAGCCACTTCTGGTGATCTGTTGATCGAGCAAGAAGCCGTCGCCGCGCTGTTGTCTCGTCTGATTCCTTTAGCGGCGGTGGTAACGCCGAACATTCCCGAGGCTGAAGAGCTCACAGGCATGGAGCTACGCACGTCCGAGGACATCACAGAGGCCGCCAGGCGAATTGTTAAGTTGGGGGCGAAAAGCGTCGTGATTAAAGGCGGTCATCGCAAAGGTGCTGCTGTCGACCTGTTTTACGACGGAAAAACATTTTCGGCGCTGGTCGCGCCGCGCATTCGCACTCAGAACACGCACGGGACCGGCTGTACCTTTTCTGCAGCAATTGCTGCCTATCTGGCAAAAGGTGAATCGGTCGAACGAGCCGTCGCTCTCGCGAAGAAATACATCACCGAGGCAATTCGAAAAGGTTTCGCGGTCGGCGCCGGTCATAGCCCCGTGCATCACTTTCATCGTTTTTGGAAATAGCAGTGGTTTGTCACGCCGTGACCGGTACAAGGACTCATGATCTTGGCGGGAAGGGTGATTGGATTCGCGAAGGATAATACGCGGGCCTCGACAAACCCCCTTACCGCCGTGTCTCCATCTCGGCGACGATCGCGCGCGCGGCGCCGACCGGATCTTTAGCTTCCAGAATTGGCCGGCCAACGACGATATAGTCGACGCCGGCACGCACGGCCTCGGCGGGAGTCATCACGCGCAGCTGATCGTTCCGGTTCGCTGCCGTGGATCTTATACCGGGAGTGACAATAACGAAACGGCGGCCGCAGGCTTCACGGATATCGGCAACTTCATGGGGCGAGGCAACGACGCCGTCCATTCCGGCTTGCTTGGTGAGCAGCGCCAAACGGACTACTTGATCGGCGACCTTAGCTTCGACGCCGACTCGCGTGAGATCGTCTTGATTCAAGCTCGTCAACACGGTCACCGCCAACATGATCGGCCTGCGCCGCTGCTCTTGCCGGCAAACACGACGCACTTCTTTCACCGTCGTGCGCATCATCTCAAGGCTTCCTGAGGCGTGGACATTGAACATCTTGACGCCGAAGCGAGTCGCTTCGATGGCCGCCTTGGCGACGGTGCTGGGAATGTCGTGAAATTTGAGATCGAGAAAAATTTCCCCGCCGAGTTCCTGAATCAAACGCACCGCCTGGGGACCGGCATGAGTAAATAACTGCTTGCCGACTTTAAACATACCGACTTCGCCGGCGAGAACCCGTACCAACTCTTTGGCCTGCTCCAGATCGTCGACGTCGAGAGCGACGATCAAACGCTCGTGCATGGACCCGCGTTTACGAACCAGCTCGAGCGTGGAAGCCATCGTTTATGCCTGCAGTGCTTGTGTCAGGATCGTGTGCAGTTTATTTGCGCTATCGGCGACGGGAATTTCGTCGGTCTTACCATCGTGGCGCCAGCGCAGTTCGATACAACCCTTTTCCAAACCCTTGGCACCGATGGTTACGCGCAAGGGAATCCCCACCAGATCGGCGTCTTTGAATTTTACTCCCGGCCGTTCGTCGCGGTCGTCGACCAATACCTCGACGCCTTGTTGTTGTAATTCTTGATAGAGCTTATCGGCCGCTTCACGAATGACTTTGTCTTTGTAGTTGATCGGCAGCAACAGAACATGAAACGGCGCGATAGAAAACGGCCAGATGATGCCATTGACGTCGTGATTCTGTTCGATGGCGGCGGCGACCAAACGGCTGATGCCAATGCCGTAACAGCCCATCTCGATGGGCCGTCCGCGCCCCTCGGCATCGAGATAGGTCGCACCCATCGTTTCACTGTATTTGGTACCCAGATAAAATACCTGGCCTACTTCGATGCCCCGGTGGGCTTCGAGCACTCCGCGCTCGCAGCGCGGACAAGCATCGCCGGCTATCACGAATCGCAGATCGGCAAAAACCGATGGAGTGAAATCGCGCTCTTGATCGACGTGAATGAAGTGGGCGTCGACCTCATTGGCACCGGTAACGGCGTCGCGCATGCCCTGGATGGATAGATCGGCCACCGTGCGCAGCTTCGACCCGATCGGTCCGAGAAATCCGGGCACAACACCAGCCACCGACGCTACCGCCGCTTCGTCAGCTAAGGTAAGGCGTTTGCATTCTAACACGGTGCGAAGCTTGAGCTCATTGGTCTCGTGATCGCCTCGTACCAGCGCCGCGACGAGCTCACCATCTTCGGTTTTATAGACGAGTGTCTTGATGAATTTGTCTGCGGGAAGTTTGAGAAACTCCGCGACATCGGAAACGCTTTTCTTTCCCGGCGTCGGAACTTTTTCCAATGGCAGCGACTCGTGGGCGATGTCACGACCGGTAGATCGCCGCGCCTTTACCTCGGCCTTGTCGATATTCGCGGCATAGTCGCAGCTATTGCAACTGACAATCGCATCTTCGCCGGACTCCGCCAGCACTTGAAATTCATGCGATAGACTTCCGCCGATGGCGCCCGTGTCGGCCTCCACGGGCCGATAGCGTAAACCGCAACGCGTGAAGATGCGGTTATAGGTCTGGAACATGTTGTCGTATTCGCGCCGGCAGTCTTCGACATCGGTGTGAAAACTGTACGCGTCCTTCATGATAAATTCACGGCCGCGCATCAAGCCGAACCGCGGCCGCACTTCGTCGCGGAACTTGGTTTGGATCTGATAAAGATTGAATGGCAGCTCGCGATAAGACCGTACTGAACGACGCACCAGATCCGTCACGATCTCCTCGTGCGTCGGGCCGAGGCAGAAATCGCGCTCGTGGCGGTCTTTGAAGCGCAGCAGTTCCTTGCCGTACATTTCCCAGCGGCCGCTCTCCTGCCAAAGTTCGGCGGGAGAGGAGATCGGCATGAGTAGTTCCTGCGCTCCGGCCCGGTTCATTTCCTCGCGCACGATTTGTTCGATTTTGCGAATGACTCTCAGCGCCAGCGGAAAGTAGTCATAGATGCCGCGGCTGATTTGCCTAATGAAGCCGGCGCGGACAAGGAGTTTATGGCTGATCACTTCGGCATCGGCAGGGTCTTCCTTGAGTGTGGGTATGAGTGATTTGCTCCAGCGCATGATGTGACTGGGAGAACTTAGCGAAGCGAGATAGTAAAAGCTAGGCGTCCGCCACAACCGTGGCTTGCTCAGCCTTTTTTTCAGCGGCGAACTTTTGGACTTCTTCCATCAAAGCGTCGACGATGTCCGTTTCGGGGACTTTGCGGATGACTTCGCCTCTCTTGAAGATCAAGCCGATGCCCTTGCCACCGGCAACGCCGAGATCGGCCGCACGCGCTTCACCGGGACCATTGACCTCGCAACCCATCACCGCGACGTGGATATCGAGATTGCTGTAGGGCAACATTCGTTCTTCGACACTTTTGGCCAGGGCGACTAGATCAACGTCGGCGCGGCCGCAAGAAGGACAAGCCACGAAGGTAAGCCCTTCCGTCTTGAGTTTGAGTGCCTTGAGTATCTCCCTGCCAACGCGCACCTCTTCCACCGGATCGGCGGCAAGAGAGACGCGGATGGTGTCACCGATGCCTTCGGCCAGTAACGTGCCTAAGCCGACTGCGGACTTGATCGTGCCAACAGTCGGCGTGCCGGCTTCCGTGACGCCGAGGTGAAGTGGATAATCGACTTTGCCGGCGAGGGTGCGATAGGCTTCGATCATCATCAATGGGTCGGAAGCCTTGAGCGAGATTTTAATTTCGTTGTAGCCGACGTCTTCGAGAATGTGGATATGGCGTAGCCCGCTCTCGACCATGCCTTCGGCGGTTGGTCCTTTGTATTTCTGTAACAGGTCTTTTTCTAACGACCCCGCATTGACGCCGATACGAATCGGAATTTTTCGCTCGGAGGCGGCCCTGACGACTTCCTCGACGTACTTTCGCGCGCCGATGTTGCCGGGATTGAGACGCAAGCCGTCGACCCCCTGCTCGATCGCGATTAAGGCGAGCTTGTAGTTAAAGTGAATGTCGGCGACCAGCGGGATTCGGATCTTTTTCTTGATTTCACCGAGTTTTTCCGCCGCTTCGCGCACCGGCACAGCGCAGCGCACGATGTCGCAGCTCGCCGCCTCTAGATCCCAAATTTGTTGCACCGTGGCGCGCACGTCGCGGGTGTCGGTTTTGGTCATCGACTGGACGGTAATCGGTGCGTCTCCGCCCACTTTCAACTTGCCGAGCTGAATCTGTCTAGTCTTGCGGCGGTTGATCATAGATTCACTATAGAGAACGGACGGAAGTCGGTCAACAAAGCGTTATTGGAGTGTCACGTGTTCCAGAACATTTGCAGCTCCGCTACCCCTCGTTTTCGGTGACGCGAGCGGGAGTGGGTTTTCCAGCTTTTTCTTGCGCACTGGTGTCCGGTCTTTCTGTTGTAGCTGGATTCGCTGCTTCCTTTTTCTTGCGGTCCCCTTCCGGAATGATCAGCAACCGGCGATAGGAGCCTTGGCCAAGACTCTTGGTCGACACCCAGGGATCGTCTTGCAGCGCTGCGTGAATGATCCGCCGATCGGCGGCGCTGAGCGCGTCCACGGTTACCGTCTTTCGCTGCCGTTTGGCTTTTTCGCCCAGGCGCAACGCCATGTCCTCGAGTGACTTACGGCGTCGCGCACGGTAATTTTCAATGTCGACTACGAGGTGGCGTCCTTCATGGCCCGGGCGCTCGCCGGCGATGCGAGTGATAAGGTACTGTAAAGCTTCCAGAGTCTGGCCTTTGCGTCCGATCAGAAGGCCGCTGTTCTCGGCTTGGATTTCCAGGACCGTTTCGTCGCCGGTCGCGGCTAGTTTCTCTTCTATCGTTGCCTTGACGCCCATCAGGTCCAAGATTTGCCGCAGAGCAGTCTTCGCCTTATCGACGGCTATTGAATCATCGACCGGTACGGTCTGTTCGTCACTAATGGTCGATGTCGCTTCGGAAGCATTCAAATCGAAAGTCGATTTTGTCAGCGCCGCACGAATCTTGGCTTTTTGGGAGCCGAACCCGAAGATTCCCTTTCGTCCCTCGGAAACGATATCGACAGTGATCCTATGCCGCGCCACGCCGAGCGATCTGAGCGCATTTTCGATGGCGTCATCTATAGTATCGCCTTCGGTTTCCACGAAATCCATGACTCAAACCTTTCCTCAATCGGCCTATTTGACGTTGCGATTGATCCAATATTGCTGGCCGATACTGAGAAGATTATTGACCAGCCAGTAAACCGTCAGTCCAGCTGGAAATGACACGAACATGAAAGTAAACATTAAGGGCATCAGCATCATCATCTTTCGTTGATTGGGGTCGCCGGCCGAGGGGGTCATCCATTGCTGCAAGAACATGCTCGCTCCCATGAGTATGGTGAGGATGGGAATGCCAAGGTGCCAACTCCCAAAGGTAAAAGGCAGTGATTCCCAGTCGGGGCGGGAGAGATCTTTGATCCACATAAACGGCGCGTGGCGCAGTTCGATGGGCGTGCTCAAAGCGTTGTATAGACCGATGAAGACGGGAAACTGGAGAACCATTGGCAAACAGCCACCGAGCGGATTGACGCCGTTGCGACGGTAAAGCTCCATGATCTCTTTGTTCAGCTTCTCCTTATCGTCGCTGTATTTTTCTTTCAACCGCTCCATCTGCGGCTGGAGCTTTTGCATTTGCTTCATCGAAACGAAACTCTTGTGGGTCAATGGCGCCATTAAGAGCTTGATCAGGAACGTCAGCAAAATAATGTCGAGGCCGTAGCTTCCCGTAAAACGATGAAAAAAATGAAGCACGTAAAGAAACGGGATCGAGATAAACCCGAAGTAGCCGAAGTCGATCGAACGTTCAAAGCCTCTGCCCAAGGGCTTCAAAGTATCGAGTTCCTTTGGCCCAATGAATAGCGTATAGCGGTCGCTCCCTGCCGGTCCGCTGATGGCTCCCGTTAGCGCTGGGCCGTCTTGATGGACCGCCAGTTTATGTTGTGCCCCGTTGTCCGGCAGCAACGCAAAGAAAAAATAAGTGTGCCCGAACCCGGCCCACGAGACGTCGCCGGAAAACTCGTGTCCCTTCGCCGCCTCCGCTGGTGGTTCACGCCGGATCTTGCTATCGACCAACGCGATAAATCCTTCAAAAGGAGCGCCGTGATTTGGCACGGAATGATCGCTCTTGTCAGTCAATAAGAGCTCCGGAATCGGCGTCGTGCCGTCGGCGGCTTTCACCGAAACCTCGAGTTGAATCGGATAAGCGGAACCGGAAAAGGCGAATGATTTGGTGATCACTGTGCCGCTGGAAGTTTGTCCTTGAAAAACCAGCGTCGCTTTGGCTTCGCCCGTTAATTTAAGATCGCCGCCTTGAACCGAGTAAACCAATTCGTTGTCTTCGAACGGTGCGGGAGCTTGCCATCGAACTCCCAACGGTAGCGGCACGCCGGGCGCAGTCTGGACGATTTCCAATGGCGGGCTGTTTTCGTCGACGGAGCTGCGAAACCTTCTGAGCTTGAAACTCTTAAGCCGCGCGCCCTGGGTCGTGAACACGGCCGTGTAATTGTCGGTCTCGACCGTAATTTCTTTAGCCGATCGCGAGGCCGGAACGTCGGCGGGTGCGGCAGGCATTGACGGCGCCGGCGATGGCGCGGTGTTTTGCAACGGCTGCGTAGCTTTTTCCGGGACACCTTTTTCCGTCTCTGGAGCGGAAGTGCTAGATGGCGGGCCGTAAAAGTGCGTCACCAACTGCTGATAGACGACCAGCACGAGGATCGAAAGTGCGATGCCGATGATTGCGCGTTTATCCATCGATTAAAATCATTTCACCGGATCGTATCCACCAGGATGCCACGGGTGACAACGACCGATCCGACAGACGCCGCTGGCAATTCCTTTGAGCACTCCATATCGCCGAATCGCGGCTCCCGTGTATGCTGAACAGCTGGGATAAAACCGACAGGCAGGTGGCAGTAAAGGCGACACGAACTGGTGATAACCCGAGAGCAGCATGGCCAAAAGCTTGCGAACCATTTCACTCATAATTTTCGCCGATTGCGTTGGTCAGTCAGAGCACTTTGGAGTTCATTGGCAATCGCATTCCCAAGGAGGCCGGCGGCACTTCTGCGCGCGATGATGACAAAATCGGTGGCCGGCGGAAAAACGGCACGGCGTCGGCGAAAAACCTCACGGACCTGTCGCTTGATTCGATTCCGAACGACCGAATTGCCGACTTTGCCGCTGACAGTGATCCCCAACCGGGTCTCATTCTTGTCGTTCGACTTGCTGATAACGACGAAATTTGCGGTTTGAACCTTGCTGCCGGCGCGCGACAGTTTTAAGAATTCCGCTCGACTTCTCAGGCGGGCCGTTTTCGGGAACCGTTCCGTCCCTTTCAGCGACATCTCCAGTGACGAAATTACGTACGTGCGCGCTTCGGTGGTACGGTTACTGTCAGTCTTTTGCGCCCTTTGGCGCGGCGGCGCTTGAGCACATTTCGCCCACCGGGTGTTTGCATGCGGGCGAGAAAACCATGCGTCCGTTTTCTCCGTATATTGCTCGGTTGATAGGTTCGTTTCATAGTAATAAGGCTCCCTCGGGCCGCCTAAACAGCCAAGTAGTTATATGAATCATACCGACCCAGTGATGTCAATTTTAGCCCGCTTCGGGCTTCAATGAGCGCTGCATCAAGTCGCGCACCGCCGCGCCGGGTTTTTTGCCGGCATAAAGCACTTGATACATCTGGTCGACAATAGGCATTTCGATTCTGAGGCGCGCGGCCAAGGAATGAAGCGAGCGGGTATTGCGCACGCCTTCGGCCACCGTACGGGTCGATGCCGTGATTTCTTGCAAGCTTTTACCGCTAGCGATCTGTAACCCGACCGTGCGATTTCGGCTCAGGTCACCCGTACAAGTGAGAATTAAATCGCCCAATCCCGGTAGCCCCGCAAGCGTCATCGGATCCGCGCCCATGCGCACTGCCAGGCGGGTCATCTCCGCCAATCCCCGCGTGACCAACGCTGCACGCGCATTCTGCCCCAAGCTCAAACCATCGCTGATGCCGGCGGCAATGGCGATAACATTTTTCACGACGCCACCCATCTGTACGCCGATGATGTCCGGCGACGTGTAGACCCTAAAGTTCTGCGTGCTGAAAATTTCTTGGATCGTTTTCGCCACCCCTTCGTCATACGCCGCAACTGTAACAGCCGCAGGAAGCCGGCGCGCCACCTCAATCGCGAAGGTTGGACCGGAAAGGAACGCCTGACGATTTTTCCGTTCTGGACCAAGAATCTCAAACAACAATTCCCCCATCGTCTTCATACTTCCTTCCTCAATCCCTTTGGTGCCGCAGAGAAGCACCGTCTCCGGCTCGATCTTGGCTGCGGATTTGGTAAAAACTTGCCGCACTGCGTGCGACGGCACCGCGCAAATCACCAGAAACTTGCTTTCGACAGCTTCGTCGAGGGACTGAGTAACTTCGATATTGGGCGGGAGCGCGATGCCCGGAAGATAGGCTTGGTTTTCTCTCTTGTCGGCTATTTGCCGGAAGCTATCGGCGCCATGACACCAGAGCACCACCTGCTCGCCCTTTTCGGCAAGGACCTTGGCTAGCGTGGTTCCCCAAGCGCCAGCGCCAACAACTCCGATCCCACTAGGCATGACCGATTATGCGGAAGATATATTGGATAGACAAAATTGCGAACTTTGCACTGCGAAACTTCCCGGAGAGGCAGGCAACTATTCTTCGACTTTCGGCTCTTCCTCGTCCCCTTCTTCTTCCTTTTCCGCCAAGCGTGCCAGCGAAACGACCCGTTCGCCTTCCTCGATCTCAATCAAGCGCACACCCTGGGTGTTGCGGCCGATGACTCGAATATCCTTAATGCGCAGCCGAATGATTTTGCCGATGTTAGTGATCAGCATCAGCTGATCTTCTTCAGTTACCTGCTGCACCCCGATGACCCGGCCGGTCTTATCCGTGGTCTTCATCGTGATGATGCCCTTGCCGCCGCGCGACTGCAGACGGTACTCATCCATCGCGGTGCGCTTTCCGAAGCCGCCTTCGGAAACCGTTAAAACATCAAAGCCAAGAGTGAGTATTTCCATGCTGACGATTTTGTCCCCAGGATCGAGCTTCATGCCGACGACGCCGAAAGTGCCGCGCCCGGTCGGACGAACCTGTTCTTCCTTAAAACGAATCGATTGGCCGTCCGCCGTCGAGAGAATAATCTCCTGCTGGCCGTCAGTGAGACGCACGCCGATCACTTCGTCCCGGTCTTCAAGCCCAATGGCGCGAATTCCCGACGCGCGCGGGTTGGAGTAGGCCATCAATTCAGTTTTCTTGATCAGCCCGTTCTTGGTCGAGAATACGATATATCGGCCCTCCTGAAATTCCCGTACGGTAAGGAAAGCCGAAACTCTCTCGCCCGGTTCGAGGTTGAGCAGGTTGACAATCGGTTTTCCCCTGGCCGCGCGGCTCGCCTGGGGAAGTTCGTGCACTTTGATCCAATAGACTTTGCCGATGGTGGTAAAAAACAAAATGTACGAATGCATCGAGGCGATAAAAAGGTACTCGACAAAATCTTCTTCTTTGGTCGTCGTGCCGATCTTGCCCTTGCCGCCGCGCCGTTGCGCGCGGTAAAGAGTGATCGGGTTGCGTTTGATATAACCATCGTGCGATATGGTCACTGCCATGTCTTCGTCGACGATCGTGTCTTCGATAGAGATCTCGTCGGTACGGTCGATAATTTGTGTGCGGCGCTCGTCGCCG
>DASPXM010000207.1:0-16634 GCA_035637295.1 Verrucomicrobiia bacterium
TTTCGTCCTCGAACGGTTATGGTTTCTTCTTTACATCGCGTCATCGATACCTCTTTACACGCGAAAACTCCGGTCCGTCTAACAGCGCGGCTTCAATCACATCAATTGCCAATACCTTATACAAAAAGTGTTGCACTTCGCTTGTGAATTTAGGCCAACCAAACAAAGCTGCCGAGCCTGTGGCTAAAAAGCTCACCGACGTGTTCACTTCTTTACCCATGCCCTTACGTCGTACCATTACCTTCGATAACGGAATCCAGGCGGTTTTTGAACTTGAACTGAAAACAAACCTGGATGCCGCCGGGAGTTTATCCTGAGTCCCATCGAAGGACCGGCATGACGAACATTCACTTCGCCTGAAGGCAGGATTTAGATGATCCCCGAGAGGGACATTGAGGAATTCCACTATGGACAGCTACATGGATCAATATCCTACCGGACCTGACACAGTCGGCGGGCGTTACATGCGCTCATTCTGGCATCCAGTCTACCGTTCCGTAGATCTGCTCCCCGGCTGGGCCAAACCGATCATGATCATGAGCGAGAGTTATACCCTCTACCGCGGCGAGAGTGGCGTGCCCTATGTCGTGACATTTCGCTGCGCTAGGAGATAGGTAAATGCCAAAAATCGACTATATGGATTGTTTCCCGACCGGCCCCGGAACAATCGCCGGTCGGTATATGAGAAAGTTCTGGCATCCCGTTTACCGCGCGGACGATTTGCAACCAGGTTGGGCCAAGCCGCTGCGCATCATGAATGAAGAGTTTACGTTGTACCGCGACGAGGATGGAATTCCCCGCGCCGTGGCATTTCGTTGTCCGCACAGAGGAGCGCAGCTTTCGTCCGGGTGGGTCGAGGACGACTGCATTCGTTGCCGCTTTCACGGCTGGAAATTCGACGGCTCCGGCCAGTGTATCGAGCAGCCCGCGGAAAATGAATCGTTTGCCGAAAAAGTTCGCATCAAGAGCTACCCGACCCGCGAATACTTAAGTTTTATCTTCGTCTATTTCGGCGAGGGCGAGCCGCCGCCTTTGGCGTGTTATCCGGACTTCGAGAATCAAGATCTTTGGACCGAAACCTACGTCAGACCCTGTAATTTTCTGAATAACATCGAGAACGATCCAGTTCACATTCCGTTCACCCACAAAGAGTCCGAATTCTTTCTACGGCGTCCGCGCGAAATTCCTGCGGTCTTGCAAGAAGAGACCGAATGGGGACTCATGGTGACGACCACAACGTCAACCGGACGGGTGCAGTATCTACACTATGGCATGCCCAATGTTCTTCTCTTCAAAGAGTCGGACAGAGACCACATCGCCTGGCGTGTGCCGATCGACGACGAGCACCACGCCAGTTTCCAATTGGACGTGCAACATGTGCGGGACGGAATAGAAGGTGAAGCGGTGAAAGCGCGTCACGCCGCTCGCACCGGCAAGTTGGGACGCTCGCCGAACGAATTGGGCGCGGCTGTCCTGCGCGGCGACATTCGCATTCAAGATTTGGAAGGTGATGACAAAGCCAATATCGTTTGGGTGCAGGACTACGCCGTTCAAGTTGGCCAAGGCCCAATCGAACTGCGGAAATACGAAAATCTCGGCCGTTCCGACATGGCACTGATTCTCCAGCGCAAGATTTGGGTTCGCGAGCTTCAAGCTCTCGCCGACGGAAAACCGTTGACGCCGTGGGCGCGCACGGAACGATTAGCCGAGTTGCGTTCTTACTCGCATGTTCCTGAAGCAAGTCAGAAGCATTCCTGAGGAAGTCACCGATGATTGCTACCGGCGCGCTATGTTGGCTTCTGTTCTTCGGCATTGCTTCGACAATCGGCTTAGCCCGCTAATGATTCGATGACAAAGACCGTTGTACCAGTCCGCGGAAGAAGCACGCTTGGCATCACGGCGTCTCTCGTATTCGGCTTTCTGACTGTGACCGGGTTTGTTTACGGCGCGGACAGCATCAAAGTCGGCGTGGCGAATTATAATCTATCGAATCTTTCCGTCGGCGTCGCGCAAAAAAGGGGCTTTTTTAAGGAGGAAGGAATTGAGTGCGAAATTGTCGCGCTCCGAACAAATGTCGTCATCGCGGCCTTGGTGAGCGGCGAACTCGATTACACTAGCCTGATCGGTTCGATCGTTGGCGCTGCGGCAAAAGGCAGTCCGCTAAAACTAATCGCAGTCTCCGTGGACCGGCCGCCCCTCTATTTTGTATCTCATCCGAGAATCAAAACGGTTAACCAATTAAAGGGTTCAACCTTTGGCATCGGTTCCTATGGCACCAACGTCGAGATCGTCACGCGCCGGGTTGTCAAGCATTTCGGCATCGATCCCGAAAAAGAGATTCGCGTTCTCGCGCTCGGACCGTCGCCGGCCCGCCTCGCGGCGCTGCAGCAAGGCGTCGTCGATGTCGTTGTAGTCGCGCCGCCGGACGAGCTCAAAGGCAAGAAAATGGGATTTAACGTGCTCGTCAAGACTGAAGAGATCGTCAAATTTCCCTATAACGGCATGGCTACGTCGGTAAGAAAACTGGAACAGCAACCGGACGAGGTGAAACGAGTAGTGAAAGCGATCATCAAAGCCAACCGCTTTATTCGCAACAACAGAGAAGGAACTGTCCAGGTTCTAATCGATTGGGCGAAAGCCACTCGTGAAGATGCCGTCGCTTCCTACGATTCCGCCTATAAATCTTTTGGCGAGGACGGCAGTATCAGCGATAAGGATATTCGGACGCTGATTGAAAACATGATGAAGGATGCGAAATCTTCCCGGCCGATTCTTCCCAGCGACGTAGCCGATCTGAATCCGCTCTATCAGGCGCAACGTGAATTAGGCATCGGCAAACGTTGACCGCCCGCCAAAAGATGCACTCCAGCCCCACCCCCTACCCTCTGGTTAGGGACTAATCCCGAGTTGATGGTCCATTTTCGGAGGAATCGAAAATCTGTCCCTTCGACATACTGCTCAGGACAGACTCTGAGCAAGGCCGAAGGATCGGCAATCGAAAATTTCTTGCGCCTTACTCCTTACCTTTCACTCCTCACCGGATCACCTTGTCCGCCCGCCCCAGCACCTTCTGCGGAATCGTCAGGCCGATCTGCTTGGCAGTCTTCAGATTAATTACCAGCTCGAACTTTGTGGGCCGCTCTACCGGCAGGTCGGCAGGCTTGGCCCCCTTCAGGATTCTGTCCACGTAATATGCGACGCGCCGGTAGCTGTCCGCGAGGTCCGCCCCGTAGTACATGAGCCCACCGGCATCTACATATTCTCTGGTGCCCATCGACGGTAACCAGCTCTTTAACGCAAAGCCAACAATCCGTTTTTGGTTAGCAGTCATTATCGCGGTCCCGAGCACGTAGAGTCCATCCGGGCGCTCCTTGTTTAGCGCAGCGAATACCTTCTCGAAACCGTCTGCAGCTCGTACCTCCCAGGGTTGAATATTTAACCGCCGCGCACGCGCCGCGACTGGGAGAATCTCTTTGACCTCAAGGACACTGCCCGGATTGACCGGATCGTAGAGAACCGCGACACGAGCAAGTTTAGGAACGGCTTCTTTGAGCAGCTCCAGGCGCTTGCCGCCTAGTTCTCTGGAAAGGTTTGTAATGCCTGTGACGTTGCCGCCGGGACGGGCAAGGCTTTCAACTAAGCCTGCCTCGACAGGATCGAACCCAGCGCCCGTCATAACGATAGGAATCGTCTTGGTCGCATTCTTGGCCGCCCGGACCGTCGGGACCCCTCCTGCTACCACGATGATATCAACCTTGAGACGGACCAACTCTGCCGCAAGCTCAGGATACCGATCGGACTTCCCCTCCGCATATCGGTACTCGATGGCGATGTTCTGTCCTTCTATGTGGCCAAGCTCGCGCAGACCCAGCCGAATTGCCTCGGAACGGGTGGACTCAGTAGCTGGGTCGTTATTTGATAGATAGCCCCTATCCGGGGGACCTTCTTCGGCTGCTGCGCCTCGGCAGCGACTCCAAAAACAAGCACTAACGTTGCAACCAAGATTGATGACCAACCAACTTTCTTCATTGCGCGCCTCGTTCGTGGGAAGACTTATCACGAACACGGAAGCTGAGAAAAGTAATATTTAGGCGGAAGGAAAACCAGATTTGTCGAGGAATAAGAGGCTAAATTTCGCCTAAGATTGAACTGAAGTGTGACAAGTGACGCTCCCAATTTGTCAATGCTGAGACAGGCCCTGACATTGACTAGCCGGGGGGGTCATATTCTGTATTCTAAGGTTGTTTCGAGTTGGATATCGCCGCCATCCGGAAACGGTCAATATGCGGGAGATGGAGCTGGGCTGGAAAGGCAGAGGCTGCCGTGAAAGCGTCGGTTAAGCACCTTGAGGTTTACCTCGCGGGCTTGCTCCGACATTCGTAACACTAATGTTTGGCGGGAGGAACTGCGAGGCGGTGCGGCGCAGCTCATTGCGCCGCACACAACCATTCGATCTGGAGTACTTTGACAGCCATATTGGGAAGAGCCTCGCGTGCTCCCTCCCATTCATTGGACTTTGATTTCTACGCGTCTATTCTTCGCTCGTCCTTCTTGGGTCTTGTTATCCGCGATCGGTTTGCTTTCACCGAACCCCTGTCCGGAAATTCGGCCGCTATCGACGCCTTTCTTGACAACGTAGTCTCTAACCGAATTCACCCGGCGTTCCGATAGCCGCTGGTTGTAAGCTTCCGTACCGACGCTATCCGTATGGCCCGAGAGATTAGCCTTGCTGCCTTTGTTCTCGTTCATGAAGACCACCAGCCGATCCAATATGGCCGCGGCTTCCGGTTTGACATTGCTCTTGTCGAAGTCGAAGAGGACATCGTCCAAGATGATCGTTCGCTCAACCTTCGGCGCCGGCGGAGGTGGCGGCGGTGGCGGTGGCGGAGGTGGCGGCGGCTTCGGCGCGGGTGGTGGTGGCGGCGGTGGTGGTGGCGGTGGTGGTGGCGGTGGTGGTGGCGGCTTCGGCTCCTCCGTCAAAAAATATGCAAGACTACCGCAGATCAATGCTCCCGTCAGCGCCCCGACTCCTGCGCCAATGCCCAGGTTAAGATCGCTGCGATCACCAACATTATTCCCCACCGAGGCGCCTGCGGCTCCACCCACGATACCGCAGGTCGCTGCGCCGAACACAGCGGCCTGGTTCTTGGTCATCCCCGTACAGCCAGACAGAAAAAATCCCACCGCAACTAATGCAAGTTGCTTATTCCGCTCCATCTATACCTCCCCTTAGTCTTCGCTTGTTCCGATTTGTCGCTGATTCTACGTACTTGGCGGTGGACTTTAAAACAGTTTCAAGATCTTTACAACAGGAAAATCCTTAGTCCGTCGTTTTTCATGACCTCCTTCAATCGTTTTTTGATTAACAACTAGCTCCGCACAGCTGTTTGTTACAGAGACGGCCATTCAGAATTATCGCAGTGCACGGAAATCAGAATGCCGCCATCCTTAATCATCCCCTCGTACCTCTTGGCTTCGTATTCGGGAATGCCCGCGCCTGCTAAAGCTCCGATCAATCCAGTCGCGGTGCCGCCAATCGCTGCCAGCAGCTGTTACGCATAAACGATGAATTGTTCAAGTTGTGTAAATGGCTAAATGAAAAGCGTGATATGGAAACTTCGTCTCGCCTGATACCCCTCGTGGATGACCTCACCCATATCCTGGCAGAAGCGGGCAAGAACAAACTGCACTAACTGCGAGCCACCCGCACGCAGCGGATCACTTCGCTTGGCGCTTGCGCCGCTTTCGCGTGGTCACCGGTTGGAGAAAAACCTTGCCCTGCGACGCGCCTGCCGCCTGGGCGATGACCAAATCAAGATCGCCAACCCGACCAGAGCTCAAGAGAGCTTCGCTCCCCAGGCGTCGATGCTCAACGGGAACGATCGTGCGGTCATTGTGCGCGATAATACGAAAACTGAGCTTTTCGATCTTGTACCGCGAATTCCCTACCAGCAACGTAAGGCCTGTCGCGGACATCGACGAATCCAGAATCGCGGTCTTCTTTAGGTCCGCAAGGGTCTTGTAGATTGTAAGGAATTTCTCGCTGAGATACTTTCGTACGGTTGCGATCGCAGTAGGCCGCACTGCTTCAATGAATTCGCGGACAGTTCCTTCTGCATCGCGCTCGCCTCCGGCGTCGTGCCGGATTCGGTCATCAAGGGAAACCGTTCGGTGAATGGCGGAGTCGTATAGAACTCGATGTGCTCCATATCGAGTCGACTTACGAGTGAAGCGATACCGACTTTCTGAAACCTCGAAGGCCAGTTTGCGCTGGCGATCTCCTCGGGTGATACAAGCTCGATGCCGTGAAGCTCGGCCTTCAGCTTGGCTGCACCCGAGAAGCCAGTCCTTGAGATCGCCAACACCCGATCAATAGGAAGTAGCGCGTATTTTCCGATCAGGTGGTCCCCCCACTCTATGTCGTCCTTCCGACCGCGATCGCGACTCTCTACGGCGATTTGAACGCGCGTAAGGCCCCCACCAACCTCGATCAGTGTATCGACCTCGCGAATACACCGCTCATCCCTTTCTCCGGAAGCTCGACAGATTCTTTCACCGTCGCACCCAATGGAGCAAGTTGCTCCGCGATGTAGGTCACGATCTTCTGAAATTGATTCGAGCGCTTTGGCATCGCGGCTTCGTTTTCGTCGATTATTTAATCACCTTGTCCGCCCGCCCCAGCACCTTCTGCGGAATCGTCAGACCGATCTGCTTTGCCGTTTTCAGATTGATAACCAGGTCGAACTTTGTGGGCTGCTCCACGGGCAGGTCGGCTGGCTTGGCTCCCTTGAGGATTTTGTCCACGTAATATGCGACGCGCCGGTGGCTGTCCGCTTGGTCCGCCCCGTAGGACATGAGCCCACCGGAATCTACAGCTTCTCTGTTGTTGTACATCGACGGTAACCGGCTCTTTAACGCAAAGCCCACAATCCGTTTTTGGTTAGCATTCATTAGCCAAGAGAAAAAATACTATTGTAGAGCTTGATCAACTCCACCTGCTTATCGTCCCATTCGGGCGAAGCGATTTGCATTTTTTTACCTTTCAAGTCGGCGAAGTAGCCGGCATCCTTTCTACTCGCCCAACGTCCCTGCGCCACCATGATGTCCTGGCCCGGTTTGGAAAGCAGAAAATCGACGAACAGCGCCGCCGCGTGGGGATGCGGCGCGCCGGAGGAAATCGACACCGTGGTCGGCGTCTTCACCGGCACAAACGGCTCGGAGAAAACAAAATCCGCCGGCGCGCGGGCGTTTTTCATCTGCATAATTTCTTCGGGAAAGGCATCGATGACGACGGGAAATTCTCCCGCCACCGCCAACTGCGCCAGCAGTGTCGGACCGCGCCGCATGTTGAGCTTTTGCTTGGCCAGTTTACTGGCGTACTCCAGCGCCTTGCTGCGGCCGTAGAAATCGATGAGCGAGGCCAGCCAATCGTAATCGGTGGTGTCCATACCGAGCTTGTCTTTCCAGCGCGGATCGAGCAGATCGTCGAAGGATTGCGGCGCTTTGTCGCGCCCGACCATCTTGGTATTGAACAAAAAAACGCGTGGTTGGGCGTAGATGCCGTTGACCAGGCCTTCTTTATCGATGAAGCCGTCGCGCAACGCGCTGCGTAGCGACGAGCGATAACGCGCAATGGCGCCGGCCTTGGCCATCACGCCGACGAAGGAGCGGCGCGTGTTGATGATGTCCGCGCGGTGTTTTTTAGTCCGATGCTCGACCATGAGCTGCTCCATCTGCCGGGTCGCGCCGCCGGGCTGAAATCGGACTTTGAGGAACGGATATTTGCTCTCGAACACTTTGATCAGCTCACCGGCACGATCGCTCGCCATGGCGGCGTACCAGACCAACTCGCCTTCTTTGCGCGCTTCCTTTTCCAACGTCTCGCTTCTGGTCTTTTCGGAAAATTGGTTGATTTGGTCGAGACCCCCTTCTACGGTTGCGGCGGAAAGGTCCGCGGCCGAACTCATCATTACGGCAAGCAGAAAAGCCACACGCCCGATGACACTAGATTGAATCGTTTTCACCTTTGTCCTGCACTCCGAATTCGTTTGAAAAAAGACTGGATGTTGCGCGCCTGTCTTTACTGCGAAAGTGAGCATCTAGTAGGGGCAGGTTTCAAACCTGCCCCTACTCTGGATTCCGCTCTAGCAAGGGTACAACACTTGATTTGCTCCATTTCACTCACTGCAATTGCGCGAAAAATCCTTTGCGATCGAGCTCCGCGACAATGCTGCTATCCATAAAGTCGGACGCCTTTTTGTTTTTGAAAAGCGGATCGGTGAAGGCGATGCTTTCGAGCTCCAGCTGAACCGCCTCCTCGCGCGCGTAGGGCTTGCTTGGCATCCTGCCCAACGAGGCGTCGTAAATGACATCGAGCCGTTTGCGATCCGTGACCTTCATCTGCTTGGTGATCACCTTGAGAACCAGCGCTTTGTTTTTCTTTCCGATGGCAATCGCTTCGCCGCTCGCCATGAAAAACGCGCGCAATAAATCGCGGCGATTTTTGAGAACGTCCATTCGTGTCGATAGATCACCGACGGTATTGTAGATTTTCATATCTTCGAGATCGGCGAGAATCTCTATTTTCACTTTTGCCTGTGTCTCTGCCGCCAAAATACTCTCCGGACTGCCGATCGTGCCGTCCATCCGTCCTTGCAGCATCAGCACGATTCGTTTGTCCGCTTCGCCGATGCCGGTCGCGAGAATCTTGACGTCCTTGTCCGGCGTGAGGCCGAGCTTCGACAGCGCACGCCGGAGCGCGAAGTCGGTGGTGCTGCCGATGCGGCTGGTGCCCACGACCTTACCCCGCAAGTCGGTGACGCCGGGGTTGGCAACCAATTTATAGGTGGTGCTGCCGAAGCTGCCGATGATCACCACCGGCAGGCCGCGGCCCGCAGCGACGATGGAAGCAGAGCCTGAACCGCTGACGATATCCACTTCGCCGCTTACCAGCGCGCTTATGGCGGTATTGCCCGAAGGAATATTGATCAGCTTGGTGTCCAAACCATACTTTTCATAAAGCCGCGCCTCTTCGGCGATCCAGAGCGGCAAACGAATGCCGGAAGTCGTGGCGTAAGAAATTTTGATCGGCGTGAGTTGAGCTGCGGCGCTCCTGGTGAAACCGGCAAGGAAAATGAGAACGATGAATACTATGATGAAAATTGATCGCCGTGTCATCACAGGGGCGAGACCATGTATCTGACAGTTCGACAAATCATAAAACGCAACCTACTTTCGATACAGCGCATCAATAAACCCCTGCTTGTCCAGTTTCTCCACCACTTTTGTCTGAATAAACTGTGCCGGATTGGCCTTCCGTGCATCCGCCCTTTTCGACCAGTCGAGAATGGTCTGGATGCCTTTTGCCGTAGGATACGGTTTCTCCGCGAGCATCTTAACGTAGAAATTATACGTCTCTTGCAGCTCCTCAGCATTTTCAAGTTTCATATACTTTTTCAGGATCGCGGGCGTCTTGATTTTTTCAGTCTTGTAAAAATGAATCCCTTCAATCACCGACTTAATCACCATCTCCGCCGCCAAGGGTTCGGCCTCAAAGAACTTGCGGCTGGTTATCAGCGCGGCATTGGGCAATTCCGCTTCCTTCATGCCGGGAATATTCTCAAAAAACGTGTAGCCCGCTCGGCGCGCGGCCGAGGTAAAGGGCGGAGTTAACGTGGTTGCATCTACCTGCCCCAATTGCAGCGCCCCGTACCTGCTTGCCGACGGACCGGTGGCCAAATAGCTCACGTCCCGATCAGGATCCAACCCGGAGGCTGTTAGAATCATTTTCAATGACAATATCGAGGGGCCAGCCAGACTGTTCACGGCAAGCTTTTTGCCTTTTAGCTGGGTGATCTCCTTGATCTCTTTTTTCGCAACCAAAACTTGCGGCTCTTGATTGATGGGGCTCGCGACGATAAAGATTTCCGCGCCGCCCAGCACGGCGTCCACAACGCCGCCGCCACCGGCGCTGATGAAGTTGACATCGTTGCTCACCAGCGCCTGCGTTGCGAGTATCCCGCCGCGCATGTAGACCAGCTGCGCATTAATCCCATTGTTCTTGAAAAAGCCGGCTTCTTTGGCAATCCAAACCGGCGCATACTGAGGCGAGATCGAAGTATAAGCGATCGTCACATTGGCGAGCTGTGCTTGAATCTGCGCCGCGGAAACCACGCCGCGTGACAAGACAATAATTATTAGCAGCTCAATGCAGCGACCATGTTTTGACAAGATGCTGCTCCCAATTACGAAGACCGCTTGGCCTCCACCCGACGCACACTTTCCGCAATCGCCCGGCGTAGGATTGCGCCGAGCGCCTTCTTTTTGTACGAGGCCGAGCCGCGCAGATCTTCAATGGGATCGGCGCCTTCCTGAATAAGCCGGCCGGCTTGGTCGATCAGTGCCGAAGTAATTACCTTGCCGCGGAGCAGAGTTTCCACCGTCTCCGCTTTCTGCGGCACCGCGCCGGCGCCGGCCACGCCAATGCCAATATTGTTACAGGCGCCTTCCTTGTCGAGACCGAGTTGAACCGCGGCGCTGGTAATCGCAAAATCGCCCGCAACGCGTTCCAATTTAAAATAAACTCCGGCGCTGCTGCGATCGGGGAGCGGGAAGATCACCTCAGTCAATATTTCGTCGCTTTCCAGCGCAGTCGTGTATGCGAACGTAAAGAAGTCTTTCGCCGCGATGATTCGCTCCCCTTTCGGACCGACGCATTTCAGTTTGGCGTTCAGCGCCAAGGCGATCGGTCCATAATCGCCGGCAGGATCGGCCTCCACCAAACCTCCGCCTATGGTGCCGCGGTTGCGCACTTGGGTATCGCCGATCTTGCTTGCCGCCTCGCAGAGCATGGCAATTTTTTCCCGCAGTAACCGCGACTCCTCGATCTCGACGTGGCGGGTCATCGCGCCGCAGCGAATATCGCCGCCATCTTCGCGAATATAATTGAGATCTGCGATACGGTGAATGTCGATCAGATACTTCGGCCGCGCGACCCGCAGCTTCATCATCGGCACCAGGCTCTGCCCTCCCGCGAGAAGCTTGGCGTCGTCGCCATACTGCTTTAAAATCGCGATCGCCTCGCCTATTCCGTTTGGAGCTAAATATTCGAAAGCTGTCGGATACATATTTACATTTGCCTCTTGCTGTATTCGAAGCGCATCGGGTCCCACTTGCTGGCGCGAATCTCGTCGTAAGCCTTCTTCGCAAAGGAAAAATCGTAGACCTGATCCAATGAGATCGGGGCTCTTAATTTACTTTGCGCGCCGACCATGCGCATCTGCTCTCTCACCCGCTCAATATTTGTCATCAAGTTCTCGTCGCTTGCTCTGCCGATCTTCGCTAAATCCGAAGATTGCTTAGCGCGTTCCTGCCACACGTCTTTTGCTTCATTGAGATCGTGCAAGCGGAGAACCTCCATGACAAACTTCGTTGTCTCGCTCTGATTTCGGTGAAAGAAAATCTGACCCTTGAGAGTTGCTTTGACAACTCTGTAGACTTCGTCTGCCGATTTTTGAATCTTGTCGTCTGAAGCTTCTAAATTTGCGCTGAGCGATGAGACGTAATCTCCGCTGTACGCCATTATGCGGAATCCTTTCGCCTCGGCCTGTTTGGCGAATCCGTATGAGATTAGCGTTGCGTCCACTGATCCGGTCAACAGGGCGCCCAATCGAAGCGCGGGCTCGCCGAGTGCCCTCATTTGTATGCTGTCGATGGCGAGGCCGTTCTTGGCCAAAAACTCGCGCAGGATCAGAGTCGAGTTGCCCGACGTATCAGAAATGGCCATGCTCTTTCCACTGAGCTGCTTTATGTTGGCAATCTTCGGCGAAGCCACGAGGTACTGGGCGGGTTTATCGCTATTGACAAGAAGGATCTTCAGGTGCGCGCCGCTGAGAATCGCTGGAATCGAACCGCCATTGCTGTAGTCTACGGCGCCGCTGACCACGACCTGTGTCGTAACCGTACCGCGCGTCACAATGACGTCGACGTCCAGTCCCTCTTCACGATAAAACCCTAACCGTTGGGGAATCACGTAGGGAACCAAGGCTTCTCCCCCACCTTTGGAGGCGATGCGAATCTTTTTAAGCGCTTCGGCGGCACGCGCTTCGCCTATTCCCAAACAAAGCAATATGACTACTATTAATATTCTCAGCATCGTTGCACCCCTAAAATGTAGGGGCGACCGGCGGTCGCCCTCTCCGTTAGTTCCTAGCATTCCCGCACGATCACTTCTTCACATATGCGTAACGCAGCGGATCCCACTTGCTTGCCCGGAGTTCTTCGTCGGCTTTCTTGATGTGAAATCAGATAGGGTAGCAATGTTTCGCCATCCCCTTTTGAAGCAATCCTGATTCTCTTAAGAGCTTCGGCTCCGAATGCGTGCGGTATAACCGAAGCGAAAATCAAAACCAGCGCGATGAAGATTCTTCTCACGATAAGTTCTCCATCAAAAAGCGCACGCGGCCCTGCCCAACTGCTTCTTTCGCTGACTACACCCTCGGTCCAGCGAAGATTCGCGACATGTTAGTTTTGGCATCTTCGTAGATATCGTCCCCATGACCGACTAGGAGCCGTTCCAGATCGAGGTTCATGGCAATCAATCGCTTCACCGATTCGTTCGCCGCTTCTGGGTCCGAAGAAAGATAAGCCGGCGAGACCACGAGATGCTCGCCGGCGCTGACGACCGCGTCACCGGCGATCATTGTCTTGATGCGCGGCAGGTGCAGGCTTATATGTCCTGCGGTGTGTCCCGGCGTGTGCAGCACATGAATGCCGCCGCAGTCCGGCAATTGTTCGCCTCCTCTAACGACGTGCTCGACATCATGCCCGGTCGCCTTTTGGATCGCGGGCATCTCTAACTCGTGCGCCATCACGTCAAACTTGAGCGTCTTCTTGAGTTTCTTCAGTCCACCAGTGTGATCGCCATGCCGGTGGGTGAGCACGCACAGCTTTAAATCCGAATGCTTATGCCCCATTTCTACAATCGCGTCCATGATGATATCCGCATCGGCATCGGAAAACCCGGTATCGACCAGGATAAGCCGCTCGTTGCCGGTGACCAGAAACGATTTGACGATGCCTCTCGGGCCCTTCACACGGCAAGGGACAATTTTCACGCCGTCAATCGGGATATCTTTCAGAATGCTGACCATGGATTCTCCTTCATTTCGTAAAATTCACAGCCGCCTCTTTGATCGCGGCGACGATGTTGCTATAACCCGTGCAGCGGCAGAGATTGCCAGAGATGGCCTTCTTGATTTGCTCCTCTGTCGGTTTCTTGCCTTTACTGAGCAAACCGTAAGCTGACATCAACATACCCGGCGTGCAGTAGCCGCACTCCACTGCGTCGTTTTTCCAAAACGCTTCTTGCAGCGGATGCAGCCGTTGGTCTTGCGCGAGGCCCTCCACCGTGACGATTTCATCGCCTGCCGCTTGCACGGCGAAAACCATACAAGATTTCACCGGTGTCCCGTTCCACAGTATGGTGCACGCGCCGCAGCGGCCCACGACACAACCCAAGTGCGTACCGGTTAGCCGCAGCGAATCGCGCAGAAAGTGAGCGAGCAGAGTCCGCGGTTCCACTTCACCCGAATAAGCTTTTCCGTTGACGGTCAAAGAAATCGTTTTAAGCATGAGCAGATTTCGCCTGCGCTTTCTCGATGAGATCCAAAACTCTGTCCGGCGTGAGCGGCGTCTCGCGAACCTTTACGCCTAGCGGACTCAGCGCGTCTTCCACCGCGTTGCAAAGCGCCGGCGGCAGCCCCAGCATGCCGGTCTCGCCCGCACCTTTTGCGCCTAAAGGCGTGAACGGATTGGGCGTGATGATATGCTCCAACGCGAGCTCCGGCACTTCCTCCACGGACGGCAAACGGTAGTCCATGAAAGTCGACGACAAGAGCTGGCCCTCATCGTCGTAGCGCAACTCCTCGTAAAGCGCCGCGCCGATGCCCTGCATGATCGAGCCCTGTTGTTGAGTGTCGACGATCTGCGGATTGATCATGTTGCCGCAATCGTGGACCGTCGTGTATTTGACGATCTTGATCATGCCAGTCTCCACATCGACATCGACCACCGCAATGACGGCGGCATAAGGATAGCTTGAAAACGTATTCATGCGGCCTTTGTCGTCCGGCGTGTAGTCGATATTCGGATTGACGAAATAGCCGGTCACTTCCAATCCGGGCTCCATGTTCTCCGGGAGCAAGTGAATCGCGCCATAGGCGGTTCGGACGATTTCCATGACCGCGATCGATTGCTCCTGATCTTCCTTTGCGAACACTTTACCGTCACCGATCTCCAGCTTTTCCGGAACCACGCCCAACTGGCGCGCGGCAATACCAAGTATTTTGTCGCGCATCAATTTTCCCGCCACCCAAGCGGAAGGCATCAGAACAACCGACGAGCGGCTGCTGCCAGTGCCGAAGCCGTAAGGCGTCGGCAAAGTATCGCCGTGAATCACCGTGATCCTGTCGAACGGAATGCCGGTTTGGCTGGCGACGATCTGCGCGAGCGTGGTCTCGTGCCCTTGTCCCTGCTCGCCCATGCTGGAAAACACCGTCGCCGCTCCTGAGGGATCGATGCGCAGCCGGCATGATGCATAACCGCCGGTGGCATGGATGCGGCTCGAGCTGGTCGGCTCCATCACCAGAGCAACGCCGATACCACGATAGATCCCTCTCTTGCGTAAATCAGCTTGTTCTTTGCGGAGCCGATCGTAGCCCGCCATTTCCGCTGTTCGTTTCATTGCCAAATGATACTGGCCGCTGTCATAGAGGGCGCCCGTGGGATTGCGATAAGGGAACGCTTCAGCGGGAATGAAATTTTTCAGCCGAATGTCTATCGGGTCGAGCTTCAACTCCCGCGCGACGATGTCGACGAGCCGTTCGAGAACATAAGAGGCGTCGGCCTTGCCGATGTCCCGCAGCGAACCGTGCGTAGTTTTGTTCGTCGAGATCCCGAAGGCGTCGACGGCATAGTTCTGTATCTGATAGACGCCCGTCATATACAACGCAGCGGCCATTATTGAGTGATCGACGGTATAGGTCGAGCCCATGTCGGCGATGATCTTATCTTTGATGCCGAGCATGGTGCCGTCCTTCTTGAGCGCAATCTCGATGTAGTGAATCTGGTCGCGCCCATGCCGGCCGTTTCGCATATGTTCGACCCGCGTCTCGCACCATTTAATCGGGCGGCCCAGCTCGCGCGAAAGATACGGCAAGAGCAGTTCTTCTTGATACGTTTGAATCTTAACGCCGAAGGAACCGCCGACATCCGGCGCGATCACGCGAATCTTGCCTTCGGGGAAGCTCAAGATGTCGGCGATGCGTCCTTTGAGAGAATGCGGATTGGCCGTCGCCGACCACATCGTCAGGCTATCTTCCTCTTTATTGTAGTGCGCCAGATAAGCGCGCGGCTCAATCGGACAAGCGGTGATACGGTGGCTGCGAATTCTTTCTTTGATGACCACCTCGGCGTCTTGAAAAACTTTGTCGATCCCGTCCGTCGCAAAATGATATTTGTAAACGATGTTGCTGCCAGCATCTTCATGCACAGCTGGCGCACCCGGCTCCATCGCGGTTTCCGGGTCGACGACCACCGGCAACGGCTCGTAATCCACCGCGACCATGTCGACCGCGTCTTCAGCCAGGTAGCGATTGTCCGCCACCACGACCGCCAGCGGCTCGCCGAAATAGCGAACCTTATCGACCGCCAGCGGATAAAGCTTTACCGGCCGCAGCACCGAGCTGCCGCCGACGCGCAATGGTTTTACATGCTGCGCGATGTCTTTTCCGGTAAACACGGCGCACACACCGGGCATGGCCCGCGCCGCTTCGACGTCGATCGCTTTGATTCGCGCGTGCGCGCAGGAGCTGCGCACGAACGACACGTGCAGGGTTCCCGGCGGCAGCAGATCATCGACGAAGCGCCCGGTGCCGGTCACAAAGCGCAGCGTTTCTTTTCTTCTGACTCGTTCTCCAATGGGAGGATGGATCGGAAAGTCCATAGTGATGTTCAGTTTCGTGTTCTTTGTATTGCGCAGGCTGCGCAAATTTTTCGACCGCCCACCGCCCACCAAAAACAGGAATCTACTCGCGCCAAGTCGCCAAGACGCCAAGTTCGGAATCCTTTTTTTCTTACCTTTGCGCCTTTGCGTCTTTGCGCGAGATATTCCGATTCTTTTGGTTGCGGCTTCGCCGCGCTGCCGCTGTGCCTTCGTGGTGAAGGATGGTTCACTCCTTGCCTATTCGTCTCCGATGAGCCTTCCCCACTTTGCGTTGGTCTCTTTCAAAAGCTCCTCGCTGATTTGAGTGGTGGCGGGAAATTCGTCGAACCAATGATAAGCCGCGCCGCGCATCCAACCTGAAAAACCGTATTCCGACGCTCCCCAAGTCAGATTGGTACCTGCCGCGATCAAAAGCGACGGCTCTTGACCCAGAGAAATAGCCACAGGACAAGGATTTCCCTTCGCCCAATATTTTTTTCTGATCACGTCGACCGCTGAGGTCGTGTTGGAAGGCGAGATGTTGCCTCCCGGTGCAGGGACGGAGATCGAGGGTCCGTTTGGGGAGTTTTCAGGATATTACGGTGGCGGCGCGCGACCCGCGCCGATCACGATGATCAAGAGCATCCTCTAT
>DASPXM010000208.1:0-7139 GCA_035637295.1 Verrucomicrobiia bacterium
CCGTTGCCGGCGAGATGGAAAAGCTTATAGCCACAGTCTTGAACCAAGCGCGCGAACATGGGGTCCGGCGCGCTCGGAGCTATGACTCCCACCGGCGCATTCAAAATCTCTCGGAAACAGAGCCGCTTGGCGTGATCGTCCATCTTGTCCGTCCTTTACTGCGCGATTTTCGAGGACAGCTTCTCTCTGGAGAAACTGCTTGTCAATCTTCGGAGAAAACAGCTCTCGCGGGGGCCGAGGAAGACGGCTGACTGCAACTCAACCTAAATTGACAAGATCACCGAGGGCTCGATATAGTCCGCACGCCATCAATCTTCGCGTTCGATTGCTACTAGGAAAAATAAGCGAGGGGGTGAACATGAAGTTGCTTCGACCAAGAACGGCTGATCGTTTGATCACTCTTCTTCTGATAATTTTCGGGATAGCAGATACGAGCATTTTTGCCGCCGAACCTAGCCCTGCTTTGCTCAAAGCGAAAAAAGAGGCCGAAGCGAAGGCTTATCTTTTTGCCGCCAGTCATGACGAGATCGTGAATAGGGCTAA
Organism: Verrucomicrobiia bacterium; assembly: GCA_035637295.1. Classification (GTDB taxonomy): domain Bacteria; phylum Desulfobacterota; class Binatia; order UBA9968; family UBA9968; genus DP-20. The sequence continues at coordinate 544 of DASPXM010000208.1, forward strand.
ACAGGAAGGTAAGTTACGCGTTATCGTCTCCCTCGACGCTGGAATACTCAAACGGTTGAGCGAAGGCTTCACGAAAAAATATCCTTTCATTCAAGTACAAGCAGACGAGATCCGGGGCATCGACGCTTATACGCGGCAACTTCAGGAATTAAAGGCAGGATTAACTAAAGGGATCGATGTCAACGAGGTCGATTACGACTATTATAACGAATACCTGCCTCACCTGAAAAAGGTGGATATGTATGGAATGGTTGAGCAGCGGGTGCTGCAGATGCCGCTCCAGATGGTGGACCCGATCAACCGAAATATCGTCGCCGTAGGCAGTGGAATACAAGTCGTAGCTTATCATAAAAAGCTCATCCCGGCCGACGCGGTGCCCGATACGTGGGAAGGATTTTTAAAGCCGGAATTCAAGGACAGGAAATTTGCTCTGGGAATTCGTCCCAAGGATGTGGCAGCCCTGGTGCCGGCATGGGGTCTTGAAAAGACTCTTGATTTTGCGCGGAGGTTGAGCGCGCAAAATCCCATTTGGGTCAGCGGCGACACGCGCACGATTACAAGCATGCTCGCCGGCGAATATTCCCTTTTCTTCGGCCCCAACTATGACGCTGTTCTGAGAGCCAAAAACAAAGACAAGACGGATGTTCTGGGCTACAAGTTGGTAGAGCCCGTGATCGTTCGACTCAACGAATCGGAAGGCATACTGGCTGCGGCTGAGCACCCTTACGCTGCGCTGCTCTGGTTGGAGTTTGCGGCGTCTGCCGAGGGCCAGAAAGTACTCGAGGAGGGCGGACCGTACGAAGGCTCCGTCTTCATTCAGGGAACGGTTCAAGAGAAGGCTGTCCGCGGCAAAAAGCAATCACTGGTTGACTGGAGTCACTACACAAAGATACCGGAGTACATAAAAAGAGTCGTCGAAGCGTACGGTTTTCCGAGAGCGGAAAAATAGATTCGAATCGAGGCTGTGTAATGAGAGGAGGACTTGGCGATGGAATATGATTTGTTGGTTCGCGGTGGTCGGGTCGTGGACGGTTCCGGCCTGCCTTCTTACAATGCCGACGTCGCCATCAAGGACGGAAAGATCGTCAAGCTGGGCCGCATTGATGGCGGCGCGGCCAAGACCTCAGACGTCGGCGGACTCATCGTCGCCCCCGGGTTCATCGACCATCATACCCACATGGACGCGCAGATTCTTTGGGATCCTTACGGCACCTGCGAACCCCAGCATGGAATCACTTCCATCATCGCAGGAAATTGCGGGCTGGCATTGGCGCCGGTGAAAAGCGGCGACGAAGACGCGCTCGTAAAGAGCTTTGTCCGGGTCGAGGCGATTCCTCGTTTTGCGTTGGAGAAAGGAGTGCCTTGGGGCTGGCATTCCTACAGGGAGTATCTGGGCGGTCTGAACGGATGTCTCGGCATCAATATGGGCGGGCTCGTGGGTCACATCGCCGTACGCCAGTATGTCATGGGCGAGGAGTCGGTGGAGCGCCAAGCAACTAAGCCGGAAGTTCAGCACATGCAACAGTTGGTGCGCTAGGGCATGGAGGCTGGAGCATTCGGGTTTTCGACCAACCGCAACGAGCGGCATATGCGCGAGGACGGCAAACCGGTGCCGAGCCGCATGGCCGACGTCGAAGAACTTTTTAGCCTGTGCGAGCCGCTCGGCGAGCTCAACGCCGGCGTAATCCAATCAACCTTGGGACAGTACACGACCAAGCATTTCGACCTTTACGGCGAGTGGGCGCGGCGCACCGGTCGGCCCGTGGTCGGCCTTACGGTTGTCCATCGATCCAACCGGCCCGAACAGTGGAAAGAACAGCTCGATCATACGGCCGCGGCGTTTCAGAAGGGATACCGCACCTACCGTCTGTGCCACACGGTGCCGCTGGTCAGACATTTCGATCTCAAGACTACCCAGCTTTTTGACGAGTTTCCCACCTGGAAAAGCTTGATGTTCACGGACGAAGCGGCGCGCAAACAGGCGTTCGCGGATAGCGCGACGCGGCAAAAACTGCGCGCGGACCTCGCTGACCCGCGTCCGACGAGTTTTCACGGCAATTTGAATATTGTGAAAGTCGAGAAGGCTGCCAGGCCAGAGAACCAGCAATACGTCGGCAAAACCATCGCCGAGATGGCCGCGATGCGCGGGCGGGACAGCCTGGATGCGTTCCTTGATTTGGCCCTGGAAGAAAATCTGGAGACGGTTTTTTGGAACGCAAATTCAGGCGGGGATGCCCAGGCGATGGGGCAGATCGTGAAGAGCCCCTACGTGCTTATCGGCACTTCCGATGCTGGCGCCCACGTGTTGTTCGGCGCGAACTTCGGCTATGCCACCACTTTGCTGGGACTTTGGGTGAGGGAAAGAAACGTACTGAGCTTAGAGCAGGCCGTACAGAAGCTGAGTTTCGAGGTCGCCTCGGTTTACGGTATCGAAGGCAGGGGATTGGTCAGGCCGGGATATGCCGCCGACCTCGCGATATTTGACGCTCGTACAATAAACGCTTGTGAGCCTGAATGGGCGAACGATTATCCGGCCGGGACCAAGCGGATGATCCAGCGCTCGGTCGGCATGCACTATACGGTCGTCAATGGTCGAGTAATTTGTGAGGACGGAAAGTCAACCGGCGCGCTGCCAGGGAAGGTTCTCCGCAGCTCGGCTTACCGACCGGCACTTTAACGGGAAACATTATTCCAGGACGCCATCACTTCAATTCTTACCATCGCCCATGTCCACCGGCATCTGTTACTGGAGGCACGAAATCAGATCAGACGAGTCCTTTGCGTGCTACGACGGCAAGAGTACCGTCTGCAGCCACTGCTGCGTCGAAAGCTGTTCCAGATATAGCATATGAGCGAGATGCTGCTAGTTTTTTCAGTGGGTGTTGTCGCCGGAATTGTTCTCGAAATTTTGATGGTACGCGAGTGAGCAGACTTTATGGCGTCCCTATTTTAAGCTCCACCGTTTGTTACTTTGATTAAGCGCACTGAAGCGTCCTACATTCGATGCCAGTTGAATGAGTCGTGGTTCGTGCTCATGCACGAGTACACTGGAAATAAAAGGTTCGCTGCTGTTTCTAGATGTTGCAAAGCCCGCCGGACTTCTTGTAAATCCACACCTTCTCAGTCGCCGCTTGACGCCCGGCGTAACTCCGCCCTATTTTGGGCAGTTCTTGAGCGAATTAGGCTGAATTTCCCGTTCGATCGGTTCAATTATTTGTGCGTGAGAATCTGGACGGGGTTCGGATTTTACTCCTCACGATCCCTCAAACGAAGAGTTCGAGCCAATATAAAAAATTCAAAGGAGTCAAATTATGACGGCAAAAGATATCACGTTAGATCTTATTATCCGCTACGGATTCCAAGTGCTTGGTGCGATCATCATTTTAACGGTGGGCGTTCTCTTGGCCCGGTGGATCGGCAACGTCAGCAATCGGTGGCTCGAATCGCGGGTGAAGGAGCCGCCGATGCGCTTGCTGATGGTCCGGGCGATCCGAATCCTTGTCATTCTCCTCACACTGCTGGTGGCGCTCGATAAGTTTGGTTTCCAGATCGCGCCGCTGGTTGCCGCGGTCGGCGTCGCCGGCGTGGGCATCGGGTTTGCTTTTCAGGGCGTCCTCGGAAACATTGTTGCCGGGCTGTCAATCATCTTCACAAAGCCTTATCGCGTGGGCGAGTACATCGAGCTTCTCAACGTTCACGGCCAGGTGGTGGCGATCGAATTGTTCTCGACAACCCTGGTACAGCTCGATCAATCCCGGGTAGTGATTCCCAACCGCAGGATCGTCGGCGAGGTTCTCCACAACTATGGCACGATCCGTCAGCTTCAACTGAAGGTTGGGGTGGCTTACGGCGTGAATCTGGATGAGGTGCTCGTGGTTGCCAAAGAGATCGCTGCGGCAAACCGGCGCGTCTTAAAGGAGCCGGCGCCCTTGATAGGAATCAGCGAGCTTGCCGACTCGTCTGTCACGCTTTCGATTCAACCATGGGTAACGGTTGCGGATATGATCAGCGCAAGAGCGGAACTATACCAAGCCATCCTCGAGCGGTTCCGGGCGAGCAAGATCGATATTCCTTTTCCTGTGAGAGAGGTGCGCCTGCTCGGCGCTTCATGAGCAGGAGCGAAATCGTGTTCGTGATCCGTGCTGGTGGAAGAGAGAAACGCGTGGTCGTATTCCACTTCTTGACTACAAGATCCAATCCAAAGTAGTCTCGCTTCCGCTGAAGCGGAGTGGAAGCGAGGCAAACGATTCCTTTCGGAGGTAAGAATGGCGCTGCTAGTAGTGGACTATCTGAAAGCTTTTGGCTGGGGGTTGGTGGGTGCCGTTACGATGGCTATTTCTCTCTGGATCTTGTTGAGGGTCTTCACCTGGCTCACACCCGTGGACGAGTGGGAGGAGCTGAGAAAAGGAAACCTGGGGATTGCCATTGTCATGGCTGCTGTGATTATTGGGTTTGCGATCGTGGTCGGGTCGATGGTGGCCCCTCCACCTATTGCTTCGGGTACTCCGTAGCCTGTTAACCCTGATTCAAATTAATCAGTCCAAGCATAATTAGAAATCGCGGAATCGGAATCAGAGGACGATTGATCGACGGCTGCGGTCTAATCCGACAAACCTATTTCTTCAGCTCCCGGCCGAGCAGGCGGAGGATTTCGTTGAATTGGCGCTGCATGGCGATCATCTGTTCGCGCATGTGGAGCGCAACCTCGGCGCCTTCCAGATTCACTCCCATTTCGTCGATGAGCAGGTGGGCGACGCGCACGCGATCGACTTGATCCATGGGATAAAGTTTCTGACTGCGCCGTACGATCGGCGAGATCACCTTCTCCTGTTCCAAGCGCATGACGAACTTTTTATCAACCCGGCAGATTTTAGTCACCTCGGTTATGCGGAGATATTTTCGCGGCATTTTTCTTCTCTCCCTCTACAGCCGCACGTCTTTGCGCACGTCTTCGTCGTAAGCCTGGTCGATCTTTTCGATAACGTCGTGGGCAACCTGATCCTTCGGCACACGCACCATAAGTCGCAGATACAAATCGCCGGCTGGAGTTTGGCCGTGGGCGGCGACTCCCTTGCCTTTGATCCGCAGCTGCTGGCCGCTCTGCGCACCGGCTGGAATTTTGACCTTGATCGTTCCACCGGGTGTCGGCACTTCCACCTCGGCGCCGCGAACTGCTTCGCCGACCGTGATCGGCAGTTCCATCGTCAAATCTCTCCCCAAGCGCGTGAGTATCGGATGCGGCCGGATGCGCGGAATAATATAAAGATCGCCAGCCGGGCCGCCGCGAATTCCCGCCTCGCCTTTGCCGCGCAGGCGAATGCGCTTTCCCGGGTCGGCTCCGGGAGGGATGTTCACGCGAATCGTGTCGGGCCGCAGCACTCGACCGCCGCCGCCGCATGTCGCGCAGGGATCGCCGGGCAATTGTCCAGTCCCCATACAGCGTCGGCAAGTCTGGCGAAACTGCAGCGGCCCCTGAGTTACTGATTTGCTGCCGCTGCCCTGACACTCGGGGCAAGTCGCCGGCTTGCTCCCGGCTTTCGTCCCCGTGCCGTTGCAGACTTCGCAGGAGACCGGCCGCTGAAGCGTTATCGACGTTTGAAAACCGCGCACGGCGTCGAGAAAATCGATTTCCATGCTCGACTCGATGTCCTGGCCGCGCATCGGGCCGCGTGGCGCTCTCGGGCCTGCTCCGGACATGCCACCGAGGCCGGCGAAAAGGTCGCCGAGATCGTCTATGTTAAATTCGTAAGCGCCGCCCGCTCGCGCAGACTGCTCGTGCCACTGCTGATAGCTTCGCGCCTTTTCGGCATCAAACCCGGCGGCAAGGCCTGCTTCGCCGAATTCGTCATAGAGCTTTTTTTTCTTTTCGTCGCTCAGGACGTCATAGGCAACCGACAGATCCTTGAACTTGTTCTCGGCGTCTTTGTTTCCCGGATTGATGTCGGGGTGATACTTGCGCGCGAGCTTGCGGTACGCCTTACGGATATCAGCGTGGGAAGCACCGCGTTCGACGCCGAGGATCTTGTAGTAATCACGGTCCGCCATGTAACTCTAAAATAACCACGAAGCTGCGAGTTGCAAGAGAATCGGGCAGCGGCTGCTATTGGTCTGTGGGCTCGATCCATCTTTACGCGTGCCGATTATTCGCACGGCGTCATTGGAATTGGCAGTGTCATCCTGTATGGTAACCTTATCCTGGTTGCTACCCTCCGAAGTGAATCCAGTTCGCAATCCAGAGTTAACGTATTCCGCCACGAATAGGTGATTTCATTCGAGTCTTTTTAATTCACATTCGCGACCCTCAGTTCTACGCTCTTCCCGCGGCGACTCGCGCCAAGAACGGCAACATCCGGGTCATGGGTTTTCCGGCGATCGGCATCATGTCGCTCTCTGCTGTGCTCAAACGCGCCGGGCACGAATGCGTGATGTTCGATCAAGCCAATCCGCAGACACCCAACGAAGTGATCGTCGAGGAGATCCGTAGACAGCGGCCCGAGTTGGTCGGATTGAGTTTTTTGAGCACCACGAGTTATCCTTACGCCAAGATTCTCGCCCGTCAGGTTCGCGCTGCCGATGCCCATGTACGACTGGCGTTC
>DASPXM010000209.1:0-8316 GCA_035637295.1 Verrucomicrobiia bacterium
CGACAATGGTGGCGATGACTTTGTTGGTGGTCACCGAGCCGTAGCCACCCACCGAGTGACCGCGCATGGAAAACGCGCCCTTGGGACGGACATCCGGCTCCTTTTCCACTGGAAGGCTAAGCGGGTGTTCGATGCCCAAGACAAAAAAGCGTTGTGGCTTGTTCGTACGCACGTGATCGACGACCGCGACAAAATCGCCAGGGCGGATATCACGGCTGCCGAGACCAGCTGAACCGGAATAAATCACGGGCGCATGATCGATCTTCGGATAACCCGGCGCGCCGGACAACGCGTCGGCAAACGCCGCTTTGATCTCGGCCGTCAACGGATTGGATTGCGCGATCGGATTATCCATCCGTTCGATGACTGCAATTGCTTTCGTCTCCTTCAGAGCTTCGACGATTTCTGCGCCCGGGAACGGTCGAAAGCTGGTGACGTGGAGAGTGCCGACTTTGACGCCTTCCTGCTCGCGCAGATATTTTGCCGTCGCCGTCGCCGTCTCGACCAAACTGCCCATGCCGACGAGAGCGTACTCAGCATCGTCGAGTTTATCGGCGTCAATCATGCCATAGCGGCGCCCCGTCAGTGTGTGAAACTCGCCCATCACTCGTTTCATGATCGGCGGAATCCGCTCATAAAAATAGCGCTGCGCGATTTTGCCTTTCATGTAACTGTCTTGATTCTGCACGACGCCGCTCATGATCGGATGCGCCGGATCCATCAAATTGCGCAAGCGATGCTCGCCGTCGGGATCGCCGACGAACTGTTTCATCAGTTCGAGTTCGGGCAAACGCAGGCTTTCGATCGTGTGCGTGGTAAGGAAACCGTCTTGAATGTTGAAGAACGGAGTTTCGGACTCTTCAGCGATGCGACGCGCGATCAACGCGAGGTCCGCGGCCTCTTGAACGTTGCGCGCAAACAGCATACCCCAGCCACAATCGGCGACACCCATAACGTCGTCATGACCGGCGTGAATATTGAGCCCTTGAGAAGTCAGTGCGCGGGCGCCGATGTGAAATACCGCCGGCAGCCGTTTACCGGCGATTACGTACAGCACTTCTTTCATCAAGATAAGTCCCTGGCCCGACGTAAAATTGGCTACTCGTCCCCCGGCAACGGCGAAACCTTCGCAAGTGCTGGCGGAGCTGTGTTCAGATTCCAATTCGAGAAACGCAAGCGGCTCGCCCCAGAGATTGCGTTGGCCGTTGGCCACCGCCAATTGATAACCGCCACCCATATTCGTAGATGGCGTTATCGGATATGCACAAGCCCCTTGCGTGACATTCGTTTCGACCCACACGACTGCTTCCGACCCGTCTGCTGTAGCGGGAATACCGGGAAATGGAAGTGCCCACTGATTTATTGTTGCGTCGCTCTCCATAGGAACTGTAATTCTATGTCGCAACGCAAGTGCCATACTTATTAGAAGCAATTCCGGTTGGATCGACAGAAATTTTCGCCGTGTTGCGAAAAGATCATAATACCCTTCTCGACGCTGCGAAGAACCACGAACGGCCGGAGCGAACAGCGCTCGAAGCGCTCGTCATTTTCTCAGAAAAACGGCAACGAGACATGGCAGGATTCCTGAGACTCGCTCCCGGCACAGGTATTGCTCCGCATTTATTTAGCAAAGCATTCTGGGTGGACCGTGTGGTTGGGAATTATTCACCACTCTCATTGAGCTAAGTCGTAATAGGCATGTGGAGATCTGAACAGGAGGTTGCCATGAAAAAGGTTATCGCGGCTTCAGTCATGTCTTTGACATTGGGGCTTGTTCCATTGATGGCTCAGGAGAAAAAAGAAATGCCTATGAAAGAGGGCATGCCGATGAAAGGTGAAGGATTACAGGACGGCATGATGATGGGCAAGATGAAGGACATGCACAGCAAAATGGGCGAGATGAAAAAGGGGATGAGCGGCATGACGAAGGGTCAGGGGATGATGAAAAGTGAAGATATGAAAAACATGGAAAAGATGATGGGTGATATGTCCGGCATGATGGGCGACATGGGGAAGATGATGGGCGGCGGCAAGATGTCGCCGGAGGAGATGGGTCAAATGTCAAAGATGATGGGTGATATGTCCGGCATGATGAAACAGATGTCGGAGCGAATGAAAAAGGGAACGGGAAAGACCCAGTAAGCCAGTAAAAGACTAACGGAGAACATGATGAAACAAATGACCATGGCTCTAATTCTCTGGGGAGCGTTCAGCTGGTCGCATGCTATGGCGCAAACTCAAGAGCTAGGGCACAAACATGAACAGCACCAAGAAGAGAAAGAGGCCCCCGCAAAAAAGAGCACGACTATGAAAGCCGAGATGAAACAGAAAATGAAGGAAAAGATGCAGGATATGAAATGTTGTGCAAAGGAGGAGCAGAAAGAACCGAAAAGCTAAATGCCGTTAATTTCAGCACACAGCCTTTCCTAGAAATGACTCCGATCGACTTAAACCATTTTCCAATAGAATTTCCCAGCTCTTTAGCGTTTATGTTTTCATTGTTCTTTCATGTTCTTTGTTTCTGACGTCACTCTTGCGTCGAGACTCGACATCACAGGAATTTGCCATTCAGGTGGGCACGCCGAGACGGGGCAGCAGCCAGCGCATCAACACGATGTATGCCACAAGGAACGCAACGAACCACAACCAGTCAAGCATGAGCTTAATTTCCTCTCTGCCGCGATCAATGATCGGCGATACGGCCATCGGTCATGTGATAGATCATTCTTTCATCGTTCGTGACCACGAGCTCTGGCGGCCTTCAGCTTTGACTAGAAAGTGTTAAGAAACCGGAGTTCCCAAAGGACAGGGAGAGGTTTGTGTCTGCTGATGAAAAATTTCCGGCTCGATCTTAATGGCGCTCTTGATCGAGTTCGAGACGAAACAATTCTCCTTCGCTTTCTCCAGTACCCTCGGAATTCGCTCAAGATCCTCGACGGACGCGATCACAACCCTCGGTTTAATGATGACTTCGGTGATCTGATAACCCGCTCCGGGGACTTTCTCGAGTTTCCCCTTCGCTGCCGAGCAGAAGCTCACCAGCGGGAGTTTGGAATTCTCGGCAATCGCCAAGAGAGTTAGCATAAAGCAGGTGTTGAGCGAGGCAACAAAGAGGTGTTCGGGCGTCCACTGTCCTTGTCGTCCCTTGAACTCCGGCGGTGCGCCGACATTCACGGCGGGAAGAGTAGGCCCCTTTATCTGCCCCTCTTTTTCCTTCGTCCAGTCGATTTCTGTCTCGTAATAAAAGACTTTTGGTTCAATCATTTGGACAATCCTTTCGGCAGAGCGGGGTTAGACGTCTTCCTTTCGATCGAGAGCCGCGTGAATAGCGCTTAACAGAACATCCGCATTGAACGGTTTGCTCAGGAAGTCTACGGCTCCGGCTTTCAGAGCCTGAACTCGTACTGCCGGATCGTCGTGGGCGGTGACGAAGATCATCGGAATTCGACAACGGCCGCTGTCTAATCGGCACTGAAGCTCCAATCCAGTCATGACCGGCATATGAACATCAACGATTATGCAACTCGTCTTGTCGAGATTATTCGAAGCCAGGAAATCCTCGGACGACGGAAAGATCTCGGCTCTGAAGCCGATGGAATGTATGAAACCCTTGAGAGCCTCGCGGACCGACTCGTCATCGTCCACAATGGAGACTACCGGGGTGTTGGAACTGACATCTCGCATAGCTCGTCCTGTATCTCCAGAGTCTGAACGTTCTTGCCAAAGCACACCCCGCGGCGGTAATCCAAGAGTGTCCGCGGGACAATTCTGTGACACAAGAATGCAGCCGCTATCAATGTTTGTCTTGCCGTATTGAGGAGGGAACACCCGCCTTCATTCACCGTTTGGCAGAGCTCAGCCACCGTAGTCATCCTTCTAACGATGTTGCTCTTCCAGTTTCTGCTCTTAGACTTGATCCTTCCCAAGAGGTCCTCATCACATGGCCCATAAAAGTCGATAATGTCGCCGTCGTGCTCCCCTGCAAATAATCCCGGCTACTGTTCGTTATCTTACGGACTCAGTTTAACCACTCCGACACGTTTCCAGCCATTATGACATCGAGAATCTCTTTACAGTCTGCTATCGCATTATCCATGAATTTCGGGTCATTCGAGTGGGACACGCCTTGCTTAACGGCGCCATGCAGGGCGCGTACAACCTCCAGCAGATGCTCATCGAGCTTTTCAATATTAGCTGTTGCGTGCGGCATATAACCTCCGTGCCACTTTACATATAACGACGGCCTTTAAGTGGGTCAGGAACTTTAAGGCCCATACTTACAAGGATCGGATTCACTTCTTTCATGTAATCCTCTCGAGCCTGCTCGTTGGAGCGTCGTTTGAGACCCCAATAGCGATAGCGCTCGGCACGCTCTGAACCGCTGCGCCCGAACATGTCGAGTGCTCTTACGTACCAGTAATCGATCGCCTTCTGTACTCGCTCTTTCTGTTCGTCGCCTTTCGACATGAGTTCCAGCGTTTTGTTGTAGCCATACTCGATGTGCCCTAACTCCTCGGTCACGATGTCCGGGAGAATCCGCTGCAGCGGCAGATAACTGCAATCGTAGAATTCCTCCAGTTGGTAGCGTCCGACGCGATCAATCAAGAAACCGAAGACGGCGTTGTCCTCCCAGGTAGATATGAGGCCGCGAAACGTTTCCACGAAACGCTTTTCATTGGGCTGGCTCAGCACAAAAGAAACATCGACTCCCATATCGCCCGCGACCCGCGCGACTTTGCGGAAGTGATCGATCTCTTCGGCGGCGGTGCGTGCGACGATGAGCTGATCGAGCTTCGTCGGCGCGGCCGGCAGCATCTTCTCCACATAAAGATGTGGTCCTCCGATCTCGCAGTCTGCTTGGATCGTCAGGACCCGTCCGAGGAGATCTCTATATTCCGGATCCATCTTGTCTAAATCTTTGAGCTCGATTTTGTCGGTAAACATCCTTCCCCCCTTATTGCTGAATATAGGTCCCGTGTTCAAAACAATTCACTGCAGAATAAAGGGAGCAAGAGAAGGGCCAATGAACGATAGCAGTTTTGTCAGCACGTTCGCTTCTAGCCTCCGAACATTCTTCTCATTTTTCGGAGAGCCGGCATTTTCATTATCAAAAATGAGAAGAGCGTGATGCCAAGCTGGACGCGCATCCAGCATTCTCGACACGACCGGCGCACGCGGATTGCGCCGCCGATGCGATTGCGCAAGAAGAGACGGGCACATTATGACTACTCGTGCCCTACGAGTTCGCGTAACAAGTCCGTATACGTGATGATACCAATGAGCTTATCCTTCTCGCCTACAACCGGAAGCCCGCCCACCTGCCAACGAAGCATCAGCTCAGCCGCTTCTTTAAGAGTCGTCTCTGGCGTCACTTTCACCGGGTCGAACACCGCGGCTTGCTGAACCGCGATCGACCAAAGCTGAACTGCGGCGTCTTCCTTGTTGACGAAGGCCAGCGATGGACGAATCAGCCGCACATCACGATCGGTCAACATGCCGATCACCTTGCCGTGGTCGTCGATCACCGGCAAGTGGCGGAAGTGACCGTGTTCCATCTTCCAAAGCGCATCTTTCAGCAGGTCGTCCGGCTGTACGGTGGCGGGGCTCTTGGACATCCGCTCCTTTACCTTAGCCGCTTTTCTATCGCGGCGCGCTGAAGGTGCCGCCGGCATCGCCAACGGTATATGCTTGAGATATTCGCGTTCGAGATTTTCGTACTCCACCAGCTGGACGCGGCCAGCGGCGAGTATATCTTCCACTTCTCGCGACGCCGCTACGCCCTGTTCAATCCAAAAGGTCGAAACACATCGGTCAACCGCCGCGCGCGCCAGCTCGACGAAATCGATGCCCTCATTCGGATAGACCTGAACGATATCGATCTTACCGGGAACGTCGCGCAGAGTGCGGTAACAACGTAACCCGAGAAAGCTTTCTCGATCCGGAAAAACCGGGATGATTTCCAGGCTGAGCCCTAAAAGCTTTTCGACGGCGGCAAAACTTGGGCTGTTCGGATCCGCCGTGGCACCGATCACGGCAATCCGGCGGCAATTTTCCAGGATCGCTTTTCGCTGACGCCGCAGCAGGTAAACTCTCCTGCCTAAATCTCCGGCCCAATATTTGTTGATTTGTTGGTGGCGGATTTGCTCCGGAGTGATTTCATTCTGAGTTTCAGTTGGAGACATAAGTGGCTCCCTTCGCTACTTGCAGCGAGCCTGTGTGAAGCCGGCATCGCTGATAGTAGAGAGAGCAAGAGACATACCAGCAAAAAGCTTAGGTTTTCGGTAGTGCAAACCTCTGGTCGTTGCAATTGTGACAAAGTACAGTTTCCCTTTTGCAGTGCTGCGAATCTCTGCAACAGCGAACGGGGTTCCTAAACACATCCTCTTTCGTCGGCTAATTTCCGAAACCATCCTCGTAGCGTGAATGCGACGGTTAAATATTGAAATGAGAATTTTGGACGCCGGGATTCCCAGTCATGGGAAGCAGTCACGGGACCGTCGCCAATTCAGCAGAAAACTTGGGCCGGTCGCGGTAAAACAGCCTAGACGAATGAGGCATATATATTGCTCAATTCACCGGTGAACAAATCTGGAGTCAATTGTGGCGCAATCGGATAAGGAGAAAAGTCTGGCGTCGAAGCGCAAACGCGTGCTGATTCTCGGCGCTGCCGGGAGAGACTTTCACACGTTCAACGTTTGTTTTCGCAACGACCCGAATTTCGAGATCGTGGCATACACCGCCGCGCAAATTCCCGGGATCGATAGCCGCAGATATCCTCCGTCATTGAGTGGACCGCTTTATCCGCAAGGCATCCCTATTTATCCGCAAGAAGATTTGGAGAAGCTGGTTCGCGAGCAGCATGTTCAGCAGGTGATTCTCGCTTACAGCGATCTCGCCCACGTCGCGGTTATGCATCTCGCTTCGCGGGCTTTGGCCTGTGGCGCGGATTTTGGGCTGATCGGACCGGACCGGAGCTCTCTTTCGTCATCGCGCCTCGTGATCTCGGTCTGCGCGGTACGCACCGGCTGCGGCAAGGATTCTGTAGTCCGCCGCATCGCCGGATTATTGAAGGCAGTTCAAATGCGTCCCGTCGTAGTGCGCCACCCTATGCCCTACGGCGATTTAAGCGCTCAAGCCGTTCAACGTTTCGCTACGCTCGAAGACTGCGACCGTGCGCATTGCACAATCGAAGAGCGCGAGGAATACGAACAGCACATTAAAAACGGTGTCGTCGTTTATGCCGGGGTCGATTACGCTCGGGTGCTTGCGGAAGCAGAGCAGGAAGCGGATGTCATCCTTTGGGACGGTGGCAACAACGATTGGTCGTTTTACCAATCCGATTTAGAAATTGTTTTGCTCGATCCTCACCGCGCCGGACATGAATTGCTCTATCACCCCGGCGAAACCAATTTGCGCCGTGCGCATGTTCTGGTTATTAACAAGCTGGATTCGGCGCCGATCAGCGGAGTGCAGGAGGTTCTCGCCAATGTCGCTACGATAAATCCCGGCGCGTCGCTGATTCAGGCGCGCTCGACGGTCAAAGTCGATCGGCCGGATTTGGTTAGCGGCAAGCGAGTTCTCTTGATCGAGGATGGGCCGACGTTGACTCATGGCGAGATGCCCTACGGTTCCGGAGGAATTGCTGCGCATAGATATGGCGCAGCACAAATTGTCGATCCCAGGCCGGCAGCGCGCGGCAGCCTGGTGGAAATGTTTAAGCAATACCCAAGGCTTGGGCCCGCACTGCCCGCGATGGGTTATTCTCAATCACAGCTCGACGACCTCGCCGCCACGATCGCGGCAGTCGATTGCGACACCGTTGTCATAGCCACACCCGTGGATCTTGCGCGTTTGATCCCGATCTCCAAGCCGTATTGCCGCGTGCGTTACGACTTGGAAGAAATCAGCCACCCCAATCTCACTGATGTCGCGTACAAGTTTCTCCGCGCTCATTCGGATCGGCTGCCATCTCACTAGCCAATCAAGCAGATGGATGGCCAGCAGAACTTCCCACCAGAGTTGAAAACGCTCACAGGCCTTTCTTCGGCCGAAGCCCGATCTCGCCTCGATCAAGAAGGCTATAACGAACTTCCTTCGACGCGGCAGCGTTCGACCTTCGCCATCGCGGTCGAAGTTGCGCGCGAGCCGATGTTTTTGCTGTTGATCGTGAGCGTGGCCATCTATCTCGGGCTGGGAGATCTGCGCGAAGCTTTAGTTCTCTCGTTGTCGCTCTTCGTCATCTTCGGCATCACGATTTTTCAGGAAAGAAAAACCGAGCGCGCCTTGGAGGCTTTGCGCGATCTTTCGAGCCCGCGC
>DASPXM010000210.1:0-19339 GCA_035637295.1 Verrucomicrobiia bacterium
GCTTCGTCGACGCTTTTAGGCCGGAGTAAATTGAATGGCGCCGGTTTCATGGTGAGACATGCGCCCCCACCTCTTTCCTCCCCCGCGTCGCGGGGGAGGATGAAGGAGGGGACTTGAACGATTTGAACTGTTTGAACGAATTGAACTCTTGCTCAACACATCGGCCCATTGCCTATTGCCCTTCTAATTCAACTCTCCCTTCAGGAACTCGACGGCGATCCGGTTAAACTCTTCAGGATGTTCGGTCTGGGCGTGAAGTCCGCAACTGGACATCGCATAAAGTTTGGCGCCCGGCGTCATGTTAAAGGCAATCAGCGCCTGCTCGATCGGCAAAACTTTATTCTCTTTACCCGTGACAAACAGCACCGGCACCGTCATCTTGGCCAAGAGCGGTCTCAGGTTTGGCACGTCCATCGGGTAGCAGCCCAACTTGGCATAGGCGCCGTATTGACGCGCGCTCGCTTCGAGGTATTGATCGAAGATTTGCGGCGGCGCCCAGCGATCCGCGTTGAAGTACGCCCTCTCGAGGTGGGCCTTGAGATTTTCCCGCGTCGCCGTGTAATTCGCGTAGGGTGCCAGCGCTTTCTGCTCCAGCTCGGGAGGTATCCCGCCACCCGCGTTGCCGATCAGAATCACTCGCCCGACTCTGTCCGGGTGCTCAGCCGCGATTGAAATGCTGATCAATCCGCCTCGGCAGTTGCCGACCAAGTGGGTCTTTTTCACTCCCAGCGCGTCGAGAAATTGCACCATATGTTCGACATAGGCGGGATGTCTCAGATCGCGCGTCGGCGAATCGGTCTTGCCGAAGCCAATGATATCCGGCGCGAGCACTCTAAACTGCCGGCCCAGCGCTTCCATATTCTCGCGAAATTCCAGCCATCCCCCGGCGCCTGGATCGGCGGAATGCAGCATGAGAACGTTCTCGCCTTCGCCACCTTCCCAATAGTGAGTGCGATATTCGCCCGCTTGAACGAATTTCTCTTGAATAGTCATGTTTCATCCCTCCTCGATTATTTGCCCTTCGGCATGCATAACCAATTATCCGAGTGCAAGGAACGCGTACTCGCCTACGCCGCCTTCGCCTCCAGCGCATGCAGCCGCGGAATCACTTCTTTGCCGAACAGACGGACATTGTTCAGCACCAGCTCCTGGGGCATCGCGCCCATGCGCACGATCGCCATGAACGTGCCAAAGCCGCCGTACTCTTGGTACTGCGCCATGAGATCCTGATACACCCGGTCGGGCGTTCCAACTAACACAAAACCGTCGTCGCGCATTTTTTCCATCGGCGTGACATCGTAAGGATACGGCGTCTTGACCGAATCGAAGGTCAGCTCAGGATTCATGTCGAGGATTCTTTGAATCGCGGCGTTGTTAACTTTCCCGAGGAGATGTTGGAAGTAATATTCAAAATGGGTCTTGCAAAGCTTCTCCGCCTCTTTCTGGCTTTCCGCAACAAACACATGGCGCGCGATCAAAATATCGTTGGCGCTGCACGGCCGGCCGAACTCGGCGCAAGCATCGCGGAACAACTGGAGCTGTTTCTTGATGGCCGCAGTGGGCTGGAAAGTCGAGCACAGGGTCACTCCCGGCCGCTTGGCGACGTTGCGCGTCGGCTCGGGACCGATGGCGCCGACCCAAACCGGTGGATGAGGACTTTGGTATGGCCGCGGCCACATGTCCACGTCTTTATAATGATAAAACTGGCCGTCATGGTTAAGCAATTCACTAGTCCAGGCCTTGAGAATAACATCGAGGGCTTCCTCGAACCGCGGCCGGCCTTCCCGTAAGGGAATGTTGAGCGCGAGATATTCCCGCGGGATGCCGCGCACGAAGCCGGCGATGATGCGGCCACGGGTCAGGTTATCCAGCATTGCGAGCTCCTCGGCGACGCGTAGCGGATGGCCGTGCAGCGGCAACAGATTGCCCGCCATGGCAAGCTTCAGTCGTTTCGTTTTGGCCGCGACGTAAGCCAAAAAAACATTGGGCGAGTTGTCGAGACTATAAGGGCTGCCGTGATGTTCGTTTAAACAGACACCGTCGAATCCCGCCTCTTCCATCAGCTGGAACTGTTCGACATGGTTTTCATAAGTTTTCGCGGCAACTTCGGACTCATAGTTTTCTCTGCCGACCGGATACTTGAGGCGCCCCGTCAAATCCTTGCCGTAGGGCACAAAATCGAAAGTGAAAACCTGCATGCTGCTACCTCCTCGAGATGATTGTCCAATGGTTCATGTTGCGGTCATCGTGCCGCGCTCTGAATCAATTGCCACAGGCGCAGGGGGCTTGCCGGAATCGTCGTGCACTGAACGTCGAGCGGCAACAATGCGTCATTGATGGCGCTCAGCAGCACCGCCGGGGTTGCCAGGACCGCGCTCTCTCCCGCGCCTTTGACGCCCATCGGCGAGAGCGGCGACGGCGTCTCGGTATACGTCCTCTCGGTCATCGGCACTTCCCAGATTGTCGGCAGCAAGTAATCCATAAACGTCGACGTGAGGTACTGGCCGTTTTCGTCGTAAACATGCTCTTCGAGAACGGTCTGTCCTACACCTTGCGCTACCGCGCCCTGGATCATGCCTTCCACCACCGCTGGATTCAGTCTGACGCCGCAGTCATCGGCGATGACGTATTTCAGCACTTGCACCTGGCCGGTGTCGCGGTCCACTTCCACCATGACGATATGGGCGTTGTTGGCGGCCGTGAGATCGAAGCTGCCGCGCCCCTCGGCATCCGGCAATTTGCGCTCCGGCGGATTGTAGGTGTAGCTCGCTTCAGGATTACCGTCGACGCCCGCGGGCAAGAGATCCGAGCGCGTCAGCATGACCGTGACGACCCGCTGCAGCGGTAGAGTTTTTTCCGGCGAGCCTTTCACTCTTAGTTGGCCGTTGAAAAGTTCGATGTCGTCAACGTTGGCTTCCAGAATTACCCCGGCCATCTTGCGGAGTTTCTCGGCGATCCGCTCGGCGGCGCCCAAAAGCGCGCCCGACAGCATGACGGCTTGGCGGCTGCCGATGGGCCCCGTGCCCGGACCCGCGGAGAGACTGTCCACCGCGATCACTTCCACGTCTTCCCGTTTGACGCCGAAGTAATCGGCCAAAAAATTGGTGGCAAACGTGTGCTGTCCCTGCCCTTCCCAGGGAAAAGTCACTTCGCCGATGATTTTCCCGGTGGCGTCGATGCGCACCCGCGCGCTTTCCGGCATCGAGGTGCCGAACGGCGAGTCGGGACCGAGCAAGGTAAACATACTCATCGCCACGGCGCTGAGCTCGACACCGGTGTATACGCCGATACCCACCAGACGGCCCGCGGCGCGCGCGCGGATTTGTTCTTCGCGCAGCGCCCGATAGCCGGCCTTCTCGAGCGCCATGTCCAGAGTGCGCTCGTAGTCGCCGCTGTCGTAGCGCGCGCCATTGGGCGCCTCGTAGGGAAATTGTTCGGGACGAAGCAAATTACGCCGGCGAATCTCGACCGGATCGAGTCCCAGTTTGCGCGCCGCCAGATCGACGCAGTGTTCCATCGCCAGATTATGAGCTGGCACACCCCAGCCGCGGTAGGAGCCCTGCGGACACTTGTTGGTCGCCACTACCGTGAGATCATACTGCGCGTTGCGCATGCGGTAAGGCCCGGTGAATGCCGACAAAGGTTTTAGCGCTTTGCCGATCGCCACCGAGACCGCATGGGCGCCGAGGTCGTCGAGTACTTTGACGCGAAAGCCGGTAATCTCGCCGTCGCGCGTCAGCGCCATTTCCGCCGAGTAGATGCGGTCCGGCCCGTGCGTGTAGCTGCTCAGCAAGTGCTCGATCCGGTCTTCGATCCATTTGACATGCCGCCCGCCGCCCTTGCGCGACAGCAACGCCATGCGGAGGATCGCGTGGGGAAAAATCTTTGTGCCGAAGGAGCCGCCGTGGGGCAGCGGCGTAATGCGAATTTTGTGCGCCGGCACCCGCAGGCCGCGCGCCACCGACGCAACGTAAAAACCGGTGCCTTGGAAACCGCCCCAGGCATTGAGGGAATGATCGGGGCGCCACTGCACGATGCAGTTGCAGGTCTCGATCGGATTGCCGCTGGCCCTGAGCCAACGAAAATCGTCTTTGACGACGACATCCGCTTTGGCAAAAGCCTCATCGATCGCGCCAAAGGTAAAGAGCCGATGGTAAATCAGGTTGGTACCCTGGTGTTGCCAAATGATCGGGCTGTCCGGATCGAGCGCTTTCTGCGCATCTATAACCGGCGCAAGAATTTCATAGTCGACCTCGATCAACTCGAGAGCGTCCTCGGCGATGTAACGGCTCGTCGCCGCGACGGCAGCGACGGGATCGCCGACGAACCTGACTTTATCATGCGCGAGGCAATGGCCCGCCCAACCGATCGGAAAGCCGTGCACGGGCTCAGACCAAGCCTTGGCGTCTTCACCGGTAACCACCGCGACCACGCCCGCAAGTTTCTCGGCCTTGGATGTGTCGATGCGCTTGATGCGCGCGTGGGCATGAGGACTGCGCAAGATCGCCGCGAATAGCATCCCTGGAAAGGCAATATTGTCGCCGAACTCCGCTCTGCCCGTAAGCAATGTCGCATCTTCAATGCGCGCCGTGTCCTTGCCCAGGTAGCGCGGTTGGGACAGAGGCAGCTCACTCAGATCTCGTGGCACTTTCTTACTCAAGTCGATCAACCTTTATTCATTCTGTCGTTTGATGGCTCGCCCTTGTCTGCAATGCCTGCCATATCCGAAGCGGAGTCATGGGCGCTTCGGTAATGCGTACGCCGAGAGGCTCCAGCGCATCGTTCAGCGCGCACAGCACCGCCGCCGGAGTGGTGTGCAGCGCGCCTTCGCCGACTCCCTTAACCCCAAGGGGTGCGATCGGCGACGGCGTGCACATCTCATGCTCTTCCGCCGCCGGCACTTCCATAATAGTTGGCATCAAATAGTCCATATAGGACGACGTGAGCATCTGCCCCTTGTCGTCATACACATATTCTTCGAGCAAGGCGGTGCCCACGCCATGCGCCATTCCACCCATCAGCATGCCGCGCACGACGCTCGGATTGAGCCGCACGCCGCAGTCGTCGACCATGACGTATTTGAGAATTTTCACCTGCCCGGTCTCGCGGTCCACTTCAACCATGCAAAGATGCTGCGCTCCGGCCGCGGTGACGCTATAGCGGCCAAAACCTTTTTCGTCAGGAATCGTCCGATCCGGTGGGTTCCACACGTAGGTCGCCTGCGGGTTGCCGTCGACGCCCTCCGGCAGCAAGTCAGGACGCGCCATCATGAACTGCGCCACCTGCGCCACGGCGAGGGATTTTCCCGGCACGCCCCGCACGTGAAACTGCCCGTCGAACAGCTCGACGTCATCCGCGCTGGCTTCCAGCATCACGGCCGCGGCGCGCTTCAATTTATCCGTCAGGCGCGCCGCCGCCCCAAGCACGGCGCCGCTCAGCGCAATCGCCATGGAGCTGGAGATCGGGCCGGTGCTCGGCTGCATGCTCAAACTGTCGACGGTGATCACTTGAACATCTTCCAACGCGACACCGAGATAGTCGGCGAGAATCTGCCGCACGAAACTGTGTTGGCTCTGCCCGCCCGGCGGAAAGCCCAGCTCGGCGATGATTTTTCCGAAGGCATCGATGCGCAGCAGAATTCCTTCCGGCGACGATGTCCGGCTGAAAATGCGCGGCGAAGCCAGCGCCAGCATCGGCGGCCCGGTGAGACCGGGCTCGATGCTGCTGACGACGCCGATGCCGACCAACCGTCCTTGGGCGCGCGCCGCTTCCTGTTCGCGCCGCAGTTCATCGTAACCCGCCTTCGATAGCAGCAAGCTCAAACTCGCTTCGTAGTCGCCGCTGTCATAAACGTTGCCGGACGGCGAGACATAGGGAAATTGATCTTTCTTGATGAAATTGCGCCGCCGAACTTCGTTGGACTCCAGCCCCAGCTTCTTGGCTGCGATCTCGATAAGCTGCTCGATGACCCAGAAGTGCGGCGGCAAACCGAAGGCCCGCAGCGGCCCTTGCGGTGTCTTGTTGGTGATGACGCCCTTGCAGGAATAATCGACGTTGGCGATGTGATAGCAACTGCCGAGACAGAGCAGCGGCTTTAGCAGCATGCCGATTGCGAGCCACTCGGCAAAGGCGCCGAGATCATCGACAAGTTGCATTTTCATGCCTGCGATCGTGCCGTCACTCTTGAGCGCCAGCTCGCAGTCGTAGTGGCGGTCCCAGGCGTGGCTGCTGTTGCCTATTAAATGCTCGATGCGGTCTTCGGTCCATTTGACCTGGCGGCCGCCGAGCTTCTTAGCCATGAGTGCGATCAGCACCACATAGCGGGCAAAAGTCTTGACGCCAAAGCTGCCGCCCAACGGCGACTGGATGATGCGCACCTGCTGCGAGGAAATCCCCAAAGAGATCACGAGCGCCGGTAAAATCAGGTGTGGCGAGCGGTGACCGCCGCGCAAGGTCAGCATGCCGTTAAACGGGTTCCAGTCGGCGATGCAGACGCAAGTTTCGATAGGATTGCCGCTGCTGCGGTGCCAGCGGAATTGTTCGCGCACAATCAGATCCGCGCTCGCAAAGGCGCCGTCGACATCGCCGAAGACGAAGCGCCGATCATAGGCGATGTTGCTGTCTTTGCCTTCGAGGACGTTCGGTGCCGATGCCGATCCGGCTTTGAGCGCATCGACCACCGGCTCCAACGGTTCGTATTCGACTTCGATCAACTCCAGCGCATCTTCGGCGATGTAGCGGTCGCTGGCCGCAATGACGGCCACCGGCTCGCCGACCCAATGGGTCTTTTCCACCGCCAGCGCGTAACCGGTCCAGCCTTCGGGGACGCCGAACACGGGCCGCGACCAATCTTTGACTTCTTTGCCGGTCAGTACGGCCGCCACGCCGGCGAGCTTTTCGGCGCGCGAAGTATCGATGGACTTAATCCGAGCATGGGCGTGCGGGCTACGTAGAATAGCGGCGTGCAACATGCCCGGAGTACGAATGTCGTTGCCGTACTCCACCTTTCCCGTGAGCAGAAGCGGGTCCTCCATCCGCGGGCTGTCTTTGCCGACGTGACGCGGTTGGCTGATCGGCAGTTCACTGGGAAGCTTGGGCTCGGCGGTCACCATGGGGAAGGCCTCGCTAGCGATTGCGCAGCCGCGATGCCGCTAATTTAACCGACTCCAAAATATCCTGGTAGCCGGTGCACCGGCAGAGGTTCCCCGAAAGCCACTCCTTGATTTCTTCTTCGTCTGCGTCGGGGTGTTTATTCAGCAGCTCGTAGGTCGTCATCAGAAACCCGGGCGTGCAAAAGCCGCACTGCAGGCCGTGCTTTTCGCGAAAGGCTTCTTGGATCGGATGGAGCTCCCCGCCGGGCTTTGCCAGACCTTCCACCGTCATCAGCTCGGCGCCGTCGGCCTGCGCCGCGAGCATGATGCAGGAGCGCACGGCTTCGCCGTTCATCAGAATCGTGCAGGCACCGCATACGCCGTGCTCGCAGCCCACATTGGTTCCCGTGAGACCGACATCCTCGCGCAAAAAGTCCACCAAGGTTTTGCGCGCTTCCACTGTCTGTTCGTACGCCACGCCGTTCACGCGCACTTTGACCGTTCGAGTGGTTGCCATCAGTTTTTCCCTAGTTTCTGCAGGGCGGCGCGCAGCGCGCGCTTGGTCAAAGTCGCCGCGACGGCACGGCGGTATTCTTCACTGGCATGAATATCATTGCTGGGATCGATGCCCTGCCTGGCGCTTTGCGCTGCCGCTTCGAAGGCCGGCTCTAAAGCGGCCTGGCCGATTAGCGCCTCTTCCGCCGCTTTGACTCTTATGGGCGTCGCGCCCACACCGAAGTAAACCAACCGGGCGCGCGCGATCACTTGGCGGTTTGGCTCCAGGGCCAATCCCGCGACGATGCCGGCGATCGCGAAATCACCGTGACGCCGGCTGATCTCGAGCACGGACCATGCGCCATCTTTGGGCGGCGCCGGGAAGCGCACCTCGGTAAGTATCTCGCCGGCCTCGAGAGCGGTGGTAAAAAAACTCTGAAAAAAAGTCTCGGCGCCGACGGTTCGCGCTGCCTTCGCGCTGGTTAGTGTCATTTCCGCGTCGAGCGCCAGCGCCAGCGCCGGTAGCTCCGCCGCCGGGTCGGCGTGGGCGATGCTGCCGCAGATGGTGCCGCGGCTACGAATCTGCGGATGGGCGATGAAATACGCGGCTTCCTGGAGAATCGGCACCCGCTCGGCGATCAGCTTCTCTGTTTGCAAAGCACGCTGGCGTGCAATCGCGCCGATGGCGATACCGCCATCGCTCGCCCGAAGGTAGTTGAGCTCTTTGATCTGGTTGATGTCGACGACGATCTTGGGTCGCGCCAAGCGCATGTTCAAAAGCGGCATCAGGCTTTGACCGCCGGCGAGAACCTTGCCGTCTCCTTGATGGGTTTCGAGAAGCGTCAACGCCTCTTCGAGACTCCTCGGATCGTAATAGTCAAATTTTGCCGGCTTCATCTTGAAATCTGGAATACTTGCTCTTGGTTCTAACTGCGGGCCGCCGCGCGATCTGCCCGCTCGGTGGCGCGGCGGCGCAAAAATTCGAGGCTGCGGCGCCAGCAATCCTCGGCCGCTTCTTGGCGATAGGCCGGGCCTTTCGCGTTCGTCCAGCCATGATCCGCTCCTGGGTAAGTGTGCACCTCGAAATCTTTCTTGTGCGTGGTTAACGCGCTGCGATAAGCGTCGACGTCTTTCAACGGCACGAGGCGATCGGCTTCGCCGAAGAAGGCGATCACGGGTGTGCGTAAAAACTGAACTCGATCCAGCGGCTGGGTCGGCGTGTTGGGATTTTTGGTATCGTTGGTCGGAAAGCCGTGGAACGAGGCCGCTCCGGCCAGCTCATTTTGAAATGTCGGCCATAGCATCGCGAAACGGCCGCCCAGACAATAGCCCCATGCAAATACCGCTTGGTCGCCCACCAGCGGATGTTGCCGCAGCATGGTGAGCGCCGCATTGAGATCGCCAAGCACCTGGTCGTCGGGCTGAGCGCCCGGCCGTTTGAAGATATCTTCCGGGACTCCCGGATGATCGAAGAAGTTCACTGCGAGCGCGACAAAATTCTCCGTTGCAAGTCTTTCGACGACGTCCCTGGCAAATTCATCCAGGGCTCTGATCGTCGGAATCATGATGACGCCGGGAAACGGCCCTTGCCCTGGCGGCAAGGCCAAGAGACCGCCGATCGTGCTCGCTCCACTCGGAATTCGAACATTTTCGATCGCCATGAAACCTTCTTAACGTGTCACGTTGTATCTACTCATCAAACCGACGAATTTTCTCTGCGCGCCGCAAGCCGACTCTGCATGCATTGAAAAAACTGCCCCATCAATTGTTTGGCCACGCCTTCGAAAAGACGCTGGCCGACGCCGGCCATCACACCGCCCACCTGGCCATCGCCGGAAACATGCACCGCGGTCTGGTCGCCGGCTTCGTCCTGCAAAGTTAGAGCGCCCTCACCGCGGACAAAGCCCGCCGCTCCGGAGCCCTCGATGATCAGCCGATAACTGCGCGGCGGGGTTTTTTCTTTCATCGAGATTTTGCCGTGAAAGGTGCCCTTGATCGGCCCGATACCGACTTCCATCGTCGCCTCGAATTCATCGGCGGCGATTTCGGTCAATTGCTTGCAGCCCGGTGTGCAATGTTGCAATGACTGCGGATCAGTTAACAAGTCCCAGACTTCCTGTGAAGAGGCCGGAAATATGAAACGGCCCTCAATCTTCATTGGTCAATTCCATCGCCACCGCATTATTCAAGCCCGGAGTTTACTCTCTCGGCATTTCGCCCTTTTCGCTAGTCTCACTGTCCGTTTCCACATTTTTGGCTCTCGAACCGAGATGTGTTGCCGTCACTCGAGCGTACGCTCGCGCCTCCCCTCGGTACGTTGTTCGGATATGTCAAATGTCACCTAGTGTCAAATATCTTTTTGGAATATCGCAACCATTTACGTTTGGTTATGCGAATCCCTCGGTAGAGCAACAATTTATAGACTTCGGTGCACTCGCTTACGGAGCAAGGCCAGGAAGTCCTTTGCAGGAGGCGAGAGGGGTCGGTCTTTATAGTAGACGATGTAGCTCTGGACGGTTAATGCCAGCCCCGGAATTTCCAAGACTTTGAAAAGTTTGTTTCTAATTTCCTGGATCAGCATATCTTCAAACAAGATCCCCAGCCCTATTTTGTTTTTGACAAGTATTTTGACAGAAGCCGGACTGCCACATTGTATAGCAATCTTAGCTCCTAATCCTTCATGAACGAGATGGTTGACCATCTTGTCTACTGCGCTTGCCATCCCTGTAGTCACGAGCGCGGCTTGACGAAGGTCTGATAAGGTTAGCCTTTTCTTCCTCGCGAGCGGATCACTAGGTGCCGCAAACACAACAAGCTTTTCTTTGCGAAACGGTTCGCTCGCAAAATTAGGATTAGCAGGAAGTTCGTTAAGCAGCGCGAGCTCGACAGTTGAGTTTAGCAGCATCGTCTTCAGTTCTCTTGTCGTGCCGCTTCGCAGTATGATGGAAGTGTCGCGGTGCTTGCTTTTGAAATTGACGAGCAACGACGGAAGAAGGAGCGCGGATGCGGCATAGCTCCCGGCAACCTTGAGCGGGTCTGATTTTGTCCAATTTTTAGGAGACTTGAGTTCCTTTGTTGCCTCATCAAGATGAACCAGAATGGCGTTGACGTGCCGCAACAGAGAGGATCCCGCATCTGTAAGCTCGGCTGCGCCGGCATTTCTCTCGAACAGTTTTGCGCCGCAATCCCGCTCTAGATTTTTGACGTGTTTGGAAATCGACGGCTGACTGACGTGAAGTAGTTGGGCCGCCTTGGTGATGCTTCCGCTATTCGCTACCGCTTGGAAGGCCATCAACTGCGTGAGATTCACAACCGCCCCCTGTCCCTCAATATCAATTCCATGCCAGAGCGCACTAGCATTAGACACCAGCACCATAGCGCACCGGTGTTAGGCTCTATTAACTGACTAACCCCTCTGCAGCCATATTCGACGGATAGCAGCCGAGAAAATCCGCCAACTCCGAGGCGAGATACCCCTCCAAACTCACGATAACTAAATCACTTGACGTTTTTTTCGGCAAGGCCGGCAATGACGACGGGGATTTTTACTTCTTGGCGAGAGATGTTCATCCTCGCCTTGCTTGGTGATTAGGCCGATGCGCTCTGATGAAGGATAAGTAGCAGAGTCAGCGCCGACGATCACCGTATTCCACGATGTCGCCAAGCCCTTCTCGCCATAGATCAAGGACAGAAACGGTCTCGGTTTTTGCAGGATTTGTTGGGTTAAGATAGGCCCCTTTGGGAGATCGTTACCCAGGATGAGCGCGTAGATTCTCTCATTATGCCAGCGACTTCCACTGGTTTTCATCCACCACCGGTTTTCTTACGGGTGGAGCTCAATCCACTCGCTCCAACCATTTTTCTCACCAACCACAATCAAAAAAACCGAGATCACTACGCTGCGCACTGTCGAATCGCCTCAATCCGTTCCGTCGGACTGGGGTGCGAGTAGTGGTATGCCGAATACCAGGGATGCGGTGTGAGATTGGAAAGATTTTTAATCGTCAAATTGACCAACGCTTCTTCCATCGGTTTGCCGTGGCGCAACGTGAGCGCGGCGAAACGGTCGGCCTCGTATTCGTGTTTACGCGATAGGAGATTGATTAAGGGCCGAAGGTAAAAGGTCGCCGGACCGGAAAGTAGACTGAACAGGACAAGCGCGGCGTGATTCGACGGAGTTAAGCCAAAGGCGCCGAACAAGGGCGGGTAATCCACCAGCAGGCTGAGAGTGTAAAGGCCGGTAAAAAGGAAAACCGTCTGGACCACGAGCATGCGCCGAATATGCTTCATTTTGTAATGGCCCATCTCATGGGCGAGCACCGCTAGCCCTTGATCGATGGTCATCTGCTCGATCAACGTATCGAATAGGACAATCCGTTTAGCCTTGCCGATTCCGGTGAAATAAGCATTTGAGTGGGCGGAGCGTTTCGATCCGTCCATCGAATAGATGCCGCTGGTCTTGAATCCGATTCGCTCGGCGAGCGCTAAGATGCGTTCGCGGAACTCGCCCTCTTTGAGGGGCTCGTATTTATTGAACCACGGCGCGATAAACGTCGGGAAAATTACAATCATCAAGAGCTGAAAGCCGCTGATAAAAACAAACGCCCAAATCCACCAAAATCGCCCCATCACGTCCATCAGCCAAAGAATCACGAAAAGGAAGGGAACGCCGATGACGAGACCGAGGATAAGCCCTTTGATCTTGTCAGTGATGTAAAGCCCGATAGTTGTCTTATTGAAGCCGAACTTGGTTTCAAGACCGAAGGTAGAATAGAGATTGATCGGTAACTGAGCGGTGGAAAATACCAAACCGACAGCTAAGCAAAAAAGAATCCCGTGACCGTACACGCCTAATGAAAATCGCTGGGCGAGTTCTCCAGAGAATCGATCAAGCCAATTCAAAAGGCCGCTGAACAAAACGGCCAGCACTAGGCACCGCCCATAGATTTCCGCCCAGCGTTCGAACCGCCCTTTGGCGAGGGTATACTGAACTGATTTCTCGTACTCGTCTGAACCGATCTTGCCTCGAAAAAAATCAGGAATTTGTTTTTCTGCCCAGCGGGCGCGCACGTGCTGCAGGTTGAGTTCGTTCAAGACGAATTCGATGGTGAATTCGAGCGCGAAGAAGACGAGGAAGAGCGCGACGATCAGCTGTTCCATCTGCGCCAGAAGTCCACTTGATTCGAGCAGACGCTGTGGGCGATGAACGGGTTGGGATCAGACGGCGGGCACAGTCGGCGTGCTATACGAAAAAATGATCTTGCCTTCGCTTTCGTCGACTTCGACTTTACCGCCGTTTTGGAGTTTGCCGAACAAGATTTCGTCGGCGAGAACTCTTTTGATCTCATTTTGAATTAGCCGCGCCATTGGACGCGCGCCGAAAGTCGGATCGTAGCCGCGCTCAGCAAACCAACGGCGCGCGCGGTCAGTCAACTGCAAGAAAACTTTTCGCTCATTGAGCTGTTGATCGAGTTCGATGATAAACTTGTCGACCACTCGCTCGATATTTTCTTGGCTCAGAGAGTTAAAGGTAATCATCGCGTCGAGCCGGTTGCGAAATTCCGGGCTGAACATTTTTTCGACCGCTTCCTTGCCTTTACCGACGTTAGATCGCTCCCCGAAACCGAGCGGCGCGCCGCTCATCTCGCGCGCTCCCGCGTTGGTCGTCATAATCAAGACGATGTTGCGGAAGTCGGCCTTCTTGCCGTTATTATCCGTCAAAGTCGCATGATCCATCACCTGAAGTAATATGTTGAAGAGATCCGGATGGGCCTTTTCAATTTCGTCGAGCAGCAAAACCGCATACGGATTTCGGTTGATCGCGTCCGTCAGCAAACCCCCCTGATCGAAACCGACGTACCCCGGCGGCGCGCCGATCAGACGCGACACGGTGTGCTTTTCCATGTACTCGCTCATGTCGAAGCGCAGGAACTCGATACCCATGGTCTTGGCTAACTGCTTGGCCAGCTCGGTCTTGCCGACACCGGTCGGGCCGGCGAAGAGAAAACAACCGATCGGCTTTTCCGGATGGCCCAAGCCTGACCGGGAAAGTTTAATTGTACTAGCTAATGTATCGATCGCCGAATCTTGGCCGAAGACCACGAGCTTGAGATCGCGATCCAGATTTTGCAGCTGTTCTTTGTCGGAGCTCGATACGCTGCGCGGGGGAATTTTGGCGATTTTGGCGACGATCTTTTCAATATCCTTGGGGCCGATGATCTTGCGCCGTTTGTCCGCCGCCTGAAGCTTCACCGCCGCGCCTATTTCATCGATGACGTCGATCGCCTTGTCAGGCAAACGGCGGTCGTTGATATGCTTGGCGGAGAGTTTTACCGCCGCTCGGATCGCACCCGCGCTGTAATGCACGCCGTGATGCTTTTCATAATGCGGCTTCAATCCTTCAAGAATCTTGACCGCGTCGTCCTGGCTCGGCTCAGGAATTTCGATTCTCTGAAACCGGCGCGCCAGCGCGCGGTCCCGCTCAAAGTAACTCTTGTAATCGTGATAGGTCGTCGAGCCGATGCACTTAAGCTCACCGGACGCCAAGGCGGGCTTCAGAATATTCGACGCGTCCATGGACCCGCCGCTGGTGGCGCCGGCGCCGACAATGGTGTGAATCTCGTCAATAAAGAGGATCGAGTTGGGCTGCTTCTTGAGGCCGCTCAGCACTCCCTTGAGGCGTGCTTCGAAATCACCGCGGAACTTCGTCCCGGCAAGCAACGCGCCCATATCGAGCGCGTAAATAACCGCGCTTTTAAGGGCGTCGGGCACTTCGCCGCGATGAATCTTCATCGCTAGCCCTTCGGCGATGGCTGTCTTGCCAACTCCCGGATCACCGACATAAATGGGATTGTTCTTGCGTCGGCGGCACAGCACATGAATCGTCCGCTCGATCTCATCGTCGCGGCCGATCAAAGGATCGATGTTGCCTTGCGCGGCTTTATCGACCAGGTTGACAGCGAAAGCCTCTAACGGCTTCACCCGTTTCGCCGGTCGCTCGTCGTCGCCTTGCTCGTGCTCTTCTTGTACATCTGGTTCTTCTTCCGTGGCGATCTTCGATACGCCATGGGAAACGTAATTCACCACATCGAATCGAGTGATTCCCTGCTCTTCCAATAAATAGACCGCGTAAGAATCGGGCTCGCGGTACATCGCGATCAGCAGATTGCCGCCGTTGATTTCTTTACGCTCCGCCGACTGCGCATGGATCACCGCTCGTTGAAGCACGCGATGAAAACTTAAAGTCTGTTGAGGCTCTTGGTCCCACCCTTGGGGCAGAGTTTCCATTTGGCCGTTGAAAAACTCTTCCAGCGATTTGTTCAATCGATCGATGTCGCCGCCGCAAGCAACAATCGCGGCTTTGCCGTCCTTGTCCCGCAGCAAGGCGTAGAGAAGATGCTCAAGACTGACGTATTCGTGGCGTCGAGTCTTGGCTTCTTTGAGGGCAAAATTAAGGGTTGCTTCGAGTTCCTTGCTGATCATCTCAAATTAAGCCTCTTCCATCGTGCACTTAAGGGGATATTCGTGCTGGCGCGCTAGGTTTTCCACCAAAGCCACCTTGGTTTCGGCGACTTCATAAGTATACACGCCGGCTACGCCGATGCCTTTCTTGTGTACATGAAGCATGATTTGAACGGCTTCAGTTTGCTCTTTTTTAAAGACGTACTGCAGGACTTGTACCACAAACTCTTTAGTAGTGTAATCGTCATTGTGCAATAGAACTTTATATAGGGGCGGGCGTTTTAACTTTTTCTTGGTTTCGGTGACCAGCCCGTGATCAAATTCAGTTTCCCTGCGGCTCATGACCGACCTTCTCTCGCTGAGACAAAATTAAATCTAACATGCCGGCGCACCGGGTCGCAATCGTTTGGCCCTGCCCTCCGATTGCGGCTTATTGTTGTAGCGGGTAGCCGAGTTGGTGGTATAATAGAGTTGTCGGCCCTGAACTGCAAAGCTCCTTCGGAACGTCGACGGACCCTCAGGAGGTACCTTATGCTTTCCAATAAAGTCAGCGAGATCATGACGACCAATCTTACGAAAGCGCCTGTCTCTTCGACGATTTTCGAGGTGATGGAAATGATGGTCGCAGAGGACGTCGGGCGAGTCATCATTACGGATGACGATATTCCAGTCGGGATCTTCACCGAGAAAGATGTCTTGAAACGAGTTGTCAACGCTGAGATCGAGCCCAGAAAGACCGCTATAAAAAACGTCATGACGGCGCCCGCTCGGGCGGTCCGCGAGGAAACCCATATTGTCGACGCTTTCGGCAAAATGTATCGAGGCAAATACCGCCATCTATTGGTGCGCGGTCGGCGCGGGAAAATCGTTGGCATCGTCTCCATGCGGCGCATTCTCAATCTTGCGGTGGAACTTGGCCAAGGGCTGAATGAAACAAAAACCCTAGGCGATATAGCGGCGCCGGCCATTGTATCAATCGATCAGTCGGCCATGATCCATGAAACCATTGAGCTCATGAACACGAAGAGCGTGAGCGCCGTCGTCGTTACTGGTGCCGGCAAACCGAGCGGTATTTTCACCGAGCGCGACGTGCTCAAACGGGTAGCCACCAAGGAAATCAACGTTAAGCAAACACCGATTGAACAAGTCATGACGGCACCGGTAATTACTATGCCGCAATCGGCTTTAGTCGGCGACGTGTTGGTTGAAATGTCGCGCCGCGATATCCGAAACATGCCGGTCAGCGGGGACGGCGGCGAACTCACCGGAATCGTGTCCATGCCGGAAATACTTCAATATGCTCAGGCGTTTAACGTCGACGAACAGGTTCGTCGTACTTGGAAAGAGGTGGCCGAATACCTTGACACCGAAGATCAGTATACGCCCGGTTAAGGAAGCAAAACCGTTGTCTTTCAGAGCTTGTATGTTAAAATTGGAGAGTTGCCAAAAAGCTCCAAGGAGGTTTGTGTTTTGGACACACCGTTAATCAATGATCTCAATATCTGCGTTGCCACCGAAAATGGTTCGGGCAGCGCTTCATCGAACAATATTCTCTTCAAGGCGATCTTTAAGATGGGCATTCCCTGTTCGTCGAAGAACATGTTCCCGTCAAACATTCAGGGGTTGCCGACCTGGTATCAAATTCGCGCCTGCGCCGACGGCTACCTGAGCCGCAAAGATGTCATCGATGTAATGGTGATGTTCAATGAGGCGACGGCGGCGAAGGATATCTATCGCGTGCGCGACGGCGGCGTGATTTTATACGATGATTCCACGCCCCTAGGCGCCAGTTCCAAGCGCGATGGTGTTCAATACATTGGTTTTCCAGCCAACAAGCTAGTGTCTAAGCTGGTACCGGCTTCACCGCTCCGGGCCAAACAACGGAATATGGTTTACGTCGGCGCCTTAGCTTATCTTTTTGGTATCGATATGGCGGTTATCAAGGCGGTCCTGGAAGACACTTTTGGCAAGAAGCCGGCCGTCATCGAGTCCAATCTGATCTGTATCGATGCCGGCTATCAGTACTGCAAGGACCAAAATTACAAACAAAATATCGCCAGACTCGAGCCGATTCCCGACGGCAATAAAGGCAAAATCATTACCGAAGGCAATACCGCTGCGGCACTTGGTGCGATCTACGGCGGCGCTTCAGTGATTTGCTGGTATCCCATAACGCCGTCGAGTTCACTGGCGGAAGCCATGGAGTACTACCTACCCAGACTGCGCAAGCCCAAAGACGGCAAGAAGCCCTACGCCATTGTCCAGGCCGAAGATGAGATCGCCTCCGTGGGAATGGTCGTTGGCGCCGGCTGGGCGGGCGCGCGGGCCATGACTTCTACTTCGGGGCCCGGAGTCTCGCTCATGAACGAGTCGATTGGCCTCGCCTATTACGCTGAAATCCCTTCTGTCTTCTTCATTATTCAACGTGGCGGTCCATCGACTGGTCTGCCGACTCGAACCCAGCAGGCCGATATCTCGCTCATGTACGGCGCCTCGCACGGTGATACCCGACATATCATTTTAATTCCCCATGACATGAATTCCTGTTTTGATCTGGCGCGCCAGAGCTTCGACTATGCCGACCGGTTCCAAACTCCGGTGTTCGTGGCCATGGACCTCGACCTCGGCATGAACATGTGGTCCTCGGAACCGCTCAAGTTGAATCAGGATGTCTACGACTACGGCAAACGGCTGAGCGCGCAAAATCTCGAAGAATGGACCAAAGCCGGGAAAAAATTTCGCCGCTACTTCGATCAAGACGGCGACGGCATTCCCTACCGCACCGTACCAGGCAATGAACACCGAATGGCGTCGTACTTCACCCGCGGGTCGGGCCACGACGCCGATGCGAGGTATTCAGAAGACGAACACGACTACAAGTACATTTTAGATCGCCTGCGCAAGAAATTTGAAACCGCGCGCAAGTTCGTTCCCAAACCGATCATTGAAAAAGAAAGAGGGGTAAAGACCGGTATCATGTGTTACGGCTCGAGTTTCGAGCCGGTCCGTGAAGCGCGCGACAGATTAAAAGCTCGGGGACTTAGAACCAACCACATGCTGATTCGCGCATTACCGCTGACGAGCGAAGTCCGGGATTTTCTCGCCGAGCACGACACGATTTACTTCGTGGAACAAAACCGCGACGGTCAGATGGCGGCCATCATCAAGGATGATTGGCCCGAACTCGGCGCCAAGATCGTCAGCGTGTTGATCTACAACGGGTTACCGGCGACGCCACTTGAAGTCGTCAATCAAATTTTCGCCGCAGCCCAGTCAGCGAAAACCGCATAAGGACGGAATGAAACATGGCAGAAGCAAAACTCAATCGAATCAATTTATCAGAAAAAGACTATGACGGCGCGCCGTCGACCATGTGCCGCGGTTGCGGCCACGACGCGATATCGGCCTCGGTCCAGCGGGCCTATTTCGAGAGCAGCATCGATCCGCGCAAGGTGGTTAAACTGAGCGGCATCGGCTGCTCGTCAAAGACCCCGGCGTATTTTCTCAGCCAATCCTTCGGCTTCAATGCCGTGCACGGCAGGATGTCAGCCGTAGCCACCGGCGCCAATTTAGCGAACCATACGTTGCTCCCGATCGGCGTCTCCGGCGACGGCGACACCTCCGCAATCGGCCTCGGCAACTTTTGCCACATGATGCGGCGCAACGTGAACATCACCTACATCATCGAAAACAACGGTGTTTACGGCCTGACCAAAGGTCAGTTTTCCGCGACGGCCGACGTCGGCTCGGTCATGAAGGGCGGCAAGGTCAATGATATCCCGGCGATCGATCTAGCCGAGTTGGCAATCACCCTCGGCGCTACCTATGTGGCGCGGAGTTTCTCCGGCGACCGTAAACAGCTTACTCCCCTCGTGCAGGGTGCGCTTGCTCATAAGGGCAGCGCTATTCTGGACGTCATCAGTCCCTGCGTGACGTTTAATAACCACGAAGGGTCGACCAAGAGCTTGAAATACGTCAAAGGTCACCTTGATCCGATCCACGACCTCGACTTTATCCCGCCCTATGAGAACATCGAAGCGGATTACGACGAAGGCACTGACCACGAAGTCGAGATGCACGACGGCTCGCGCATCATTTTGCACAAGCTCGGCACGGATTACGATCCGACCAACAAACTCCAAGCGATCCAGACGATCCACGGCGCCATCGCCGAAGGCAAGTTCTTAACCGGCTTGATTTACTACAATCCCAACCGCAAAGAGTTCGCCGAAGAGCTGAACCTATGCGACATCCCGCTTTCCGAACTCGGCCAAGCCGATCTGCAGCCGCCG
>DASPXM010000211.1:0-17815 GCA_035637295.1 Verrucomicrobiia bacterium
TTGGCTGATCGAGTGCGGGGGCACAAAGGACCAGCGATGGCGAGCTATGTGCCGCGCCAAGCGGCGTATGATTTGAACAAGCTGCGGGGCAAGTCGTTGGTGGAGCGGATCGGTAAAACGCGGCGCTATCGAGTGCGCCGACCCGGCATCCGCGCGCTAGCGGCGGCGCTGATTCTGCGCGAGCAGGTGATTAAACCGGTGTTGGCCGGAGTGTGTCGGCCTAAGCGCGGTCGTCCTCCCAAAAACCTTCATCCGCTTGATGACCATTACCAAAAGCTTCAACGCGAGATGCTGGCTACATTCAGAACACTGAAAATCGCTGCTTGATCTTTGGACTCTACAACAAACATGTTGGTTTTAGTTTTTGGATAGCAATACCGAGTACGCAGAAATTTTCATTTCAAACTCTTCTCTCTGCGTCCTCCGCGCCTCCGCGGTGAACTATTCCAGACCTCGTGTGCCTCGTACCTTTCGTGTTATGAAACTGATAACCACCGATTGCATGCGTTCTTAGTGACGTTCGTTGCGGAAAGGGAAAGGTCATGAATTTTTGTTTGCACGGCTCCGCGCGCACGGTTCGCGAAGCGGTGGAGCGCGCCAAGCGGGCCGAAGAGCTCGGCTTCGAAGCGATTTTTTTCGCCGATAGTCAGATGGGCAATGTCGATCCTTATCAGGTCATGGCCATGTGCGCCGTGCAGACGAAAAAAATTCGCTTCGGCACAGCTGTCACGAACATGGTCTATCGCGATCCGACGATCACGGCGAATTCCTTCGCGACGCTGAATGAAATTTCGCAAGGTCGCGCCATCATCGGCTTAGGCACCGGTGACGGACCGGTTTACAGCTTGGGACGAACAGCAACGAAACTCGTTGACTTCGAAAAGGGTCTGCGCACGATTCGCGATTTGCTGCACGACCGCGGCATCGATGTGCCG
Organism: Verrucomicrobiia bacterium; assembly: GCA_035637295.1. GTDB lineage: Bacteria > Desulfobacterota > Binatia > UBA9968 > UBA9968 > DP-20. The sequence goes on from DASPXM010000211.1 coordinate 936, forward strand.
CAGAGCAAAGAACGCGCCGGAGGCAATGTACAGCTGAAAGTCGGCAAGCGTCCCGTGCCGATCTACATCTCCGCCGAGGGACCGAAAACGCTCCGCGTCGCCGGACGTACCTGCGACGGCGTTATCCTCGGCACCGGATTTGATAAACAAGTCACGGACTGGGCACGTCAGCGCATCAACGAGGGCGCAAAAGACGCAGGCCGCAGGTTGGAGGAAATCGACATCATGCCTGCCGGTATGATCGTCGTCGACGACGATGGCGACCTCGCGCGCAAGGGCGTCCGTTCGCGCATGGCCAACCGCGCCCATCATAATTTTCGCTTCACCATGGAAACCGTACCCGAGGGAGAAGCTGCAGGCGTCAAACGCTTCATGGAAAACTTCGATATCTCCAAACCCATCGAAGAGCGCATCGATCCTGATTTTGTGACGGATTATCTACTTGAACGCTTTACCATCGCCGGCACGCCGGAAGAATGTATTTTTAAAGTAAGGCGGCTGGAATCCGACGGTATCAAACGCATCCTGTTGACGCCGCCGAACACCATTTACGATCAAGTAATGGACGTCTGGGGTAAACGCGTTATTGCCAAAAGCTAACCTCACGCCGGGAGTGATCGGCCTGCCTAGCATCGCTGCTGCAGCCTCTAATTCTTCACCTTCGTTGTGTTCCGGCGTTTCAGTGTATAAGTTGACTAAATCACCCAATCGCAGACCATTTTGTTCAGGAGAAAAATTAATGCGCATTAGAGTACTTTCACTCCTCATGCTTCTCGCTTTATGCAGTCACTCCGAGCTCGTCTTCGCTGCGGCTGCAGAGAAAACCAAAGATGACCGCGTAGTCAAGGACGGGATGATGGTGAGCTTGGACTACACGCTTAAGGGGACGGACGGAAAAGTCATCGAAACGAGCAAAGGCAGAGACCCGCTTAAATACATTCACGGCCAAAAGATGATGATCCCAGGATTGGAAAAAGAACTGACCGGTATGAAAGTCGGTGGCGAGAAACATGTCACGGTCAAGCCCGAGGACGGCTACGGCAAGGTTAATCCGAATGCCGTTCAGGAAATTCCCAAAGAAAAAATTCCTCCGAACGCGCTCAAGGTCGGCGCCGTGCTGGCCGCAAAAAGTCCGGAAGGAATGGTCGTTCCGATGACGGCCCGTCAAATCAAGGAAAAAACCGTCGTCATGGACATGAACCATCCGATGGCCGGGAAGACTCTGGTCTTTGACGTGAAAGTGGTCGATATCCAGCCCGCGCCGCCGCCTCCCTCGACGCAGCCGACAAAACCAGCCGCGCCCGCCAAACCCGCAGCGCCGGCGGCGCCGGCGAAACCGACGGATCCGGCGCAGAAAAAATAAATCTCCGCCAAACGCGAGAAGAAGATGGATCTCGAGGAATTTGCCGCGCGCTTGCGTCAATCTCAGGCGATTGTCTTTTTCACCGGCGCCGGTATCAGCACGGAATCCGGCGTGCCGGACTTTCGCAGCCCGGGCGGCGTCTGGACCAAGTATCAGCCGGTGCTGTTCCAAGATTTTCTCGCGAGCGAATCGGCGCGCATTCAACACTGGCGCCTCAAAAAGGCGACCTACGAGCTCTTTAAAACAGTCAAGCCGAACATCGGCCACCACGCGATTTGTAACTTCGAGACGCGCGGCCAATTGCTCGGACTGATCACCCAAAACATCGACGGCCTGCACAAGCTCGCGGGAACTTCCGAAGAACGATTGATCGAGCTTCACGGCACCGATCGTCTCGTGACCTGTCTCAAATGCGCCAAGCGATATGAACCGGTCGACATCTATGAAAACCTGGGCGAAGAATTCAGCGCGCCGACGTGCGACGACTGCGGCGGATTTCTCAAGTCCGCTAACGTCTCCTTCGGGCAGTCGATGCCTGTTGTTGCCATGCAGCGCGCCCAAGCATGGAGCGAGCAAGCGGATCTCTTCATCGTCGTCGGCTCATCGCTGCAAGTTCAACCCGCTGCTTCTTTTCCCGTCATTGCCAAACGGAGCGGCGCGCTCCTGGCGATCATTAACCGCGATCCAACTCCGTTAGATGATATGGCGGATTTCGTTCATAATGGCGCCATCGGAGAGTTTTTTGGCCAGCTTTCGGCGTTCCTCGGCGATAGCTAGCGTGGCTGCTTTCGTAGGGACGTCTCGTGTTGAGGCGCAAAAAACATTGGTCACTATTGCACGACATAGCAGCGCCGTTTGAATTCTCTTACCCTCGCCCGCCTTGTGCCGCCTTGTGGGAGAGGGAAGGGTGAGGGTTAGAAGGTGCGCGAAAGGCTTCACGCTTCTCAGAGACGTTAGCCATGCAGCTCATGCGTTTGGCCGACGTCCCTTTGGATCAACGCGATCGAGTGTTTCATTACTCCAGGTTTCGTGCCGTGACGGGCACGATGATCCTCGTCACCATCGCACTTGGGGCGCTAGTGTTCGGCTGGCTGAAAAATGCCTGGCTGGCATACTATGTCGCCGCTGTTGTCGCCATCTGTCTGCTGATCTTCCAAAGGCTCGTCACCGCCCGCTTTCGCTCTTCCAACTGGCTCATACGCATGACCGACCATGGGCTCTTCGTAAAATTTCGCTCGTATCTCAATCATCACTTTTCCGATCAAGACTCCACGGTTGTATTTCTTCCCTATTCTGAGATTCACTCGGTGAAGTTGGTAAACGAGCGTCAGGAGCTCCCCGATCGAGATGATACAAGTCAATCGACAACGATAATTAGAACGCGCCGAATAATCGATCTCGAACTCCCCGGCGACTCCACCCAGCTAGCGGAAGCGCTAGCAAAGGAACGCGAGCGAGTATTCGCGAAGCCAACCCATGGCACCGGCAGGACATCTTCGCGTTACCAACATTTGCCGGTCCGACTCGCTTCTCCAATGCTTTTGAGAATTGAATGGGGCGTCGTTCCCGGCGCTCAAACGTTACTCGATGCTCTTACCCGTCACACACTCGTTCGGCACGCGGAAACAACTAGCAAGGATTTCGTCAATTTCGACGGGTTGAGCCGAGAGGAACAGGAAGCACGCCTACTGGAGTTAGCCGAATCAGGCGATATGATCAGTGCTGTGGGAATGGCAAGAAAACTTTACTCCTACGATCTGGCCACGGCGAAGCATTTCGTCGAAGACATTGCTCGAAAGCGCTCACAAAAATGAATGTCTCAAATCTGACGACGCCCGAAACCATTCTTGATTTCTGGTTCGGCTCCAAGCCCGACGACGCCGTGGTCGCCAAGGAGCAAGCCGACCTTTGGTGGTCGAAGAATAAGGCAACGGACGATGAGATTCGCGGCCGTTTCGAGATCTATCTGATCCTGGCGGTTTCGGAACAACTCAACGATTGGCTGTCAACTCCGCGCGAGCGCCTTGCACTGATCATTCTCACGGACCAATTTCCGCGCAACATCTATCGAGACACCGCCCGGGCGTTTTCCGGCGATGAAAAAGCATTGACGTGGTGTATCGAAGGGCTCGAAAAAAAAGTCGATCGTCAGCTCCGGCCGATCGAAAGAGTATTCTTCTACCTTCCGCTCGAGCACGCGGAACATTTGGGACACCAAGATCTGTCGGTGAAATGGTTCGGCGAGTTAGCTGCCGACGTTCCGGCGGAGCAGAAAAGCTTCTTCGAAGACTACTTGAACTACGCGATTCGCCATCGAGAAATCATCGAACGCTTCGGACGATTTCCCTACCGCAATAAAGTACTCGGACGAGAATCAACTCCAGAAGAGCTGGCTTTCCTCTCAGAGCCTGGATCGTCGTTTTGAACCAGAAACGTCGCGTTAAAAAGGTTTGATTAGAATTTTTCGAGCTCCCGGCCGTGCCGCATGACCCACAGCCGCGACACCGTCATTTAAAGAATAGATCTCTTCGATTAGCGGAGTTACAGAAACCTGTTTTGTGGAAAGCGCATCGAGCGCGTCGGGAAATGGTCCGCAGCGCGAACCGATTACATTGATTTCGTTGATCACGATCGGCGCCAACGAAACCTGATGATTGCCGGCAATGGTGCTTTTTAAAATTAGTGTGCCGCGCGGCCGCACGGCGCTCAATGCAAGCTCGAGCCCTGACGCGGAGCCACTAGCTTCCACGACGACATCAAACAGGCGAGGCGTCCATTCGTTTAACGGAATTGTTCGTACGCCTACGTTCTTAATCAATGCGAGCTTGTTAGCATACTTTCCGAGAGCAGTCACTTTCGCGCCAGTGAGCCGCAGCACCTGCGCGCATAAATTACCCAACTTCCCGTCGCCCAGAACGAGAACGTCGTCGCCAGGATTGACCTGAGCCTGGGTTAGAATCTCGAAAGCGGCAGCCAGTGGTTCGGTAAACACCGCTTCCTCGTCGCTGAGATTGTCCGGCACGACGTGAAGGTTTGCCGTCGGCACCGAAACGTACTCAGCAAATGCGCCGTCCGCATTAAGAATGCCCATCACGGTACGATTTGGACAATGACGCCCAAGATCGCGCCAGCACGAATCACATTTTCCGCAAGCAAAGTTGATTTCGCCGACGACACGCTTGCCGACAAGATCGCCCGGACCTTCGCTGACGCTGCCGACGAATTCATGGCCGGGAACGCCTTTGAATCCCATGTAGCCTTTAAAGATTTGCAGATCGGTGGAGCAGATGCCGGCGAGATGAACTTTGATCAGCGCGATTTTGTTGTCACTAGATTCCAGGCGACTGCCAGTCGCCCCTACGATCTTCGATTCTCGATCCTCGATCTTCGGCCCAGTAAACGGTGACGGATAGGATGTATTGAAGCTCAGCTCGTGACCGTCCCAATACAGCGCGCGCATGTTTGCGGAATGTCGAGTCAGCTTCTGAGCGGTTGGGCCCATTTCGTCTTAGGCTGCGGTATCAGTTCGCCATCGACGTAAATATCGCAGCCGCGCTCGTGAAAGAAACAAACGAGCCCTTTGATCTTGGGACATTCGGGAATCGGATTCATGTAGCCCCAAACCAAGTCAGGGAATGTCTCGCTGCCGATTTTCACCGACCAATAGGACGCCGGACCTTTATAGGGACAGCGCGACGTCGTTGAGCTCGAGACCAGCATGTCCATTCGCACGTCTTCCTGAGGAATATAATAGCGCACGGGGTGATTGGTCTCGAAGAGAAGATGCGGCCGGCGCGTGTCGGCAACGGTTTTCCCGTCGATCACCACGCGCACGTGGCGCCTGCTCGGCATCGCATCCACGCGTTTGTACGGGTCACGCGCGTGCTTAAAGATCTCCTCGTCTTCCTCCATCCACTTGTCCATTTTGGGCCATTCGAAAGCAAAATGGTCTTTGATCGCGCTCGCCCCAGGCAATGGGTTCAGATAGCACCACGCTGCGTTCTCTTCGGTTTTGTTTCCGGATCGAATCGACCAGTACGACGCTTCACCTTTTTGCGGGCATAAAGTCTTGTGTTGGCTCGGCACGAAGAGATCTGTCCGCACGTCTTCCTTGGGAAAATAGTAAGCCGGCAAGACTTCCGGCTCGCGCACGAGTTTAACTCTCTTGCTGTCTGCGATCGTCTCGCGGTCAAACATGACGCGCACGTGGCGCGGACTGTCGCTCACATGAATCCAGTGGCCCGGATCGCCGTGGATCGGCACGCGTTGTTGAGTAACGTTGCTCTGCATAATCGACTCCTTGGCTTCAGGGCGACCGGCCGGTCGCCCCTACAAATGACTCTTTGTGATCTTGGTGCTAGGATGCTTTAAATTTCTCGCAGCCTGCGTAAATGTTCTGACCGAAAGACCCGGTTTTCGCTGCACTACATCTGCGCTACAAACTGGCCGTGCGCGGAGCGCATCCTACGAAAACTTTGCGTCCTTTGCGTTCCTTCGACTTCGCTCAGGACATGCCTTTGCGGCGAAATCTTCCGGCCCCTCTTTCACCCGTCTTAATTCAGCTTCTTTAGCTTCTGCAGACTGCGCAGCTCGCGCTGCGGTTTCAGATGCTGTCCCATGATCGTCCACGAAACTTCGCCGACGTAAATATCACCACGTGAATCGATGGCGATCCCATGCGGCGCGATAAACTGTCCCGGCTTCTCGCCGGCGCGAATGTCGCCGAGGCGCGCCAGTCGCTTGCCTGTCTTGTCGTAGATGTCGACTCGATTGCCGAGATTTGGCGCTTCTTTATTCACACCCAATCCTGGCCCGAGCTCCCCGATGTAGCAGATCGGATCTTTTTTTGTATTGTCCATGTAGAGCGCGCAGGGACGATGCATGTTGTTCCATTGCGTCTCGTATTTGCCGTTGCCGTTGAAAACTTGAACGCGGTTATTCTCGCGATCCGCGACGTAAACCCAACCTTCCTTGTCGGTGCAAATGTTGTGCACGATGTTGAATTGTCCGGGATCGGAACCCGATTCTCCCCAAGACAGCAGCAATTTGCCGTCCGGCGAATATTTATGCACGCGAGAATTGCCGTAGCCGTCCGAAACATAAATATCGCCCTGGGGCGAGAAGGCTACATGCGTGCAGCGATTAAACGGTTCGCCGCTCTGATAGGGCGACGACTTTCCAGGAACTCCGATCGTCAGAAGAATTTTTCCATCCAAGGTGCATTTGCGGACCGTGTGATCGCCGTCATCGGTCAAAAAAATCGTCTCCTCCGGTCCGATGGTCGCGCCGTGCGCCCGCTTGAAAACGCCGTCCCCCCACGCCCGCAACAAATTACCATCGCTGTCGAAGACGATCACTGGATGTTTGCCGCGGGTGAAACAATAGACTTGATCTTTGTTATCCACGGCCACGGCGGCGACTTCATGAAAGGCCCAATCGTCCGGCAACTTTCCCCAGCCTTCGATCACTTCGTAACGGTACTCACCGCTCCCTAAGACGACGCCCATAGAAACCTCCTTATTAATCTCAATTCGCCATCCCCGATCTTCGATCCTCGAAATCCTATCCCGCCTCATGCTCATACACTTGCCGCCACGCTTCGAAGCCGCCACTCATGCTCGCGACGTCTTTGAATCCATTGTCAATCAGAAACGCGGTTGCGCCGAGACTGCTGTTGCCGTGATAGCAGTAAACAACAATGACCTCATCCTTTTCCGTTTTCTGCAGAAACTCGTGCACGTTGTCGTCGTGCAGGTGAAGCGCCTCTGGAATATGCGCCTCGCGGTACGAAGCGGGATCGCGAATATCGACGAACGTACACGCTCGTTGATCCAGCTTCGTCTTGGCATCTTGAATTTGAATCTGCGGGATTTCCATGGGACCGCTCCTTACTTACAGCCACTTTTCTATCAAGCCAAAACTTGACTGTCCACAGCAACAAATTTCAAGCCGTATCATAGGCGATGGTTAAGTGAGTTGCTATAATCCGCCGTCATGAAATTTCCGCCGATCACCCTTTACGTGTTAGCCGCCATTTGCCAGGCGGCGGGATCATCCGGTGCCGCGATGCTGGCGCCGTTCTTTATGAAAGAACACGGCTATTCCGTCGCATTGGCTGGAATCCCGCTGGTTGCCAATGGTCTGGGACGAGTTTGCTCCGACGTCCTTTCCGGCATCATGGCAACCTACTTCAGTGTCGGTCGACTGCTTATTTTTGCTGTGATCATTGGGCTTGCGACCAGTATCGTTGGTTATATCTTTATCGGTACGATGCCGGTTTTCATGGCAGCCTGGATCGTGTTTGGGTTAACCGAAGCCATGTTCGCCCTCTCGCTGAGAAAAATTGGCTTCGATCAGTCTGCGCCTGGGCGACAGGGTCGGGTCCAGGGCCAGATGGCTTCAGCATTGGGGATCGGTTTTACTCTCGGACCGCTACTTGGCGGCTTTATCGGCAAGTGGCTTGGACCGGATGGATTGTTTTTTCTCTACGCCACGCCTCAATTTATCGGCATGATTCTCGTTCTTTCTGCCGGCGCACACCGGTATCGGCGCAGCGGTAGTGACCAATCACCAAACCTTTGGCGCGAGGGTCGCCTTCTGCTGGTCAAACTGCCTTTTCTCGCCTCGTGCCTGGCGATCTGTCAAGCATTTTTGTTTTTAGTCGGCGTCACACGAGTTGCGTTTCCATTTTTGGCCGTGAATCTCCGGGGCCTAAGTTTAGAAACCGTCGGAGTGATGGTATCGGTATCGCGTTTGACGGACACATTCGGGCGCTACGTTGGCGGTTGGCTGTGCGATCGGATCAAACCAGCCCGTGTCATTCTACTTGGCGTTGCCGTTGGGATCCCCATGTTTTTGCTGCAGGTTCATGGTGCGGGCTTTGTCACGTTGCTAATTCCGTTGGCGATTATGACGATGGGCTTTGGCTTTACTAACGTCGGCGCCACCACCTTTGCGCTGCAATCGGCTGACCGTGGCGCTAAAGAGCTAGCGCTCGGTATATCCCGGGCGTCCAGCTCGGTTGGCCAAGCGATCGGACCGTTGGCATGCGGTGCATTGATTCAGCAAATGGGTTACGAAGAAGGATTTCAAGCGATGGCGCTGAGCTCGATAGTCGTTTTGGCGGCTGCCTGGTATGGGCTCAGAAACAGCCGGCCTAAAAAGGGTTCAAAGTTCAATGTTCCAAGCCTGTCTTGAACGAAGTGAAAGATCTTTTTTACCTTTATGACAGATCCTTCGAAGCCTCAGGACGCGCGAGGCGCGCGCCTTTGAACCTGGAACATTGAACCAGTTTTTTTCTTATCGTAGTCCTTTGTACTCTTCGCCGATGCCGAGGTCCTTGAGATATTCGATACTGTTGTTGGCGTAACCCACCTGGCCGGCTTTCTCTGCACGCCAAGCGTCGAGATATTTGAAAATGTCGTCCAGCGGCAAAACATCGGCGTACTTCTGGTTCATGTCGAAGAGATTGATCGCATGACACGCTTCGTGCCGATCGAAAACACATTCTTCAGCGACGATCATGCGAAGACGATTGGTCGTGCCGTCGACAACGCTCGCGCGCACGCATCCGCTGGTGCTCTCGCCGCAAGTAATGATCGTATCGACGCCGAGGAAGTTCAGATGGCCGACCAGCGGCGTACCCCAGAAGGCACTGGGCGAAGTTTTCTTGAGCACGGTTTCGCCAGGAATCGGTTTTACTTCATCGACAATTTGGAATCTGCGTCGAAAACGATCAAGATCTTCGGCGCTCATTGTCGCGCGTTTTTTTCCATCGCGCCGAAACGACCACGGCTCCACCGCCACACCGTCTAGTCCGGTAACGTGAATCACCGGAATACCCACTTCGCGCGCCTTGGCGATCAGCTTTTGAATGTACGGCAGCGCATTCCAGCCGGCGAGCCCACAGCTCCCCGGCCAAGTTTTGATCGCCTCAGTCACCGGCTCCGGCTTGTCGCCGAACACCCAACGATAAAGATCGATCAGCAATAAAGCCGGACGTTCGCCGAATCCGACGCGCCGATCCGCTTTGCCAACCAGCGTCGCCTTGTCCTGTTCCGTTAGAAAACGTTCCCAAACTCTCTCAGCCATTGTGCACCTCCGAATACGTCAATTGACTGAAAAACTATCACTGCGGTCATTCGACCGTCAAGGACAAGTCGACATGATTCGCGGAACTGTCCTGAGCTTGCCGAAGGGCTCAGCACGACACATCAATAGGAAGATCTCTTGTCAGCTAGGCCGAAGTGAACATTGAGGCTGTCACTCTGAACGAAGTGAAGAGTCTCGCTTTGAAATCCGCGCCACAAGCACGCCGCCAGGAGTCTATTGCCGGGTACGATTCGAAAGCGTTATAGTCCGTACATGAAACAGCTAATACCGATCGATCTCAAAGACATCGTCGACGATGTGAAAGCCGAGGGCAAAGGTCGCCGCGTGCTGTGGCAGGATTCGGAATCCATCGCGTTCTTGAGCAGCGGACGCAAAGAGCGCTGGGATTTTCACATCGACCCGGCGGACGAAGTGACGTTGCAATTGAGCGGAGTGCAGCATCTGGTCTATCGAACGCCCGACGGCAAAGAACAAACGGCGGACATAAAAGCCGGCCAAATCCTCCTTTGTCCCGCCGGCGTGCCGCACTCGCCGCGGCTCGAGGAGAACTCTTGGTTCATCGTCTTCGAACGCAAGCGCAGAGCCGGAGAGATGGATCATTTCCGATGGTTCTGCAACGAGTGCGGCGAGAAAGTTTACGAAACCTCCATCGAGGTCGGCGATTACCGCGCCGATCCGGTGGGACAGGTCTACCAGAAGTTCTCCAGTGATGAAAAACTGCGGACCTGCAAGAAATGCAGCGCCGTCGTCCCCGTGCCGCCAGGATGACAAGCCTGGCCGTGGCCAGACTTGTCATCCTGAACGTTAGTGAAAGATCTTACATCGAATCCCATGAACAATTACGTCAAAAGACTAACGCGATTCGCCTCAGCTTACCGCGATGCTGAAGCGAAAGTGGTCCGCGCTTTCTTCAAGACGCCCAGAACCAAAAAGGAGCACTTGCGCTGGCTCAAAGCTCAGGGGTTCAAAGAATACTCCGCCATCAAACCAATCATCGACGCGTTGACCGTGCTTTATCCCAGTATCGATCTCGGCATCCATCGTCGCGACTACGCGGAGCTCACCGAAAAGCTCGCCGACGAAACCAAACATGCCCGTCTGGTCATGGATCTGCTCCAAGAGATCAGCGGCGAGGACATCGCTCCTCGCGATCTCACTTGGTTACCCGAAGACCGAAAGCTTGCCAAGGTGCGAGCCCAATACTCCAAGAGCTTCGCCGGGCTTTTACACGGCTCAGTGAATGTCAGCTCCAAGGAAATTCGTCGCCAGGACGAACAGCTCGAGCGCGCCGCCATCACCCTCACCGAAGGCGGTGGCGGCGCGCTTTATCAAGTCTGCAGCCGCCTCAAGAAACGCGGCATCGAGAGGCGTATCGCGTGCGCCTTTCACGAGATCTTGCGGGACGAAGTCGAACACAAAGACGCGGGCGCCCGCTCGCTTGTTCCATTGATAAAAAATGAAGCCTCATTCAGGCGTGCGACGGAAATCATCTGCGAGATCTCCCGCCAGCGCTTGCGCATGCGCAACGAGCAATTCGGTTTTCCATTGAGTAGCGCGGCGCTCGTGGCGCTCGATCAGCGCGCTAAACGATCCATAGAGCGGCGATGAACTTCTTGGTCATCGCGCTTCTCGTCAATGTCATATTTTGGTCCAGTTCCTTCGCACTGGACCTTCCGCCACTCAGATCGACTATCAACGACTTGGCCGGAATGTTGCCGCAAGCGAGCGTCGACGATCTTGAACAGCGCCTGCGCCGCTTCAAGACCGAAACTGCCGACAATATCGTAGTTCTGACGGTAAAGAGCCTCGATGGCGAGAACATCGATGTCCTGGCGCGCAGGGCTTTCGAAACTCTTCCGCTCGGCGAGCCGGAGCTAAAAAAAACCGTTCTCCTTGTCGTCGCGCGCAAAGAACGCGAGGTAGGATTCCACGCTGGCGCTGATTTACGCCATCTTCTTCCCGAACCCATCGCGAGCCAAAAGCTGTACGCTCAAGTAAAGCTCTATTTCGACGGCCTCAGGCCGGATTTGGGTATTCATGGCGCGGTGAATTATCTCTTTCGCGTGCTCAAGGGCGACGTACGAGTGGGCAGCCAAACCGAAGAAGAAAAGTTAGAAGAAACTTCTTTGCGCGGCGGTGAGGCTGGAGCGATTTTCGCGCTCTGTTTGGGACCGTTTTTGGCATTCTTCGCCGGCGGGCTTTGGGGCATCTACGCGACCCAGTACGGAGTTCAACGTATCACGCGCCTCGCGATGGGCGCGATCTTTGGCGGCGGCACGGCGAAAATCGTCGCCGCGCTCATGTCTTTACTCGGCAGCTATAGCGAGAATCTTTGGTATTTCATCATGGCGCTGGCTATTCCTCTCGGCGTGCTCGGCAGCCTGACCGAATTTTGGATGGCCGGCGACTGGAGCGGTATACCGCGCGTCAAAGAGCGAAGACGGAAGCCGAAGGACAATATGGGTATATGAACAGTGCTGACTTAGGAGCCCCGGGGGAACGAGTGTCGGGCGCCAATGAAAAGGCTTGCGCCGCATCTACAATGACTGAATTAAATTTCTCGCGCGCCAACTCGATGTCTCGGCGTGAGTTCGTGAGAGTCGCGCTTGGCGCCGGCACCTTTGTACTCACGGGAGAATTTGCCATGGCGGATTCGAGCATACGCAAGCCAATTCCAAAAACAGGTGAATCTTTGCTCGCAGTCGGTCTCGGTACTTGGCAAACCTTCGACGTCGGGGCGGGACAATCCTCCCGCGAGCCGCTCAAAGAAGTGTTGCGCGAGTTCGTTCGCTTAGGCGGCAGCGTCATCGACTCGTCGCCCATGTACGGCAAATCGGAAAGCGTCGTTGGCGATCTCGCCACCGAACTGGGCGTGCGCAAACATCTGTTCCTCGCCACCAAAGTTTGGACCAGCGGCCGAGAGGCTGGCATTCGCCAGATGGACGAGTCGTTCAAGCGCCTACGCACGCAGCATATGGATCTCATGCAGGTTCACAATCTTGAGGATTACCGCACTCAACTGGCGACACTCAGACATTGGAAGGAGCAAGGCAAGGTTCGCTACATCGGCGTCACTCATTACACTGCGAGCGCCCACGATGAGCTCGCGCGCGTCCTCACCTCCGAAAATCCCGATTTCGTCCAAATCAATTATTCCATCGTGGAACGGGAAGCCGAACGACGTCTGTTGCCGCTCGCCGCCGAAAAACGCGTTGCCGTGCTAGCCAACCGGCCTCTCGCTGCCGGAGGACTATTCAGCCGAGTGCGTGGAAAATCACTGCCGCCTTGGTCGAGCGAAATCGGTTGCGCGAGCTGGGCGCAATTTTTCTTGAAGTTCGTTATCTCCCACCCCGCTGTCACTTGCGCGATCCCGGCAACCAGCAAGGTCGAGCATCTGATCGACAACATGCGAGCAGCAGTTGGGCCGCTGCCCGATGCGGCCACTCGCGAACGAATGGCACGTCATCTCACTGAACTGTGATTGGGGCGCCCAATCAGATTTGCGCCGGCAGAATTGAGTCATGCAGCGCTTTGGCATCGTCGTCATTGATAGCTTGGCACCCTGATGATAGCGCTCAATTTTATTTTCGCAAATTTTTAAGGAGGCCTCCCATGGCCAAACTGCGTCATCTCGCCATTCTCACCCATCAGCCTGCTAAGCTCGCCGACTTTTACAAACGAGTATTCGAAATGAAAGAGATGTACCGCACCAAGAATGGCTCGGTTCATCTTTCTGATAGTGAGGTGAACCTGGCGATTCTCAACGCTACGGATCCGAAGGAACCGGGGCACCAGCCCGGCCTTTATCATTTTGGTTTTCACGTCGAGGACAGCAAGGAAATTGGCCAGCGCATCAAAAACATCTATCCCGAAGGCGCACCCAAGGAGCGTGAAGCGACCTACGCCGAGGGGCGCGGCTCGGATCCCGACGGCAACTTATTCGATATTTCTACCGTCGGTTGGGGCGACAAGCGCAGGATGGATCTTAGTTGCGGCAGCGCAAAGTCCGCGCCGCAAAATCGCAAGATTGCAAAGTGTAGGGGCACGGCATGCCGTGCCCCTACCGGTAGAGATCGACAGAACCGGTCGCGGCGTGTTCTACTTCAGCGCCTTTTTCAGTATACGGACAGCGTTGTCTGCATCCGCCGCACTATCGAACGCAAAGTACGACACAGCCCGCCTGCCGAGCGCCGCGGCCGATATTCCACGCAAATTAATACCTGCGGCCGCGAGGGCATCAGTCATTTTTGCGCCGAGTCCAGCCCGATCCGGTCCTTCCACGCGCACCGAATGCAAGCCTTCGCTCGTGCCGAGACCCGCTTGCTGGGCAGCGGCTTTTTGCTTCGAGCCCTTGATCGGCGTGAGGAACACTACCCCTGTGCCGGGCTTATCAGGAGAGCGGCGAGCAACGACGAATTCGATATTGCTGCCTGCACCCTGGATCGCCGTTAGCGTGCTCGCGAGTCCACCGGGACGATCCGCGATTTCGCCTGCCCACACGTCTACTTTTTTTATCGAGTATGCCATGCTCACACCTCCTTAAATAATTTGATCGCCTGCCGTTTAGCGCGGACCTAATTATCACGCCGAAACAAAAACCGGTCGCTCTCGCAGTCGAAGCCGCTCGAACGATCGGATTCTTTATCTGTTCACCTCCTGAGATTTCATTAAGAACTACGCTGGACGTTACTGCGTTGCTTGCCGAACTTCAGGGAGGTTCACGCTCAATCTGAGCCGCTCATATCACCAGCCGACGGAAAGTGTCAAGAAAAGTATGAAAACCATCCTAATAAGTCCGGCCGGCAGGGGAATTGACAATATCGCCGCCATCACCATTGATGCGTTTGCCCCGGTTTAACACCTTCATGCTGCTTACGAAGATGCACAAAAAAAATGCCCAACGATGCTGAAATTCGTTGAAGGCAAACCGTCCTCATGTTAGTCTCCTCTGCTTAATGAGAACCAAGATCATTGCCCCCCTAGTCACCGCTTTTGTCCAATGGTTTGACGCCGACTTTCATGCCTCCGGCAGCTGGGGCAAGGTTCGCGACATCGACCGTGTAAACTGGCTTCGCTGCACACCTTTTGTGATTCTTCACATCGGTTGCCTTGCAGTGTTTTTGGTCGGCTGGAGCTGGGCCGCGGTGGGCACCGCCATCGGGCTTTATCTGGTCAGGATGTTTGCCATCACCGGAGCCTATCACCGTTATTTTTCGCACCGGACATTCAAAACCTCCCGAGCGGCGCAGTTCATCTTCGCCCTCTTGGGCGCCTCGTCGGCTCAGCGAGGTCCGCTTTGGTGGGCGGCCAACCATCGAACCCATCACCGTGAATCAGACACGCCCGAAGATCCCCATTCGCCGGTGCACCACAGTTTTTTTCGCTCGCATGCCGGATGGTTCATGGCTACCCGTTACTACGCGACACAATACCATCGCATCCGGGACTTCACGCGCTTTCCGGAATTGGTTTGGATTAACCGCTTCGATAAGGCCGTGCCCGCTGCCCTTGGATTGTTGGTTTACTTACTTGGTGTCTGGTTGGAATATGCCGTGCCGTCGCTCGGCGTCACCGGCATGCAGCTCTTCGTTTGGGGCTTTGTCCTGAGCACCACCGTATTGTTTCATGCCACCGCGAGCATCAATTCAGTGGCGCACTTGCTGGGCGGGAAGCGCTACGACACAGGCGACGAAAGCCGCAACAATTTTTGGCTCGCGCTTATCACCCTCGGCGAAGGCTGGCACAACAACCACCATCAGCACATGGGCTGCACCCGCCAGGGATTCTATTGGTGGGAAATCGACATCACTTTCTATGTTTTGAAATTATTAGCATGGGTGGGCATCATCTGGGACCTCAAACCGGTGCCGACAAAGGCGTACGAGCGCGCTGCACAATTGCCGCGCAGAAAATTCGCGTCGGCTGCCTGAATAATCATAAAAGTCTCTCGCCGCAGCACTTTAATTCGCCCATGAGCGTTAATCCACCTCGGCGTGCGACCGCTCGTGCTCCGTCGTGCCAAACGAATCCCGCTGCAGTCCAAAACTTGTTTATCGTCTCCGCTGCGGCTAGCATTGTTGTGCGATGCCAATTCGGCTCATGAAGATACCTTTAGACTTTCTCCAAAATGTTTCCTTGTTTCAGGATCTAGACCACCTGGCCCTGTCCAAACTGGCAGCGCTTTTAGTGTCAAAGAAATTTTCTGCCGGAGCCGTCATATTTCACGAGCTAGACGACTCCGACGCGTTGTATGTCGTCGAGAAGGGACAAGTCGTCATCAGTAAACATATCCACGGCCAGATGGATGTCGTTCTCACGCGCTTTTCCGCAGGCGATTTTTTTGGCGAGATGGGGCTTTTCGATGCTGCGCCACGCTCCGCCACCGCACATACCGAAGCTGACTCGATCCTCTGGAGGCTCGACCGTAAGGCCTTTCAGCAGATCCTCTCCGAGCACCCCGAAATGGCTGCCCGGATCTGTTACAGGATGGTGACCGTCTTCATCGAACGATTGCGCGCAACCAACGAACAAGCCCGCGAGGCCATACGCTGGGGCCTCGAAGCCACGGGCTATTCGCCGACGCCGGATCCGGTGTTGTTCGGCCGCAAATCCAGTTAATAAACCCCATGCCGGATCCAGCGAAGATCGAGCTACTCACGCGCACTGCCGGCGAAGTGCCGTTCCAAATTGTCGAGATCGACAGCAGCCATGCCTATTGGGCGTTTAAACCGCAGCGACTGCCGCCCACGGAATGGGAACTCACTGCGCAGCCGATAAGCGCGGACGGCGCGCGTAACTACGTCCTGAAAAATCTCCGTCAAGAGCGTTACCTGTTGCTTAACCCCAAGGAATACTTTCTTTGGGAATACTTCGATGGCCGTCATTCCCTCGAGGAAATCGCCCGCGCATTCTATCTTTCAGTCGGCGCCTTTGACTATTCAATCATCCGTCAATTGCTCACGAAACTTTATCACTGCGGTCTTCTCAAGGGGCGCCATGCAAAGGACTTGCAGCCCAGCCGCGCCGGAGTGAGAGATCGTCGATGGACGGACCGAGTCGGACGGCGCCTGAGAACATGGCACCGTAGCTCATTTAAGATTCCCAACGCCGACCGATTTTGCTCGAGTATCTATAACCGCGGCGGTTTTGTGCTGTTTCACCCGCTCACATTCTGTTTGATCCTGTCCGCTGCCGTCATCGCGCTGGTGATGGCCGCTCAGCTCACATCGAATGCGCGCGACTTTACCTACCTTCTCACAGCGCGACCCTTTTTGGTCACGACTGTGATGATGGTCACGCTCATCATAGCTTCCATGCTCCATACCCTGATCCATGCGCTTGCCTGCAAAGCCCACGGGCGCAGAGTGCGTGAGATGGGGTTTTTCTTGCTTCAGGGGGTCTGGCC
>DASPXM010000212.1:0-6810 GCA_035637295.1 Verrucomicrobiia bacterium
GGGCGGCTCTTGGTCATAGAGATCATCGTATTTCTGCAGCGCGATCTGTCCTCTGCGCGAGAGAAACCAGTTGATGAAAACCTTGGCGGAGTTGGGGTGCGGACCGCCTTTGATAAGGCTGATCGAACCGCCGCCGGGAGAGACGGGCAAACCTTCCTTCCAATCGACCATGTCCATATCGTCCACCGGCAGACCTTGTTTGCGGGCTCTATCAGAATCGCGGCAGCCTAAGCACAGCGCGAATTTTCCTTGCGCCAGCCAATCGGTCATTTGGCGCCGATCGCGGCTATAAACCGGTTGCATATCGATAAAGAGTTTTCTCAAAAATTCCGGCCCAAGCTCGGGGTGGTAAAAGAAAAATTGCAGGGACGGTCCGATGCCCGTGCTGGTCGGCTCTTGAGAAACATATTTGCCTTTCCATTTGGGATTGACGAGATCCCAGTAGGACTTGAAGTCTTTCGGGTTAACCAGATTGGCATTGAAGTAGATGCTCGTTGAAGTCGGATTGGCGAGGTAGATAAACACATGTTGCTGCTCGGGGTCGTTGTAGCAGTGCTTGCCGCCGTACCACTTGGACTCATCAAGAATTTCGGGGAGGATCAACGCCGACTTGAGCGAACCGAGAGCCTTTCCTTTGTAAAGGATCTCGAAATTCGTTACCGCTCCACCGCTGTAGAGATCGGCCAGCACGTTCCCCGCGCGCGCTTCGGCGACAATGCGCGTACCCAACGAATTGCCGGTGCCGTTGGTGCTGAATATTTTGATCTCGGGAAACTCTTTTCGGAATTCGTTCAGCAGCGGCTCGCTGCCGTAGCGACCGACGTAAAAATTTAACCGTCCTTCTTTCTTTGCCGCCGCAATCGTATTCTCCCATGTCATTTGCCAGGAAGGCTTTGCGTCGGCGGTGTGAGCGGTTCCAGAGGGAATCAGAAATCCAAGCAACGACACCGAAACAGCCAATGCTAGATTCCGTCCGCTTCGATACATGAATGTTTTCTTTTTAAGACGCTATCTTCCAGTCCGAAGGATTATTCATCACCAAACCGGCTTTGTTCAAGCGTCCTTACGTTTGTAGGGGCGGGTTTCAAACCCGCCCCTACCCGACATTCGCTACTTCTTCCCTGCCAAGATCTCATCCAGCAGCTTCATCGCCGGATTGAGATCTTTGGTTTCTGCATCGTCGGTGTCGAAGTAGCTCATCTTGTCGCGGCGCTGCTCGTCGGCCGGAATATGATCCTTGGGAACATCCACTCTGCGCGAATTTCGCGGATCGCCCTGCAACGATATCACCTTTTGAAAAAGCGTCTGGCCTTCGCGTGACAGCAACCAGTTGATGAAGACCTTGGCCGCGTTGGGATGAGGCGCGCGATTCATCAGCGCCAGCGAGCCGAATGCCGACGACAAATTAACCCCTTCCTTGAAGTGGTAGGGACTGAACTCATCCACCGGCAAGCCCTGGTTCTTCGCCTTGTAAATAGTTCCGCCTTGAATCGGTATGGCCAAGGTAAATTTGCCGACGGACAACCAGTCGACGGCTTGACGCAAGTCCGCGGTTAGCGTGACGTCCATCTCGCCAAACAAGCGGCGTAGATATTTTGGGCCCAGATCGGAATGGTAATAAAGAAACTGCCAGGGAATCCCGGCGCCGCGCACTTTTCGAATATCGGTGGAAAGAATCTTGCCCTTTAGCTTGGGATTGAGAAAATCCCAATAGGTCTTGAACTCCCGCGGATCGAGCAATTGGGTGTTATAAGCCGCCCCCGCACCGGCAGACACGTTACCCTCGTAGACAAAAATATATTGGCCGTCCTTATCGGCGTATTTCTGTTTGCCTTCCCACCATTTCGTGGCGTCCAAAATCTCGGGCAGGATCAACGCTGACTTGATCGGGTCGAGCATCTTTCCCTGATAGAGAACCTGAAACAGCGAATTTCCACCGCCGTTGTAAACGTCGACAAGATATTTGCCGGCGCGCCGCTCCGCCGAAATGCGCTGGGTGAGGTCCGTCCCTGCGCCGGTAATGTGAGTTACTTTGATCTTGGGGTATGTCTTTTGAAACACCCCCGAATCGATAATAGCTCCGTAACCGCCGATAGAGACCGTGACCTGTCCTTCCTGCTCAGCGGCACGTACCGTTTGATCCCATTGTGCCTGCCATGACTGCTTCGCTTCGCCGGCGTAAGTGGAAGGAATACACAAATTCAAAAAGATCGTTGCCAACCAAAATATACGCATTTTCCGCATAAAATTAGACGAGCGAACTTGTCAGTTTCTCACGTCCTGTAGCAGCCAATCCGTTGGAAACTCCCGCCCTAGACCCTTTTCCCTGATCAAACGATACGTCGCCCCGCCGACCGACGCAAATTGGATGCCCTGAATGTGATTTCCGCCGACGCCCAGAATCTCTTCTGCATCGACTCGACCGGGAGCTTTGCCATCAAATAAATTCTTAAACTTTAACAGCTTTTGCCTATCGAACGTGCCCTCGCGCTGGATTTCGGGGATGCGCGCCAAATCTTCCGGTTGTCCGGCGACGTAAGCACGATGTGTCCCCGAGATCTTTTGTGCGGCCGATACCGGTGCATCTCCTTGCTGTCCAAGCGCATCGTTATTTGGCGCGAAGGTGTAGAATGTGCGGATGCGTTCTACGGATGATTTGTCCAACTCGACGCTCCCCTTCACGGTACAGACAAACGCTCCCACCTCGATGGCTCGTCCGGGAATGACCGGCACCACCGAATCGGTGCAAGCCGATACAATTTGCGCCCCCTTTACGGCTTCCTCCGCAGAAGCGACAGGAATGACTTCGATTCCCATACGTTGGCCGAGATGCTCCGCATAGGCCTCGCGGTTTTTCTTCGTCGGACTGAACACTTGAATGCGCGTAATCTTGCGAACTGCAGCGAACGCGAGGGCATGGGTCCAGGCCATACTTCCGGACCCGATCATTCCCACCGTGTCCGCATCTTCGCGCGCGAGGTACTTCGCGGCAATTCCGGCGGTGGCACCGACACGAAGATGCTGCAGGTAACCGTCATTTATGACCGCGAGCGGTTCGCCGTTCTCCGTGCTGAAAAGTAGAATCAGGCCGCAAAATAATCCGGGTCTCTGACAATACTTTTCTTGCGTCCGAACGCCGTTCTCGCCCTCGCTCCAATAGGCGATGTCAGATTTGATTCTTGTGGCAAAAACACCGTAGCGGCGACTTGTTCCTTCCATCGAACCCCACTGATAGTAACCCTGCGAAGTGGCGGACGGCGCCCAGACATCGATCCTGGGCCGGCAGGTCGCGTCTCCGCGGTAATATTCCTTGATGCCTTCTTCGATAGCGTCCAGGCAGATTTTTATGTCGAGAACCTGCGCGACGTCTTGATTACTAATTAGGAGGGCCATTGACGTATCGTCTTATTGCCGAACAGCCTGTTCGAAGCGCACGATGACGAACAAGCCCGGCAAGAGGTTTTCCTAATTCTTCGGTTGCATCGCCCAGTAAATTTTCTCCGCCGCCAACGGCAGCTCGAACAATCGCACCCCGCAAGCATCGGCGATGGCATTGGCTATCGCCGCCGCCGTCGGCACGTTGGGATTCTCGGCGATAGCTTTACCGCCGAACGGCGTCGGGCCGGTGGGGCTCTCGACTAATACAGTTTTCAACGGCGGCACGTCGGCGATGCACGGCAACTTGGACTCACCTAAAGTTAATGTCGCGATCTTGCCGTCAACCATTGGATTTTCTTCCATTAACGCAAAGCCAAAGCCAGTTACAACGCCACCTTCGATCTGCCCGGTCAGGGTGAGATGATTGAGCACCGTGCCAGTATCATGGGCTGTGGTCAAATTCAAAACCCTGACACCGCCGGTAGTCGGATCGACTTCCACCTCGGCCACTTGCGCGGCGAAGCCGGTGACCTTCGGCATGTCCTTGGGGACATAATTGGTCAGGTGAAAGACCGGGCCGCCGTTTTCTTTGACGGTCAACTCGATCATCTTTTGCGTCGTCGTCGACTTTTTGTTGGGCCCTGAGAGCTTGCCGCCCTGCTGCTGAATCTCGTCCGGCTGACAGCCTAACTCCCGCGCCGCCAAATTGATCAACTTCTCGCGCACCTCATCGGCCGATTTCTTGACCGCGTGACCGGAAGTATTCGTCTGTTTGCTGCCGCCCGTGCCGGGATCGAAAGGCAAGCTATCGGTGTCTTTGAATGCGACGCCGACTTTCTCCGGCGGCAGCCCGAGCGTTTCACAGACCATCTGCTGACTGATGGTATAGTAACCGGGACCGACATCGGGCACGCCGGTGAGGATGTTGACCTTGCCATCGGCCTCAAGCGTCAATGCCGAGCTCGCTTTCCCTTCCGGCGTGCCGCGATCATAGAGCGCCATACCCCAGCCGCGGTTTTTCTTCGCTCCGCCCTTCTTCCAGCCGGAAGTTTTGACGACCCGTTCCAGCACTTCACCCATGAGAATATCGCTCCACTTTTCACCCATGGGATTGGCATCGCCGTCGTGCAGAATATTTCTGCGGCGCAATTCGAGAGCGTCGATGCCCATCTCCTTGGCGATGATGTCGACTTGGGATTCGAACGCGAAAGCGACTTGCGGGCTCCCCGGCGTCCTCGTCTGCGTGCACGGCACCTGATTGGTGTAGGCGCAAAAGGTTTCCACGTGGATCGCCGGGCAGCGATACATGCTCGCCAGGCGCCGGCCGCCGAGCACAGTGACTTGCGGATTTGCCTTTTGCGAGCCATAGGCGCCACCGCTGAAATGAATTGTCCCCTTGATGGCGGTAAAATTGCCGTTCTGATCGACGCCAGTACGCAGCGAAAGGACGGCTGGATGTCTGTGTCCGCCGGCAAGAAGTTCATCGGTATAATCGAATACCAATTTCACCGGCCGCTTTGTCGCCTTGGATAAATAATAGGCGACCGGCACATCGATCAGCGATGCCTTGGCGCCGAAATCGCCGCCGACATGCACGATGTAAATCTTGATTTTTTCCTTCGGCACGCCGAAGTCTTCGGCCATCTGGTCGCGCAAACCCCAGGGCCCTTTGTTTGACGGCCACACTTCGACGCTCCCGTCGTCGTGGACGTGCACAGTGCAAGCACAAGGCTCGATATAGCCGTGATGCGAAAGTGGCGTGCGAAACGTGTGCTCGAAGATCCGCGCGGCCTTTTGGAATCCGGCTTCGATATCGCCGTTCTTCCACACCACGTGAGACTGAAGATTGTGGCCGGATATTCCTTCCGGCAACTTGGGCGCGTTCTTATACTTGTTTCGATCTTCGTGAATCAGCGGCGAGGTCGGCTTCAATGCTTCGACCGGATCGTCGACGAAGGGCAGTTCCTCATATTCGACATCGATCAAGCCGATCGCCTCGTCGGCAATCGCTTCGTTATCCGCCGCGACAGCCGCGACCGCATCGCCGCACGTGCGCACTTTGTCATAGGCCAGCACCGGCTGGTCTTTCACGCGTGTACCAACGAAAATATCCTTAACGTCGGCACCGGTGAGCACGGCATGAACACCAGGCAATGCTTTAGCTTTCGATGTGTCGATGTTGACAATGCGCGCGTGCGGCACCGAAGCGCGCAGCACCTTAGCCCACAATAGATCTTCGAACGGCAAGTCCGCCGCGTATTTAGTTTGACCGGTAACTTTCCCTTCGCCCTCGATCCGGGGCAACGCCTTTCCTATGGTGCGAAATGCCAAGGTTCACCTCCCATTTGTATTTTCGATTTTGGACTTTCGATTGCCGGAACAGCATCGGAAACACCGTGACTCGCGCAAAGACGCAAAGGCGCCAAGGTTCGGAAAAGTAGTTAACTAAATCTCTCTTTGCGAGCTTGGCGTCTTGGCGCGATAAACTTTCTTGAATTGGCTCTGTTTAACATTTCAAAAGAAATAATCCAAAATTACTTGATCACTTTATTCGCCCGCTCGAGCACGCGGCCTGGAATTGTCAGTCCGATCTGTTTCGCCGCCTTCAAATTGATGACGAATTCAAACTTCGTTGCCTGCTGCACCGGCAAATCAGCCGGTTTGGCACCTTTCAAGATCTTGTCCACGTAAACAGCTGCGCGCCGATAGAGGTCAGCGTAGTCTGCCCCGTAGGACATCAGGCCACCCTCATCGACAAACTCCTTCTGGAAGTAAATAGCCGGTAACCGGTTTTTACCGGCAAGCTCGACGATCGGCTTTTTCTGGGCGAAAATAGGGCGAGTGGCGAGGGTCATAATCGCGTTGACTTGTTTCTGCTTCGCGGTTTGAAAGGCGCTCTCTAAACCGTTGGGATCGAGTTGAGTCTCGATCTCCTCTAATTTTAGCTTCAGTGCCACAGCCGCAGCCCTGAGCTCTTTCACTTGGATGTCTAGTGCTATGCTGTCTCCCGGAGGAACCAGAAGTCCAACTCGGGCGAGCTTGGGGACGGCGTCCTTGAGTACCTCTAGCCTTTTGGTATTTAGCTCCACTGATAAACCCGACAACCCTGTGACATTGCCTCCCGGCCGCGCCAGACTGGCAACCAAACCGAAACCCACGGGGTCCCCAACGTTCATCACGATGGGGATGGTAGTCGTCGCTTTCTTCGCCGCCAACGCCGAGGGTCCTGCTGTGGCCACGATCAGATCAACCTTAAGACGAACCAGGTCCGCCGCAAGCTCAGGGAGGCGCTCAAACTTTTGCTCGGCAAACCGGTACTCGATGGTGAGATCTTTCCCCTCGATCCAGCCAAGTTTGCTCAGCTCTTGCCGGAACGCCTCCAAGAGGACAGCGCTACCAGAAGCAGTGCTTTCATCTAAGAAACCTATGCGG
>DASPXM010000213.1:0-4005 GCA_035637295.1 Verrucomicrobiia bacterium
TGCTAATCAACAATCCCGGCGGCGTGGAGTTGAATCAAGTTTGTGCCGGGTAAACCTAGAGCCATCTCGTGACACGCCGGGCGTTTGTTCTTGTCAGGGAAAGTTTCCAGAAGATTTTGCATGACGGTGCTGTGAGCGCGATAATCGCGCAACAGAATGGTCAGGTGGGCCACCGAATCCAGTGACCCGCCCGCCTGCGCCATCAACGCGCGGAGATTCTCGAACGCCAACTCCGCTTGGTGCTCGAGAGTCTCGGCTTGCTTGCCGGTTTTGGCATCGACGCCACCGATGCCGGAAGAATAAAACCTCGTGCCGAGGGTGGCGCCCATCGGGATCGGATCGTGATGTCCGACGCCTGAGATTTCAAAATTTCTTCGCTTCGCCTCCAGTACAGCGGTGAACTGGAGTTGGACCAGTGTTTCCCGCCCCTTCAACTCGTCGTACATGATGGTTTTCCGCGCCGGCCGGTCGCCATCGCGGGGAAACATTTTTAACCATGCGTCGATCATTGCGGGTTGGTCGGATTTATCGCGCAGAAATACCCACACCAGACCGATATCGTCGGTCGTGCCGCCGGCCTGCTCAACCAGCGCGCGCATGTTTTGAAACGCCTGATCCATCTGCTGCTGGGTGCCCGCCACTTGCTTGTTGGTCTTTGGATCCTGGCCGCCGATCACCGAGGAAAACACCAAATTCCCGGCCTTCGCGCCCATGGGCAGTGGATCGCGGTGCGCCAACCCTGGTATCTCCAGCGGCTGGCGCCCGGCTTCAGCTATCGCCAACGCTTGGAGCTGAACATGCACCCCGTCGGGAAGCGGGTAAGTCGTAGTTTTTCTCGCCGGCCGGTTGTGTTCGTCCGGAAAGATTTGCAACCAAGGTTTGTTGATGAGTTGGCGACCGCTGGCATCGCCGATGAACACGGTCACATGGGCGATGTTATCGGTGGTAAGACCAGCTTCCGTGACCAGTGCGCTCATGTTGCGGAAAGCGAGATCGAACTGTTTTTCGGCGCCGTCACCCAACCTACCGGTAGCCGGATCGTGTCCGGTAATGGATGAGGAAAAAAAAGCGTTCCCCATGCGCACTCCCATTGGAATTTCCGGCTCGGAGGTCGTTCGTGGTAAGAAGATCGTTTGGCTACTCATGTTATGCTCCTTCGCGGCAGACCCGCCGCTCATAGTCCCATCGCTTCCAGGCCGATCTTTGCCATCTCGACGTCGCGGAGACGCGGACTGCCACCTGAGGCGATCGCGCCGACCACTTGATCACCCGATCGAGCCACCAAGCCGCCCTGAAGTGTAGTCAGGGAAGAATCGCCATAATCGGTTAAAGTGCGCCCCGCGTCCGCCATGTCTTTTTTGAGGGCTAGAGTATCTCTGCCCATTACTGCCGCCGTGTAAGCCTTTCTAATCGCATGGCGCAGAACGCGGGCATGAGCTCCGTCCATGCGCGCGCAAGCGATCAGCTCGCCATGGTTGTCGACAACCGCAACGGCAACCGCTCGCCCGTCTTTTTTCGCCTGCTCAAACACGGCGGTAATGGCGCGTTGCGCTTCTTCCAGTCCTAATGAAAGCTGTGGCAGCATGTTCTCTCCTCCGCTCGAGACGAGAAATTCGCCTCGGCGTGTGAATGTAGCAGCGACAACGCTCCGCCTACAACCGTTCCGCCACGGCCGATAGAATAGGCCTGACGCATGCCGGACATATACGTCAGCGGAACGAGAATGACAAGGCGGAAATTGTCAGGCATGAGCAGTGAAGCGAGATCGGAAGCCGAAGAATAATTTTGATCCCGGGTCAAGAACTTCGTTGAGGTAAATCTGGATTTTGGTACTCCGAAAGTTTTTTGTGCTATAGAAAGTAGGCTATGGTTCGCGCCCAGGACTTGGTCACCGAGGCCTACAGGGATCTCCCGGAGTTTACCCTGAGCTTGACGAAGGGGTCGAAATGACAAGTTGCATGGCTGTGCTTGGCGCGAGAAAACTTTCTTGCATTCGTTTTGTTCAACCCGGCACTTGATACGGGTCTGCGCGGGCATTCAGTTTGACGCATTGGAGAAAAGGAGGAGAGCCGATGAAGAGACGTTTCCTTGACTTTATAGAGCTGGCTCCAAGGAGTCAGAAGCCGCGGACGAAAGGTTTGACTACCTTTGGTGACAGGGGCTATCCCCTCGACTGGATAAGGGGCATGCTCGAGGCCTACGGCGATTACATTGACGTCGTCAAGTTCACTCCGACCTGTCTTCTTGCACCTTGGGATGACATTGAGAAAAAAGTAAATCTGTATCGGAGCCACAAGGTAGGTGTCGGCAGCGACGATCCGATCTTTGCGATTCCCTACTATCAGGGCAAGGCTGATCAAGCACTGCACACACTGCGTGAAATTGGTTTCACGCATGTGCAGATAGACACGCGTCACGTGGAACTGGAAAATCCCGGTGCCGTTGAAAAGGCTGACGCAGACGAACAGCGATATTTTGCTCTTGCCCGCGATTTAGGCTTCAAGATCGTCGGCGAAGTGGGTAAAAAGTGGCCCAAGGGGGATCGGATGCGCGCCGGCAAGGGCTCTTTGAATATCGCCGCCACCGTTACGGAGGTAAAACGACTGCTGACTCTTGGCTGCGAGCAGGTTTATCTGGAGAGCCGGGTTATTCGCGAGGCGATTGGAGATTACGGAGAAAGGGAAGAAGGCACGCGGCAGATTTTTGAGATCGTCAATGCGGTCGGAATCGAAAAAATATTTATTGAAATCTCGGGCCAGCTTCCTTTTGACACCAGACAATGTCACCGATTCTGGGCGGTGCGAAATTTTGGCCCGGAGGTCAATATGGGCGGCGGAGGATCAATAGAAGAGGCCCGCTACGTCGAGGCGATCCGTCGGGGAATAACTTTCGTAGGAGGGCCTGGTCGGACGACAAGCAAGCTTTGGATCAAGTCCCTTGCGCGACACCAAGGAGTGGCCGCACCGCAGTGGTGGAAAGAAGATTACGAGATCGACCCATCTTTGGTGGCGGCAAACAAGAATTGATTTTTGTAGTTCCGGCCGTGTACATACCGATGCCGGAAGCATGGAGAATAACGTGACGGAGAAAAATTCCAATTCGATGCAGCGGCCGCTCAGAATCGGTCCCGCATGTTACCACGCGCTTCATTTGACCGTTCTCATGGTGGCACATGAGATGAATTTTTTTTACGATGAAGGTTTGCAAGACCAAGCGGGTCGAGAAAACTATGAGATAATTCCTCATGGACTCGCCCCTTTCGGCTTCGAGAAAACTACCCTGGCTCAGGCGATGAAAGACAAGGAGGTCCATGTCGCTACGGACGTGCAACCTCGAACTGCCCTGTATTTGAGCAGCCAGGGCGAGGATTGTTGCGTCATTGCCGGTTGGCGCAACAACAGAGGACGAACTTTGGTGGCCAAGCGCGAGGTTGAGACGCTCCAGGATCTTAGAGAGAAACGCATCGGGATCAGCGATATCGGCGACAATCATCATCTCTTGCTCACCTATTGGCTCCGGCAAGCAGGGCTTGCCCCGGAGTCCGATGTGCAGTGGATAACCGGAATAGGTCCGGAATCCAGGCTAACGAGTCTCATCGAAGGGCGAATTGACGCCGGGCTGGTTACCCACGGCCAAGATCATACCTCCGAACTCCAGGAAGCCGGACTTGCGGTCCTGCAGGATTTTTCTTCGGCTTACCCCAATGGCCGGCCCGACCGCGTGATTGTCTCGTCGAATCGTGTCGTGGAAGAGCGCCGCGCTGACGTCAAAGCGTTCCTGCGCGCGATTCTTAGAACTTACTGGTTCGTACGCGACATGAGGAACTTTTTTTACTTCCAGAATTTGGAGCGACGTTTGCGGCGCCAAAGCCCAAACCATTTCGAACAGGTTCGCCCGGTCCATGCGAAATCTCTCGAGTGGATGGAAAAGCATCAGGCCTATCCCGTCGATGGTCTCGCAACTGGGCTCGAAGAATACGCCAAAGAAATGGTTGCGCTGGGGGAT
>DASPXM010000214.1:0-4252 GCA_035637295.1 Verrucomicrobiia bacterium
ATCAATCGTCTTTCCGGAGTCAACGCGGGCCGGTATTGAAAAACGTGAAGATATTCGTGCACGGCCAAAACGTCGGGTTCACCGAATAGGCGTCGCGTCTGTTCGTCACGGGAAGTATTCTCGTCGAATTTAGCATCAGCGAAGTCGTTCGTCGCAAACATGAATCACCTCATCAACAGCAGATTACCTGGAACAGGCCTGTAAGACTGTTGTAGCAACTCGCATACCGCTGCAAATTTACGCGGCGAAGTTATGAAAAAGGGGATTTGGTGGCTAGCCGACGGCGAAAAAGCGAAGGAAAATGCGGAAACTGTCAGAATTTCACTGACGTTAAGTAACCTATTAATCCATGGCTCAATCGTGATTGCTATCTAAACTGCAACTAAACTGTGCTCCGAATCGTCCTGTTCCTGGGACATTCAAGATTTTCTTTTGCAACGCTCAAATAAAGTGTGCTTGATTGGCTATCGACCTTCCTCCAGCTCTTCTCTAGTGACGGACTTGTCGAGTTCCCGCAAAAAGCCGCTTTTCTCAATCTCCTGCAAAAAACCAATGTCGGCGACGTCGGATGGCTGAAGCGCTTTGGCCTTAGGATCCGTTTCGCGGTCCAGGACGGACTGGATCGCTTGCTTCATCGGCATCGGCAGCGCCGGTAACCTATCTCTGGTTTCGTTGTAGAGGGGACTGACGATTTCGATGGGCAACCCCGCCATGAATTTTTGCATGACGCGGATCGATGCTTCGCGGTTGGTTTTAAAAAAATGAATACCTTCGACGAAGGCGCGCATAAAGCTCATTACTTCTTGACGGTCACGAGAGATTTTACGCCGCGTCGTTGCCAGCGTTCCGGCGAGTGCCAGGATTTTCATCTCTTCGCCCGAAGTGATTTCTGCCGCGCCCAGCCGCTTGGCCTGTAAAGCGTTAGCACCGCCGGTCGAGCCCGCGTGAATCTTGCCGGCCGCCAGCGCCTGCACTGTGTTCGCGCCGCCGCCGGTCTGGAATATCGTCACGTCCACGTCCGGCCTTAGGCCGGCGCTCTTGAGAGCGATGCGTAAAAAAGTGTCGCCTTCGGAGCCGTATTGTGTCACGCCGACGATCTTCCCTCGCAGGTCGTCGAGCTTGCGAATCCCCGCCTGCGGCGCGACGATAATCTGTTGCGTCGAGTAGTTGGCAATCGCTGCCAGGATCACCGGGTCGGCGCCGTTCAGCCGCGCCCGAACCAGCGGCGTCACTCCCGCCATCGTATAATCGAAATTGCCGGCGATCAGCGACTGAACGTTACGCGGGCTTCCGCTCACGAGGACGACTTGGGCATCAAGACCATGCTTGTGAAAAATTCCGGTTTGTTGAGCCAGCGCCGGGATGATCATCTGCTCGCTCGCGGCAACGTAAGCAACGACGATTTTCTTTCGCTCTTGAGCGCCGGCAAAATCGTGCCCGGGCATGCCGAGGGCAACGACGAGCACGCTACCCAAGCGGCAAATTTGCAGGATGGACGCCGCCCACCGCCTACTGGCGGGCACGTTCGAAGAATCCGCTGTCATCTAATTTTTTGCACAGGCTCATGTCGGCAATGTCTTCGGGTTTGAGCTCCGCCGCTCTCGGATTCAATCCATGCTGTGTCATAAGCCTTAAAACTGACGCGATGCCGGCCGGGCTCGGACAAGGTTTACGCGGAAAGGATTCGGTGATCGTCTGATAGGCGCGCTCTAAACGATCGGCGCGATCGAGCCGCAAATTGCGCGCGATGCTGTCGGTGACGATTTTTTTGTTTGCCGGATTTTGTACGTAAGCGACCCCTTCCACCACCGCCTTTGCGAGATTTTCGACGACCTGCGGATTGGCGCGAATATATTTGCGCGATGCTACCAAGCCCGACGATTGAAACGGGACATTCGCTTTGCCCAGATCGAACAGTGCCGGATACCCCTGTTGCACCACGATCTGCTCGACCTCCGGATTGAAAAACGCGGCGTCGATGCCTCCGGCGAACAAAGCGGACATGCGTTCCGGCGTGCTGCCGGTGTTCAAAAGCGTGATGCGGTCGCGCCGCGGCACAAGGCCCAGATGGTCCAGCCCCACGTAAGTCGCCAGCGCGAGCGAGCCTGACGGAGTGCCGATACCAACTTTCTTGCCCTTCAAATCTTCGGGACTCTTGATCCCCGGTCGCACGTTCAAAAAGTAGTTTAGCTTTTCCTCCATGCCGAGGAGCATCGTCATGTCGCCGCCCGCGGTGATCGCGTTGGTGACATGAGTAGCGCCGAGCAAGCCGAACTGAATATCGCCCGCGAGCATCGACTGCATAGCGCGCCCGGCGATAATGTAGATCAATTGCGGATCGAGATTGTATTTGCGGAAGATCCCCTGCTCCTTGGCGATCCAGAGCGGCATCGCATTGCCCCCGATGGCGCCGTAGGCGAGCATGAATTTCGCCGGCGCTTCAGCGGCATGACCTGCTCCTACGATCAAGCCCCACGCGAGAACTACCGGCAGCCACCGTTGCTTCATAGCGACTCAGCGACAGCGATGTTGACTGAGCAATTTGTTCAAGCCGTTCAAATCGTTCAAGCAGTTCAAGCCGTTAACTCAATGATGGTCTCAATTCTTAGACCGCCGGCCTTGGCCAAAGAGAATTTTCTTTGCCTCCTCGGTCATGCCGCGGGCATCCGGATTAACCGTGCGCGCCACAGCATATGCCCGTTGCACCGCCTCCCGCTTTTGAATCGTCTCGAACCAGCGCTTGAGATTCGGAAAGTCATTCAAGTCCTGCCCTTGCCGTTCGTGCAACACGATCCACGGATAACAGGCCATATCTGCGATGGAATAGGCTCCGGCAACGAATTCCCGGTCGCCCAGCCGTTCGTCGAGCACGCCGTAAAGCCGCTCGGTTTCTTTAGTATAGCGTTCGATCGCGTAGGTAATTTTCTCGTTGATGTAACTTCTGAAGTGATGATTCTGACCGAGCATCGGCCCGAGCCCGCCCATTTGCCAGAAAAGCCACTGCATCACCTCCGCGCGCCCGCGCACATCGCTCGGCAAAAATTTGCTGGTCTTCATCGCGAGATATTCAAGAATGGCGCCCGACTCGAAGATACTCAGCGGCGCGCCGCCGTCGCCCGGTTCGTGATCGACAATCGCGGGAATCCGATTATTAGGCGAAATCTTCAAGAACTCCGGCTTGAACTGATCACCCTTGCCAATATCAATCGGCTTGATGTTGTACGGAACTCCAGTCTCTTCCAAAAAGATCGTGATCTTATGGCCGTTCGGCGTCGTCCAGTAGTAAAGGTCAATCATGGGAATCCTCCAAGAAGGCCAATGGGTGCTCCTATTTTGCGGTTAAATTACTCTTCCTCGTCTATTTCCTTCCATACACCCGGTCAATGAACCCTTCTTTCTCAATCTCGCGCACGATGCTGTCGTCGATCAAACTATCAACGGTCACCGTGCTGCCGGGCGTTTGTTTCAAGGCATCGTCGAGCTGGATTTTCATTCCTTCGCGTGTCGTGTAGGGAACTCGCTCCAGCGTCTTGGCCGTGGACTCATAGGAGCTATCGAGATACGCCTTGTTCGCTCCCCTTAAATATTTCGCGACGATTTTCTGCGTCGCGTCCTTGTTGGTCTTGAAAAAGTGCGACGCTTCGATCAGCGCCATCACCACTCTTTTCACGACCGAGCGATTCTTGGCGAGATAACTTTTAGTCGTCACCGCGCAGATGAACGGCAGCGGATAGGGCTTTTTTAAATCGGCCATATTTGCCAGGATACGGTGTGGCAATCCGCCGGGAATCAGATGCACGTTGCCCGGCGGCGAAGGAAAGCCGGCGATGACTCCCCGGCTAAATCCGGCGGCGCGCTCCGAGGCGCCGCCCACTTGGAGGATCTTGACATCTTCCATGGGACGCAAACCCAGTCCTTTGAGCAACTCCCGGGCGGCTACATCCGACACGCTACCGAAACGGCTGATGCCGATCGATTTTCCTTTTAGATCTTCAGCAGTCCTGACGCTGTCGAGAACGACCAGCTCATAAGCCAATACATTGATTGTGCAGGCGACGCTCACGGTGTCCGCCCCGCGCACATTGGCATTGGCGACGCCGCTTCCCGCGGCATTTCCCACCTGGATATCCTGCGCCATGATCGCCGCGATGCCGACCGTCGTGCTGCCGATGTAAACCAAATCGACGTCTAAGCCATTCTTCTTATAAAAGCCCGCGTCCTGCGCGATGGTCCAAATCTGATTCAGCGTGTC
>DASPXM010000215.1:0-24404 GCA_035637295.1 Verrucomicrobiia bacterium
CATGGCATTTTTTCAGTATCGCGCCGCGGATCATGCGGGCAAGGTTGTCGAAGGCGTTATGGAAGCCGACGCCGAGCAAAGCGTGATCTCGCGTCTGCGCGAGATGGGCTGTGTGCCCTTGCGCATCGCTCTACCCAGCCAGCGCGCCGTCGGCGCGGCGCGGCAGCAGCAGCCGCTTTTTTCCAAGCGCAAGGTCAACCAACAACAGCTCCTCCAGTTCACCCGCGAGCTGGCAACCCTGCTCGCGGCCGGATTGCCGCTCGACCGCAGCCTGTCAATTCTCGGCGGCCTAGTCGAAGGCGGCGAGCTGAGCAAAGTTGTGCAGTCTCTGGTCGAAGCTGTGCGCGCGGGCAAATCCCTCGCCGTTTCCATGGGCGAGCATCCCGATGTGTTTCCCAGGATTTATGTGAACATGATCCGCGCCGGTGAAGCCGGCGGTATCATGGAAGGCGTGCTGCGATATCTCGCAGAGTATCAGGAGAGCACCCTGGCGCTCAAGGAAGACATCAAATCCGCGTTGATCTATCCAGCCATATTGGCCAGTGCTGCCGGGATTTCCTTAATGGTTTTGTTCGTCTTTGTCATCCCGAAGTTTGCCGCAATTTTTCGAGATAATAGCAAGGCTCTCCCCTGGATCACCAAGGTTGTCATCGGGTTTAGCCAGTTTTTGGCGGAGTACGGATGGATCACATTGGTGGTCATTCTCGCCGCCATAGCCGGAGGAATCTTTTACGTAAGGAGCCCCGAGGGGAGGGCTGAATGGGACCGGCTGTCTCTGCGCGCCCCGTTGTTCAGCGACCTGGTGAGGAAGTTCGAAACCGCGCGTTTTTCCCGCACACTAGCCGCACTGTTGAAGGGCGGTGTGCCCATGCTTGAAGCGTTGGGTACCGTTCAGGCTGTGCTAAGCAATCGTTTGCTATCGAGAGCGATCGGCCAAGTTCAGGTGCGTGTGCGCGAAGGCAAAGGCATGGCGCGACCGCTGAGCGAAAGCGGACTCTTCCCGCCGCTGGCGTTGAACATGATTGCGGTGGGGGAGGAAACGGGTAAACTGGATGGAATGCTTTCGGAAGTTGCGAACTATTACGATCAAGAGGTCAAACGAACGACAAAACGATTGACTGCGTTACTAGAGCCGGTATTGATCTTGGGAATGGGATTGATAATCGGGATTATCGTCATTTCCATGTTGCTGGCGATCTTTAGTATCAATGACTTACCTTTCTAAGAAACTTATAAAAAACGAAATGGGTTTCACGCTCGTCGAGATGATCGTCGTCGTGATCATCATTGGCTTGCTCGCCGGAATAGTCCTGCCGCAGTATATCAAACAAGGCGAGAAAGCCACTGCCAAATCGGCCAAAATCCAAATAGAGAGTTTCGGCGTGGCGCTGGATACTTTTCGTCTTGACGTCGGGCGTTATCCGAACACGCAGGAAGGGCTCCAGGCCCTGACACAGAAGCCCGGCGGAGTTGATCGTTGGGATGGGCCGTACTTAAAGAAAGAGGTTCCGCTCGACCCATGGGGCAAGCCGTATGTTTATAAGAGCCCCGGTGATCATGGCGCGTACGATATTACTTCCTACGGCGCAGATGGCGTTCCCGGCGGCGAGGACACCAATCGTGATGTTACCAGCTGGGAAAAATAACCGCGGCTTTACGCTGATCGAACTGGTGCTGGTGCTGCTCCTCCTGGGTGTCAGCTTGGCGATCGTTGTGCCCAACATCGAAAAGGGACTAAACGATCGCGAGGTGCGCATTTCTGCTCTGGCATTGGCGGCGGTGGGGCGCGATCTGAGAAGCCGGGCCTTATTTGACGGTGTACCACAAGAGCTTGTGCTGAATCTGCCGCAAAACAGTTATCTAGTTGCGCAGTCTAGAGAGGTCCACTTGCCGGCGGAAGTAAAGTTCGTGTCGGTTGACGGCGGCGAGGCCGTGGACCGCGATATCAAGCGATTCTATTTTTTCCCCAACGGCAGCAGCTTAGGCGGCGCCATTGTCCTCGCCGGCGAAAAGTCCGTCTCCTACGTTATTCGCTTGGAACCGCTCACCGGCAGGATCGAAGTGACGCGCGGGGATAAATCATGAGAGTTCAGCGACTTTTAATCAGCGGCTTTACCCTGCTCGAAGTTCTCGTCGCTTTGACCATCGTCGGGCTGGGAGTCGTCACGCTTTTACAAATTTTCTCCTTGGGTTTGCGGCTCGGCGCGCGCAGCACGACGAATACCGAGGCGGTCACTTACGGCGCCCGAGTGATGGATGAGTTGCTGGCCCGAAAAAGGCTTTCCGAAGGCTCCGACAGCGGCACGCTCGGCGCCGCCGGCAGGTGGAAAAGCCAGGTTCAAACGCTGCGGGATACGTCGCCGTCGCTCAATCTATCCAGCAACTGGGAACTCAAAGAAGTCGCTCTAGAGATGACCGTGACGGAGGGGGAACGAGAGCGGCGCGTTGATTTCAAAACCTTCCGTCTGACGAAAAAAGCCAACTGATGAACTCCGAAGTTTTACCGCGCCATGCGGATCGGCGAAGGACGCGCGAGAAAGCGACGCGTGCCTCTGCCGGAGCGGCTGGGTTCACGCTGATCGAAGTTGTTCTCGCGCTGACGATCTTCGCTCTGATGGGGGGAATCCTTTACGGTGCCTTCTCTCTCAGCCATAGCGCCGTGGAAAAGTCACAGGTAAATTCGACGCGCAATCAAAAACAACGATCGATCGCCGATTTGCTCGGGAGCTATGTCCGATCGACGTTTCCTTACCGTGAATCGCCGCAAGAGCAAACGGCTTTCTTTGAAGGCGATGCCGAAAGCCTCACCTTCGTGTCGGCGTACTCCCAAGGCATGGGTGGGCGCGGTATGGCCAAGATTCAAATAACCAAGGACGAGGACGATAAGGGCCGGGCGACGGTGAAATTGGAAGAAACTGTGCCCGTGCGTCTGAGCAGCGAATCGGGCGGCGGTGGACAGACGTATAGCATTGTTCTTCAGGACAACGTCAAAGAGTTTCGATTAGCCTACTTGGATCCCCAGGCGGAAGAAGAAACCTGGGAAGATCGTTGGGATGGCAGGGAACGGCGCATGCTGCCGCGCGCCGTGCGCTTCACCTATCAAGACGAACGCGGCAAAGAGGTGCGCTGGATTTTTCCGATCATGATGACCGTGCTGACGCCATGAAACCGCAGATAGAGTTCCGCTTGTTCCGAACCAAACTGGCCGGCGAAAATGGCGTCGCCCTGATCGTCGTGCTATGGATTTTTATTTTCCTCTTCGTGGTAGCCTTCGACTTCAGCACCTCGGCGCGCGAGGAGGCCACCGCGGCCCATCGCTTCAGTGACGAGACCATAGGCTATTATCTTGCCGTGGCCGGTTTTGAGCGAGGTTTGTACGATTTTCTCAATCAGCAAGCCGGAACCGGGCAGCAGCTTCAGCAAGATCAAAAGAAAAGCGATCTATTCGACGGTAGTTGGCGCGAGGAAGGGGTCGGCGCCGGCATGTCTCGTGTGCGCTTGGTCGATGAGGGCGGCAAAATAAACATTAACCGGGTCAATGAAGAGACCCTCCGCCGCGTTTTTACGAATCTCGGTATCGATGACGTCCGGCGCGACATCCTGGTCGACTCGATTATGGACTGGCGCGACGCCGACGATTTGCACCGGACCAACGGTGCTGAGGATGATTACTATGCGTCGCTGTCGCCGCCTTACACGGCGAAGAACGGTCCGCTGGATAGCGTCGAGGAGCTGCTTTGGATCAGGGGTGTGACGCATGGCTTGTTTTTTGGTTATGCCGAAGACAAAAGCCAATCGGCGGACAATCCGCGTCGCGTCGCATTGCGCGAGATTTTTACCGTGGATAGCCCGATTGACCGCGTCAATTTGCGTACGGCCCCGGCCGAAGTCATTCATGCGCTGATGGGCCTTCCCCTGGAAAAGTGCCGAACATTTGTCGAGGAACGGAAGAAGCTTGCGGAAAAAACCCTTGCTGACTTGTTGCCGCTACTAGGTATCGGCGCCGGGGACGCGACGCTGCAAATGTTCATTTTCACTAATCCATCGGTAGTTGCTGTGGAAGCGGAAGGCCGGTTGGAGGATTCCCGCCTGCCGCGTCGGGTTAAAGGAATCGTCCGGCTCGGCGGCGCGCAAGGTTTCGAGATGGTGCGTTGGCTCGATCGCGATTTAGCACTACCACAGAACTAGCTCATGGGATAGACTAGGAGGCTACCATTCCGGCAAACAAAGGCTCGATCCAGGAGAAATGATCGCTCTCCGTCATCTACAGGACGCTTCCCGCGCGGACTTTTTGACCAGCGTCGGACTCTATTTACTAAGCGACAGGGTCATTATGGTCCGATTGCGCAAGAGCTTTCTCTCGGTCTCAATGCTCGAGCAAGAGGAGCGAGAACTGCCTGAGGCTGACAATCGGCAGGCGATCTCCGAGCTTACCGGTTGGATCGCCGAGGACGTGAGAGAGATCGCGCTCAAAGCCGAAAGCGATTCGCGCGAACGCGCGTTGAGGCAGGCGATCGTTTCATTGCTGCCGCATTTCAACTCCGTGCGGGATCAAGTTTATCTTTGCGTGCCGCAGGATCAGGTGATCGTACAGCAGGTGTTCTTGCCCCTGGCGGCGCAAGACAACCTGCAGCAGGTGCTCGAGTACGAGATCGAGCGGCAACTGCCGTTCAAGCGCGAGGAGATCTATTACGACTATTTACCGGCTGGGAAAAAAGGCGAGAAGCTCTGTCTCTATGTGTTCGCGATTCCCAAAAAGCGTCTCGACGGCCTACTCAGCCTGCTGGAGTCCTTCGGCATCAAACCAAGAGGCGTAGAGACGACGGTGACCGCTCTGGCGAACTACTTGCTGTTTTCCAAGGAAGCGAGTGCCGGCAGCGCCGCCATAGTTGCGGGGCATGGGCAGAACTGGGAAATGATCGGGATCCAAGTCAAGGACAACGGCTGGAAGCCAGCATCGGAGCTGTTATTTTCCCATCAATTACCCGCCTTGGAATGGGCCCACGGTACCGGCAAGGAATTGCTGCAAGAATACCTCGAAGGGGTGCCAAAGCTCTATCGCTGCGGCGATCTGGGCGCGCTGAACGGGTTGGCCGCCGGGAAGATAGCGGAAGCGGAGGATATTGGCGCGCTCGGCAATGCGCGTTTGAAAGGATCTAAACAGAATTCTCAAGCGGAAACACTGCCGGCAATCGGAGCGGCGTTGCACGGCGTGCGAGAAGCTTCGCTGGCGGCAAATTTCTTGCGCCATGAGGGCGCGGAACGAGACGGTTACAAGACGTTATCGCTCCTCAACACGGTTCTTATGGGTCTGCTGGTGCTCGCGCTGATCGCCTGGGGAGTCAGCTTCCCGGTGAAGGATGAATTACGACTGCGCCAGTTGCAAAAAGAAAATCAAAAACTCGAGCCGTCGGTCCAAGCGTTGCGCCGGGAAGACTCGCAGCTTCAGCTGCTGCGCAAGGAAGCGAGTTACCTGAGTGATCTCGATCTGCGCCGCGGCGAAGTCCTGCGTCTTCTCGATGAACTCTCCAAAGTCGTTCCCAACAATGTTTACTTTTCGAACGTGCGCTATCGCGCGGGTGTGTTAGAAGTCCAGGGCAACGCCGAAAATGCCTCGGCTTTAATTCCGCTCTTGGAGCGGTCACCTCTCTTTGAAAACGTCACCTTCAACGCGCCGTCCAACCGCGGCCGCGACAACCGTGAGACTTTCTCTTTGAAAGCCGATCTTGAGAAGCCCAAAGTGAATGCTAAAGAGGTAACGAAATTAACTCCAACCCAGCCGACCAAAGATAAAGCAAAACCATGAGCAATCTCTGGCGTCGACTGTCCAAGCGAGAGCGCGGCCTGGTTATATTGACCGGGCTCATCGTGCTCATATTTGTCGCGAAATACGCGGTACTAACGCCGTTTCTCGAACGGCGCGAGTGGGTTAGGAATCAGCTCGATAGCCAGCCACAACTCTTGCAAAAGAATTTACGGTATCTCGCCCAAAAGGAAGCATTGCTCAGTGCTTTGGAAACGGCGCGCGCGCAGATCAAAATGCAGGAACCAAAACTGCTGACGGGAGACACGCCATCGGTAAGTGCGTCGGATCTTCAAGAGACGGTGCAGGCAATGGCCACCCGGGAAGGAACGCAAGTCATCACGACCCGGGTTCTCAATCCGGAACCAGCGGGCTCCTTTTCCAAAATTGGCATTCAGTTGGAAATTGGCGGGCAAATTCAACAAATCGCCAATCTGATTAGAGGCATAGAAACTGCCCCGAGGTTGCTGGTTGTCGATGAGATCAATGTGCGATCGCTGTTTCGCCCGGTCGGCTTTCCTCAACCCCAGGGAGTGCCGCAAGTCCCCGCGCAGAATTTGCGCATAAGTCTTACGGTAGCTGGATTTGCGCGGGCTCAAGGTCCGTCGTCTCCGAAAGCGGAGAATCAGAACAATCAGTCGAAAGCGGGCACTTGAACTCCGTCGGAGCGTCGCATCGCGCCGGCGATCAGCCAAAAACCGTCAGACTCGGCGATGTCCCAAGACGCGCCGGTTCACGGGGGCTTCACATTCACGTGATACTCGACTAGAAATTAGTGTCGCCTGATGATAAAAAACGCGAAATGCTAAGGCTCGATCGAGCCCTCGCGCTGCCAAGGCCTTCAGCCGTCCTTTGGAGCAGAACGGGACGAGATTTATTTGTTTTCAAATTTGCAGCCAGCTTGTATAATCGTTTCCATTCGATGACTAGAAGACGGGAGGTAGAGAGCGATTCTTACACGCGCTTCACTGCTTAGTATTCTCATGACGGCTGCGCTAGTTTTAGTCAGCTGGAGCATTTATCGGTCGTGGTCGGCAGGTCCTTGGGACTTGCCAGGCCCGTCCAGAATAGGCCCGGCGGCAGCGACGGCTGAGAAACAAGCAGCGACGACGCCCAGAGTTCCGATCAATACGGATATGATCGTCAGCAAAAATCTCTTTGATCCCGAAAGGGGAGCCGGAGCCACTCGCGAAGCTGAAGAAAACTCTCGATCTTTTCAACGAGTTCGCAACATGATTCTCGTCGGTACCATCATCATCGGCAATAATCGCACGGCGATTTTGCAGGATAGCCCCAATCCGAGCATCGGTCCGGCCCCGGCAGGTCAGCTTGCTACACCCATGAGACTGAAGCTCGGTGATAACGTCGAAGGTTTCAGACTCGCCGAGATAGCGGACAGAAAAGTCGTTTTTGCGAGAGATACCGCCCGAGTCGAAGTATTGTTGGATTATTTCCGTAAAGTTGAAGTCGCACAGCCCCGCGCGGTGCCTCCTGGCCAGCCCAGCACGCCAGGGGCGGTCGCCCCGATTCCTCGTGTGGTGCCAAACTTGCCACGACGAGCGAGAATTCCGACTCCGGGCAACCCGGCTCCCGATTCGTGAGCTGTAGGAGAGGTATGAAGATGTTGGAAAAGCGCACAATCGGATTGGCAGCCTTCGTTTCCGTGGCAGGGTTGATCTTCCCTCTTGCCGCGCAACAGCCGTCAGTGCCGTCTCAGCCGGCGCCAATTCAATCACCGCCGGGTTCGACCCAACCGGCCGCACCGAGCGAACCGGGTGCGCCGCCGGTGGCAAAGCCGCCAGTTATTCCCCGACGCACTCCCGTGCCGGCGCAATCGCCCGGCGTGGTCACACCGCAAGGACCAGGGCCCTCAGCCGTGCCGCAACCAGGACCTGCTGGCGTACCCCAGCCCACGCCTGCGCCCGAGGACGCTCAGGCGCCGCAAGTTGCGCCCGCGCCTTCAGGGCCGCAGCGACGGCTGCCGGCGCCGATGCCGTCCGGTGGCATGGTTTCACTCAATTTCAATCGAGCCGATTTAGTCGAAATTATTCATATCATCGCCCAGCAGCTTCGCCTCACGTACACGATCGACCCCGAGGTGAAAGGGACGGTGACGATCAACAGTGCCGAGCCGCTACGTGCCGAAGATCTGCTGCCGATTTTTCATCAATTGCTGCGCATGAACGGCGCCGTGGCCGTGCGCACGGGAAATTTGTATCACATCATGCCGATCAAGGACGGCAAAGCTTTGGCTCGTCCGGTGGGACAGGGAAAGGAAGATAGTTTTGCGCTACAGGTGGTTCCGGTGCGGTTTTTCTCGGTGGCGGAAATGAAGCGAGTTCTTACTCCTTTCCTCCAACCCGGCGGTGAGATCGTCGAAAACCCGCGCGGTAATTTTCTCATCGTGATGGATTTACCGTCGAACATCCAGCGGCTGATGGAAATCGCTGAATTGATCGACGTGCAAGTGTTCGCCGGCACGCGCATGGAGATTTACCAACCGAAAGTGGCGAGCGCCGAAGAGCTGGCGCAGGAAATGACCAAGGTGATGCAGTCTTTCGCTTCGTCGGCGCCACAAGCCGATTCCTTTGCAGCGCAATTCGTCGCACTGCCGAGGATTAACCAGCTCCTGGTGATTAGCCACAGCGAAGCGGCTTGGACCTACGCGAAACGCTGGCTCGATCGGCTCGACATCATCGCCGAAGGTCCGGGCCGGCGCATTTTCATTTATCCGGTGGAGAATGGCAAAGCGACGGAGTTGGCCGACGTATTGAGCCAGGCTTTGGGCCAGCCGTCAACGGGCCGGCGAGATACCACTCGGACGCTTCAGGAATTGCATCGTTCGACCCCTGGCGGGACAAATCCGACGCCGGGCCGAGGGACTACAGGGACAGGGTCGTTTGGAACTTCCGGTTCCTTCGGCCAGCAGAGCCAGCCTTTGGGCGCTTATGCCGCAGTTCCCGCGCCGGGTCAGGTAGCGCCCCCCGTGGTGCCGTCACCTGCGACGCCGCTACCGCCGACGGTGCCGCGACCACCAACGCAAACTCCCCAGGCTCAACAACAACAAGAGCAGCTCAGAATCGTGCCGGATCCGGCGACCAATTCGCTGATCATCTACGGCAGCGTTCAGGAATTTCAGAATATCAAGAATATACTGAAGGAATTGGATGCGGTGCCGCGTCAGGTTTTGATCGAGGCGATGATCCTGCAGGTCGATCTGAACGATACCGAATCCCTCGGTGTGGACATTGAGATTTTGCGGCGATCTCGAGTCACCATTTTCGGCCAGACTTTTACTTCCCGAGGAGCGCTGCGCACCCTGGCGGACAACTTTCCCACGGCTCCTACTTTCGGCTCCGGCAGCGGTCTCAGCGGCATTGTCGGCGGCAGGGATATTCAGGCGATCATCAATGCGCTCATGACCGATTCGCGGGTAAAACTGATATCGTCACCGAGCGTGCTTGCGGCCGATAATCGCCCGGCGCGGATTCAGGTCGGCAGCGAAGAGCCGATCCCGACCGGGACGATAAACGCCGTGGTCGGCAGCCCGGGCGTCTCGTCGAGCACCACAATCCAATATCGGAACACCGGCAGAATACTGACCATCCTTCCTCAAGTGAACACAAAAGGATTGGTCAACTTGCAAATCAAGGCGGAGGTTAGCGCGCGCGGGGACGATGTTACGGTCGGCCAAGATACATTTCCGGCCTTCAATACACAGGACGCAGAAACTACAGCGGTGGTTCAGGACGGCGAGACGCTGGTCATCGGCGGCCTTATCGGCGAACGCAAGAGCAAAACTCGCACGGGAATTCCCTACTTGATGGATATACCCGTGGTCGGTCGATTTTTTGGTACGACAACGGACGAAGCGCGACGTACTGAACTCATCATGTTGATCACTCCTCGTGTCATTCGTAATCGCGATGAAGCACAGACCGCTTCGGAGGAATTCAAATCAAAGCTGGGTGCGGTGCGAAATGAACTGGATCGGATTGGAAGAGAGCGGGCGAAATCAAAACCAAATCTGCCGCCGCCTGCAGAGACCCCTCCCATACCCGATCCGAGAATGAAAGAGGAAATACCGCAGCCAGCGCCGAGTAGGAGCGCACCTGGTGCCGGTGCCATGTTGGCGCCGCCGTATGGCAGTATTGCGTCACTCGTTAACCAAGGCGAGGTATTGACCTCGGTGACACCAGCCGAACCAACAATAGAAGCAACGCCAATGTTGCAGTTGATGAGCAAAAGCAAATCTGATGCTCAGCCCGCCGGACAGCAAGATCCTGCGAAGCGCGCGGGGGTCGTGGCAAGACCGGCATACGCGCTTTCGTTAGCGCCCTACAAGCCCCCGGTGCCGGTTGCGCCGGCGCGCAACATGATTGCCCGGCTCGCTCAGCCCAGAATCAATCGGGAGTGGGCCGTGCAGTTGGCGGCGTTGGCCGAAAAAAAAGATGCGGAGTCGATCGTCAACACCTTGCGGAAAAACGGGTACGACGCCTATGTTATGACGATCCAAGCTGGTGCGAAAACCTGGCATAGAGTTCGCGTCGGCCAGATGGCTGATGTCAAAGTAGCCAACGACCTAAAAAAGAGTCTGGCAAGCACTACTGGATTCAAGCAAGCCTACGTTGCCGCGAATTAGGCTGGTTTATTCACCGGACAAGCGGCCGGTCCCCCCCCTATATCTGGCGTCAAGACGCCATGCCCCCCTTTTTCCGCCCCCGCCTTGAGATTCCAACTCTAAAAGTCCTTCATTCCCGAGCGCTTTCATCGAGAATCCAAAAAAGAAACCACGATAGTAGACCCCCGATAAAACATCCGGGCACAATGTTGAGATAAATAGTCATAAGCGTTCTTTGATAAGCCGCAGCTTGGGCGGAATAGTCATTTCCTCGCTATGGGTTGGCGATAAAGATTGCCAACTTCCACGGCTCCCTGGATTTTGTTAATTTGGGCGGCTTTGTTATGATTAGATTAAGCTCTGAAAAGGAACATGACGTCCGATTCGCTCGACATATGCGTTTTGATCGAGGCGGGACGTCAAGGTTGGCGACATTGATCGTCGTGAGGAAAGGGAGTAGGGTTATAGGGTTTCGGACAAGGCTAGGGGCATCGGCGGAGGGGTGGTCGAGGCGATTCTCCACTCGGGCCAGAGGCCTAAAAAATCCTGCCACGTGACCGGCCATCGACTAATTTACACGTGAGGCGATTGTGAATCCAGAACAACTGACAATTGAACGAGTCCAGGAGATCTTGCTCGAAGAAAAATACGTCTGCGACCGTGCGTTGGCGACAGTCGTTTATCTGTCGCTAATTATGGGGAAGCCGCTGCTTCTGGAAGGCGAAGCGGGGGTCGGCAAGACTGAGATCGCTAAAGTGTTGGCGAAAGTGCTCGACGCCAAGCTGATACGGCTGCAGTGTTACGAGGGCTTGGATTCCAACACCGCGCTCTACGAATGGAACTATCCCAAGCAGATGCTGCGCATCAAGCTCGAAGAAGTCGAACATGGCGACAAGGAAAAAGTCGAAACTGAAATCTTTACTCAAGAGTATCTAATCCAGAGGCCTTTGTTAGAGGCGATTCAAACCAACGGCGCCAGTCCACCGGTACTTTTGATCGACGAGATCGATCGCGCCGACATGGAGTTCGAGGCTTTTTTGCTCGAGGTGCTGTCGGATTTTCAGATCACCATTCCCGAGCTCGGCACCATTGCCGCGAAGCATCGGCCGTACGTCTTTCTCACGTCCAACCGGACGCGGGAAATTCATGACGCTCTCAAACGCCGTTGCCTCTACCATTGGATTGAGTATCCGACCTTCGAGAAAGAATACGAGATCATTACGACGAAATTTCCCGAGGTCGAAACCAAGATGGCGCGGCAAATTTGCGCTTTCATGCAGAAGGTGCGGGAGATGAATTTTTACAAGCGACCCGGCGTGGCCGAAACTTTGGATTGGGCTTCGGCGTTAATCGCGCTCAACCGCAAGAATCTGGATGATGACACCGTCGTCGAAACAATGGGCTGCGTGTTCAAGTATCGCGAGGATTTGCATCACTTGCGCGAGCAAATGGAGGCACGGCAGCTCAATCTGGACGCGCTGCTCAGGGCGTCGCCCGAAATGGTGAGTTGACCGTCAATGGAAATTACTCAGGAATTGGTCGCGGCCGCGGTCAATAGCGTCGCTTCGGCGCGCGGCAAGGGAACCTTGCCGAACTTGATGGCGTTCGCGCGCGCGCTCAAGCAACTCGGTGTCAAAGTCAGCCTCAGTCAGGTTATCGACGCGTCTCGCTCGGCGGATCTTGTCGATGTCGCCGAAAAAAGCGATTTTCGGGCCGTGTTGCGCTCCAACTTGATTTTGCAGAAGGAAGATTTCCCGACATTCGATATGCTGTTCGACACCTTTTGGCGCGAACAGAGTTACGAGCGGGTGCCGATGGAAACCATGGAGATTCAAGGCACGCCGACCGATTCGCATTCGCAGGAAGGCGGCGATGAGGAGGGCGGTCTCGAAGATGCCGCCGTAGAGTCGATTCCTAAAGAGAACGTGCCACTGGAAAACCTCGATGAATTCTCCGTGCCGACATACAGCCCGCAGGAGCTGATGAACCGTAAAGACTTCAGCGAAATGGGCGTTGAAGAAAGCCGCGCCATTGCCCGCGCGATTCTGCTCATCGCCACGAAGATCGCGACGCAGATCAGC
Source organism: Verrucomicrobiia bacterium (assembly GCA_035637295.1). Classification (GTDB taxonomy): domain Bacteria; phylum Desulfobacterota; class Binatia; order UBA9968; family UBA9968; genus DP-20. The sequence goes on from DASPXM010000215.1 coordinate 12,506, forward strand.
CGGCGGAAAAAAATCGGCCGCAAAGGCAGCACCGTCGATCCCCGCTGGACCATGCGCCGGAGCATGAAATACGGCGGCGAAATTATCGATCTTGTCCGTCGCAAAAAGCGCATCAAGAAGACCAGAGTTGTCTTGCTGTGCGATGTCAGCGGCTCGATGGATTGCTACAGCCGGTTCTTAATTCAGTTCATGTACGGCTTGCAAAACGAGCTTTGGGGCGTCGAAACTTTCGTTTTCAGCACGTCGCTCAGTCGAATTACGCATTTGATTCGCACCAAAGACATTGCTAACGCGCTGGAGAAGATCTCCGGCAGCATTCTCGGCTGGTCCGGCGGCACCAACATCGGTCGCTCGCTGCACACGTTCAATCGTAATTTCGCCCCGAGCATAGTGACCCATCGAACGGTCGTGGTGATTATCAGCGACGGCTGGGATCGCGGCGACGTGAGCCTGCTCGAGCGCGAGATGCAGGATATCAAGCGACGCTGCAAGAAAATCATCTGGCTCAATCCCTTGCTCGCGAGCGAGAACTACGAGCCACTGTGCAAGGGCATGCAAGCCGCACTGCCCTATCTCGATTTGTTTTTGTCGGTGCACAACGTTAATAGTCTGGTGACTCTGGGACGTACGTTAGAGAAAATGGTAGCTTGAAGGGTCGAAGATCGAGGATGGAGAATGGAGGATCGCGATCTTCCATCCTCGACCAGAGTTTTTTGGTAGTTCACATATCAGTTCGGAGGTAAAACCATGGCTGGACCAGGCGCTTGTTATAGCGAAGCCGATGCCGAAGGCCGAAAGAAAGAGTCCGTCTACCACCAGGTGAAAGAATTTCTCGACAAGGGCGAGACGCTCGCCGTCGCGACCATCGTATCGACAAAAGGCTCTACGCCGCGCGAAGTCGGCGCCAAAATGGTGGTTACCGCCTGGGGAGAAATCCTTGGCACGATTGGCGGTGGTTGCGGTGAGGCCGACGTCAAGAGGGAAGCCATTGAAGTCATCCGCACGCGCAAGCCGCGCACGGTGCGCGTCGATTTGCTCGACGATATTTCATCGGACAGTCCGGCGGTTTGCGGAGGCATCATGAACGTATTCATCGATCCGTGGTGGAAAGAACGAGATCAGGAGACCATAAGCACAAAATGAGTTCGCTTTCTCAAGAGCTCGTCCAAATCAGCGAGCAAGGCGCCGCCGCCGTGCTTGCCACCGTGATCGAGGTGGACGAAAAAGTCGCGGTCGAGCCAGGCGCGAAATGCCTGGTCCGGGAAGGCAAAGTTCTCGGCGAGACAATTGGCGATCGACGAGTGATCCAAGCGATCCTCGAACAGAGTGACGCGCGCCTGCGCGCTGAAAAATCTCAGTTGGTTTCCCTGAATCTCCCCGAGACGGGAGGCAAGCTCGAAGTCTTCTTCGAGGTGATGCCCGCTCCGCCGAAGCTGATTGTGGTCGGGGCCGGTCACATCGCGGTGCCGCTGGTCAAAATGGCCAAGGTGTTGGATTTCTACGTCACGGTGATCGACGATCGTTTGCTCTACGCCAACCGCGAGCGTTTTCCTGACGCCGATGAAGTCTTGGTCGGCGACATGGCGCAGATGCTCAAAGAGATGACGATCACGCCGTCATGTTATATCGTGTTGATCACCCGGGGACACGCCTACGATGAACCCTGCTTGCGCGTGATCCTCCCGAGTCAGGCGAAATATATCGGCATGATCGGTAGCCGGCGGCGCATCAAGGCCTGTTTTGAGAGATTTCGCAATGAAGATAAGATCGGTGAGGAGCTGATCGAGAGAGTGTACGCGCCCATTGGCCTCGATATCGGCACCGAGACGCCGCCCGAGATCGCGCTTTCGATTCTTGGCGAAGTGATCAAGGTGAGGCGCGGCGGCAAGGCGGCCTCGCTTTCGGGTCATTAGACCTCAGACCTCGGGCTCGCGGAGCCATTGTGCGCATGACCGGAATTATCTTTTCCGATTTGGGTCAAGCAACATCGTTCATGGCCTTAGACTGGGTACGAGCTTCGTTAAAACAATGCCTCGGGTTTAACCCTTTCCCCGCGACGCTCAACGTTCGCCCCAAGTCGGCCGAAGACGGCAGAGTGTGGCGGCGCGCGCAGCGCGAATTGACCGCTGTGCCATTGGCGCCGGTGGACGGCGGTTTTTGCAGCGCGCGAATTTATCGAATTGAGATTTTAGATTCAGCAAATCAGGCGAGTGGAAAAATCGAGGGGGCGGTGCTGCTTCCCGAAGTCAAGGATTACCCGAGCAACAAGATCGAAATAGTCGCGCCGATGCGCTTGAAAGACCATCTCGGCGTCAGCGACGGTGACGCGCTCACATTGGAGTTTCTCAATTGAATAAGAAAAAGAGATTGATTGTTGGTATTTCGGGCGCCACCGGGGCGATCTACGGCGTGCGCATGCTCGAAATCCTGGCCAAGATTGAGGATATTGAAACTCATCTCGTCTTGACCAAAGCCGGCAGGATGACGATCCAAGTGGAGACGCCTTTCTCAGTCAAAGATGTCGAAGCGATGGCCAACGTCGTGCACGACATCAACAACGTCGGCGCGAGTATCTCGAGCGGGTCGTTCCGCACGGAAGGAATGGTGATCGCGCCCTGCTCGATGAAATCGATGGGCGGCATCGCCCATTCTCTCGGCGGCGACCTGCTCGTCCGCGCCGCCGACGTAGTGCTGAAGGAAAGAAAAAAGCTTGTCCTGGTCGTGCGTGAAACGCCGCTTCATCTCGGTCATCTTGAAGCCATGGCCACGCTGACCCGCATGGGTGCGGTGATCTTTCCGCCAGTGCCGGCTTTCTATCATCGTCCGAAAACGTTGAATGACGTCATCAATCAAACCGTGACGCGAATTCTCGATCAGTTCGAGATCGACGTGGAGCTTTTCCACCGCTGGGACGACGAAGGCATGAGCCGCCATCCCGATGCTGGAAAAACCACCACGCTTGCAGCCGCAAAAGAACGGCGAGCCGCCAAAAAGCAACGGTGAGCTTGCCGGCCCTCCGCCATCATGCCGAGCCGCAGGGTTAAAACCGCCCTCACCAAAACCCAAAAACGCAAAAAAGAGCACCTCGAAATCTGTCTCGACACCGAACGCGTTTCGAGCTCTTTCGGCACAGGGCTCGAAGGCTACCGTTTCGTCCACAACGCGCTTCCCGAATTGGACATCGACGAAATTGATCTGAGTACCACTTTCTTGGGCAAGCGGCTGAGGGCGCCTATTTCGATTTCGTCGATGACTGGCGGGTTCGATCTGGCGCGCAAAGTCAATCGCAATTTGGCCACCGCTGCCCAGGCATTGGGCCTCGCCATGGGCGTGGGCTCCCAGCGCGTCGCCATCGAAGAACCGTCTGCGGCCAATTCCTTTGAAGTCCGAGATCTGGCGCCGGATATCTTGCTGTTCGGTAATTTGGGCGCCGTACAACTGAATTATGGCTACACCGTCGAGCATTGTCGCCGCGCCGTGGCGATGATCGGCGCCGATGGGTTGATTCTTCATCTCAACGTGCTCCAGGAAGCGGTTCAACCGGAAGGCAATCGCAACTTCAAGGGTCTGGTCGACAAAATCGCCGTCGTGTGCCGGGAGCTCGAAGTCCCGGTCGTCGCCAAGGAAGTCGGCAACGGGATTTCCGTAGATGTCGCCGTGCGATTGCAACGCGCCGGAATCAAGGCCATCGACGTCGCTGGTAGAGGCGGGACTTCTTGGTCAGCGGTGGAAGCGCAGCGGGCGGCCCAGCAGGGTAAGCCAGTGGATCGAATCTTTGCCGACTGGGGTATCCCGACGGAAGAAGCGCTGGTCAGAGTGCGTCAAGCGCTGCCCGACATTCCCCTGATCGCTTCGGGCGGCATCCGAACCGGCTTGGATATCGCCAAGTCGATTGCGCTCGGCGCCGACATTGCTGCCATTGGGCAGCCGCTCTTAGCCGCTGCTTTGGAGTCTTCAGACAAGGTGGTAGGGTTCCTCAGCGGTGTGATTCAGGAGCTCAAAATAAGTATGCTCTGCGTCGGGGCCGCGAATCTGGCCGAGCTACGCAAGGTGGCACTAGTGCATGCTATTTAATGGTTTGACATTTTGGAACTTGCGTCTGGCGCCGGCTAGGCATTCTAACGATTGAACGACCACCATGTCTGACGGTCTAAAGCACCAGGTTCTCGATTATTTGCAAAGTCACAACACCATGACGCTGGCCACATCCGCGAGCGATGTCCCGTGGGCGGCGACGGTTTTTTACGCCAGCGATGACTTGCGAGTTTATTTTTTTTCGGCGCCCGATTCGCGCCATTGTCAAAATCTATCAGCTAATTCAAGGGTTGCGGTGACGATTCAGGAAGACTATAAAGACTGGCGCAAAATCAAAGGCATCCAGCTCGAGGGCCGGGTGGTGCTCGTCGACGGAGTGATCGAAAAAGCCAAGGCCATGACAATTTACGCCCGTAAGTATCCAGACGTAATAAAGCTCTTTACCGATCCGGCAAGCGGTGCGTTTTATAAAGCCTTTCTCAAGGTCAAGTTTTACTGCGTCGTGCCGGAGAAGCTATTTTATATTGACAACGAACAGGGCTTCGGTAAACGCCGGGAGCTGGCTCTCGACGCTGAGCGCGGGTAAAGTCTCAAGCGTCTAAACAGTAGGCAGGCTTGGATTATGTCGCAATTGCTAGGTAAAGAATTGACTCCGGTGTTGCTGGAGCGCCTGAGCGGGTCGCGGGTCGAGTCTCACGAAGGCAAGGTCATTCCGATCTTTACGATTGACGAAGCCGGTTGGGCTCATCCGGCATTGCTCTCCTATTACGAAGTGGTGGCGAAGAATCCGTCGACCCTCGATATGGCGCTGTGGAAAAATAGTTCGACGGCGAACAATTTGAGAAAGGCCGGAAAGGTCACGCTCATGGTGAGCGACCACGGCGTGAACTATTACCTCAAAGGCAGCGCTAGAGAGCTGGAGCATGAAATGACCGGCGCGGCGCCGGTATCGCGCTTTCAGGTTACTTTGAATCAGGTGATCGAAGATCAGGAGCCCAACGCGGAGATTACCACCGGCTTGACTTATCGGCGCGTCACCAAACGCGATCCGAACGATTTTTCAGTCAAAGTATTTCGTCTATTGCACGCGGGATCATGAAACTAAAGAAGCTCTTATTTACAGTTCTCACGTTGTTCTTAGTCGGTGGAGCCGGGTTTGCCTACTGGCGGATGGGTAACTCTGCAAAGGAATCACCGTACCTAACGGTGTTGGTGAGCCGGGGCAATATTCGCCAAGTCGTTTCCTCAACGGGCACCTTGCAAGCCGTCGTCACAGTGCAAGTCGGCAGCCAAGTGTCCGGTACCATCGATAAGCTGCTCGCTGATTTCAATACCAAGGTCAAAGCCGGCCAGGTCGTGGCCCAGCTGAACCAAGACAAGTTCAGGGCCGCCGTGGATCAGGCGCGCGCGAATCTTCTGGCGGCGCAGGCGAATTTCGCCAAGGCGAAGGTGGGCGCGGCGGACTCGCTCAGAACCTTAGAAAGAAACCGGGAATTGAGGAAACGGGAATTAATGGCTCAGAGCGAGCTTGACGCCGCCCAGACCGCCTATGATGCCGCGGTGGCGCAGGTAAACGTCAATCAAGCGCAGACCGCGCAAGCTCAAGCCGCGCTGAGTCAGGCCGGCGTCGATCTCAACAATACCGTGATTCGCTCGCCGGTCGACGGCATTGTCATTTCGCGCAACGTCGATGTGGGCCAGACCGTAGCCGCGTCGCTACAAGCGCCCACGTTTTTTACTATCGCCAACGATCTTGCAAAGATGGAGGTGCACACGAGTGTCGACGAGGCCGACGTCGGTAATGTGCAGGAAGGGCAGCAGGTGACTTTTACCGTTGATGCTTTCCCGGCACGCCGCTTCCGTGGCAAGGTTCACCAGGTGCGCAACGCCCCCACGATCATTCAGAATGTCGTCACCTACGACGCCGTGGTGCGGATCGACAACAAGGAGCTGTTGCTCAAGCCTGGCATGACCGCCAACGTGCAGTTTCTTGTTAGCGAGAAGGAAGATGTTCTGACGATACCGAATATGGCGCTTCGGTTTAGGCCGCCCGACGAGAAAAACGAAGCTCAAGACTTGTTACGCCAAGAGCAAAGCCGAACGGCGCCGCGGGTCGGCGCTCGACGGACGAGCCGACCGGGTGGTGGAGGTGGAGGCGGCGGCGAGCGACAGAGAGTGCGCCAGGTCAGAGTCTATGTCGTAAAAGATTCCAAGATGCAGCCGATCGAGGTCCAGCTGGGCATCACGGACGGTTCGAAGACCGAAGTCGTCTCTGGTCCGATCAATGAAAACGAGCCAGTGGTAATCGGCATGTCAGGGAGCGCGGGGGGCCAAGGCCAAGCCGGCGTGGTCAATCCGTTTCAGCCGGCTCAGCCGCGCGTAGGCTTTAGATGAGCGAGCTGATTCGGGTCGAGAATTTACACAAGACCTATCACATGGGCGATGTTGAAGTGCCGGCTTTGCGCGGGATCGATCTTACCATCGACCGTGGTGAGTTTGTCGCCGTCATGGGCTCGTCCGGCTCAGGCAAATCGACCTTCATGAACATTCTGGGTTGCCTCGATCGTCCGACGACAGGCAAATATTTCTTAGAGGGGGAGGAAGTGGGGTCGCTTTCCGCTGACGAGTGGGCGCAAATTCGCAACAAACGGATCGGCTTTGTGTTCCAAGGGTTTAACTTGCTGTCGCGCACTACGGCGCTCGAGAATGTCGAACTGCCGATGATGTACAACGGGTTTCACGGCAAAGAGCGCCATCAACGCGCGGTCGAAGTACTGTCGCTGGTCGGACTGGAAAACCGCCGGGATCACACGCCGAACCGGCTCTCCGGCGGCCAGCAGCAAAGGGTGGCGATCGCACGTGCGCTGGTCAACCGACCGTCTCTCATTCTTGCCGACGAGCCCACCGGCAATCTCGATACCACCACCAGCGAAGAAATCATGGCGTTGTTTCAAACGCTAAACGCGGAACAGGGAATTACGGTCATTCTCGTCACTCACGAATTCGATATCGCTGCGCATGCGAAAAGACAAATTCACTTCAGAGACGGGCTCGTCATATCGGATAAAGGCGTCGACCAAGTAGTCTGCCGGACGGAGTCTTAGATGCAATGGCTGATGACTCTCCGCATCGCGCTGCGCGCGCTCGCGCGGAACAAACTGAGAGCTTTTCTCACGATGCTCGGAATTATCATAGGCGTCGGCGCGGTGATCGCGATGGTTGCCATTGGCGAAGGCGCCAAGTCGGCCATCCGAGCGCAGATCGCCAGCCTCGGCACCAATGTCCTTATTGTCTTGCCCGGCAGCAACTCTCAGGGCGGAGTTAGGTTCGGTACGGGGAATGTGAATACTTTAGTGGATGCCGACGCCAGAGCGATGGTGCAGGAGTTGCGGTCGGTCTCCTTCGCCTCGCCAGTACTCCGGCGGCCGGAGCAAGTGATCGCCGGCAATCTCAATTGGGGCACGTTGGCTCAAGGCGTCGCGCCCGAGTTCCAACAAATCCGTGACTGGCAAGTGGCGGAAGGTCGTTTTTTGCACGAAGGCGATATGGATAGCGCCGCCAAGGTCGCGGTCATCGGCCAAACCGTCGCGACACAACTGTTCGGCAACGATAATCCCGTCGACGCGGTCATTCGCATCAGAAACATTCCGTTTCGTGTCGTCGGGTTGTTGGTGGCGAAGGGTCAAACCGGTCAAGGCACCGATCAGGACGATACCGTGATGATCCCGTACACAACCATGCAGAAACGATTAATGCGCATCACCTGGGTGCAGAGCATCGTCGTCAAGGCGGTTAGCGCGGAGCGCGTTCAAGAAGCACAAGAGCAGATTAGTTCTCTTCTGCGCCAACGTCACCGCATCGGCCAAGACCGGGAAGACGATTTTAACGTGCGCAATTTGTCCGATATCGCCGAGGCGGCATCGACCACTGCGCGTGTGATGGCCGTGCTGCTGGGCAGCGTCGCTTCTATTTCACTTCTTGTCGGCGGCATCGGTATCATGAACATCATGCTGGTCTCGGTGACCGAGCGCACCCGTGAGATCGGCATCCGCATGGCCGTCGGCGCGCGTAGCCGCGACATCATGCTGCAGTTTCTCGTCGAGGCGGTGGTCATGGCCGCCACGGGTGGACTGATCGGAATATTTCTCGGCATCGGTAGCTCCGAAGTTCTCAAAGAGTGGGCCCAGTGGCCGACGCTCATTAGCCCGACGATCGTCGCAATCGCTTTTCTCTTCTCCGGCGCCGTCGGCGTATTCTTCGGGTTTTATCCGGCCAAGAAAGCGGCCAATTTGGATCCCATCGAAGCGCTGCGATACGAGTGAAGCAACAAAACGAAAGCAGTTGTCTGATTCGGCAGCACAACTCACATTTTGTGATGTCGGATCGAGTGATTTTTATCTAGTTCACGTGAATGTAATTCGGAAGGCGAAACCCAATGGCGCAAAAATTAAAGACAGCTGTGACAGTTAGAGATCTTATGACGCGAAATCCCACCACTTTAGACCGGAATGAAACTTTGGATTTGGCGGAATCTATTATGAACCTTGGGCGGATCCGTCATATGCCGGTTGTCGACGACGGTAAAGTCGTTGGGATCGTCAGTCAGCGCGATATGTTTCGCTCGGCGTTGATTACATCCTTGGGATTCGGCCGCAAAACCACCGGCGCCCTTATGAAGACGATCAAGATTAAGGAAATCATGACCGAGAAGGTGGTTACTATATCCCCCGACGCGAGCATCAAGGAAGCAGCGCGTCAGATGATGGAGAAGAAGATCGGCTGCCTGCCGGTCCTGGAAGGCGATCGCCTTGTAGGCATCGTTACCGAAACAGATATGCTGCAATACGTAGTCGAGAATTGACGATTGCGCCGACTGGCCAAATTTCGCCTGCCTGTCTGTTTGATCATTTTATGACGAGAAGGTCCTGCAGTTTTTCCTTCGTTTGAATCAGAGATATTGGTTTGAATATTATCGATCAGTTCGCGGGTCAGGACTCGGCTAATCTTCTTCAATTCATAAAGTATGCAATTGGTGGATGCGTAGCCACCGCAACCCACATCATGATTTTTCACCTTGTGGCGTGGAAAGTTTTTTACGCCTTACAAGCAGACGATTGGTTTGTAAGAGTTTTTAATTTGCCGATAGAAGAATTGGACGATGCTACTCGATCGCGCAATTCGATGCTGGGCAACGGTGTGGCATTTTTAGTCTCGAACTTGGTCGCGTACCTGGTCAATATTTACTGGGTTTTCGTCCCTGGGCGTTATCATTGGATCATAGAGGTAGGTCTTTTTTATCTCGTTTCGGGTGTCGCAATAGCGATAGGCACTTCGATTATGGGGGTTTTGATCAAGCGCTTGGGAATGCTCACAACCTATGCGTTCGGTTCTAACCTGATTGCGGCGTTGATGATCAATTATGCCATGCGCAAATACTTCATCTTCAATGGATGAAAAAAACTTGCTGGAACTAGGCGCTTGTCTTCATACCTGTGCGATCTGAGCGCAGATGGTTAGTTTCGCGCATTCAGGTTCTAACCTTCAGTCACGCCCCAATCTGTTTTTTCACTCTACTCACGAGGTGCTGAAATGGAACTGATAGGCTTTGTTGGACTGGGCACCATAGGCGGAGTAGTTGCCAGGAATATCCAGAAGGGCGGCTATCCCATGATGGTCCACGACATCCGACAGGAAGCGGCCCAACCATTTGTAGGAGGCGGATCTCAGTTAGCAGGTTCACCTGCGGACGTTGCCCGGCATTGCCGGATAGTGTTCACTTCCCTTCCAGGTCCGCCGGAAGTCGAGCAAGTCGCTCTTGGCTCCATAGGGCTTTTGCAGGGCGTCCACGAAGGCAGTCTCTACGTCGATCTTTCCAGCAGCGCCCCGAATCTTATTCGACGCATTGAAAACGAGTTTCGCTCGCGCGGCGCGCGGGTGATGGACGCGCCGCTTATCGTCGGTAAGAACGGCATCGCCAATCGGAGCGTGCAGGTTTTGGCGTCCGGACCTCAGCAGGCCTTTAATGAAGTGAAACCTGTTCTTGATTCGTTCGGCGACACGGTGGTCTATACCGGCGAGCTCGGGACCGGAACCGTCATCAAGTTGGCACATAACCTGGTTCGCCGCGGCATCGGTTTGGCCATTGGCGAAGGGATCGTTTTGGGCGCCAAGGCCGGGGTGGACCCTCAACTACTCTGGGATTGCATGCATTGGGGCTTGGAGGTCCAGCTTTCCCAGTTGGTAAAAACCTTTTCGGAGACGATCTTCAAAGGAAACTACGAGGCCCCCGCAAGTTTCACCATCGCCCTGTCACGAAAAGACGTTGGCCTTGCGACCGAGCTGGGCCGCCAGCACGACGTGCCGATGCCCATCGCTGCCTTGGTCGAGCAAATTATGGTTCAGGCTGTGAGCCGCGGTTGGTCCGATCAAAGCACGGCATCGCTTTTCCGCCTCCAGGAGGAAGCCGCGGGCATCGAGGTGCGCAAACCACCGAAGTAGCGACCGTCCAGGCGGGCGTCGAACTCAGGCGCGTTGCTGCTAACGCGCGGCGACCTTGGTGCTGCCGTAGGTCACGCGGTAGACCGCTCCCGCATAGTCGTCCGAGACCAGCAGCGAGCCGTCTTTCATCACATGCACGTCGACGGGCCGACCGCTGTATTCGTTGTTCTGGAGAAAGCCGGTGAGAAACGGCTCTTGCGATTTCACGCTGCCATCCTTGTTCAGCTTCACCACGATGACGTCGCCGCCAACTTTTTTTGTCCGGTTCCACGAGCCGTGGCGGGCGATGAAGATGGCATGCTGATACTGGCTCGGAAACATTTTGCCGGTGTAGAAGCGCATACCGAGGGCAGCGGAGTGGGGGCCGAGCAGAGCGACCGGCTTTTCGAACTCGTCGCAAGAACGTCCCCAACCCAGCTCGCGATCGGTGAAGTTCCCCTGATGGCAGTACGGGAAGCCGAAATGCTGGCCGACCTTGGTGACGCGGTTGAGCTCGTCTTCGGGTAGATCTTCCGACAGCCAGTCGCGGCCATTGTCGGTGAAATAGAGTTCTTTCGTCACCGGATGCCAGTCAAAGCCCACCGAGTTGCGCACGCCGCGGGCGGCCACTTCGGCCCCGCTGCCGTCGAGGTTGATGCGCCGTATCTGCCCATTGGTGGCGGGCGGCTCGCAGATATTGCACGGCGAGCCGACGTTTACATAGAGCTTGTTGTCCGGTCCCAGGGCCATGAACTTCCAGCCGTGCGACTGCTGGTTGAGAAAGTCGCTGTAGATGACAATGGGCTTCGGCGGATTTTCCAGGTTGTCTTCGATGTTTTCGAGCTTGGAGATTTTCGTGCCTTCGGCGATATAGAGTGTGCCTTTGTGGAAGGCGAGACCGTTGGGCCGGTCTAGCCCCGTCGCGATGACTTTCGTCTCGCGTTTACCGTTCTTCTCGACGATCGCGTAAACTTTGTCGAGCACGCGATTGCTGACGAACACGGTTCCCTTATCGCCGAGCCTGAGCGAGCGCGCATTCGGAATCCCACTGGCATAGACCTCGGCCTTGAAGCCTTTGGGCACCTTGAGCTGCGCCACCGGCAGCTTGTCTTCCGGCGCGCCGGACGGCAGGGGTGGGACGTTGCGCAATTGCTTGGCGACCTCGGCGTTGGGAATATCCGGGCGCCCCGGCACGGTGGTCGGCTGCGGTTGCAACGTGGGCATCGGTTTTGACGGGTCAGGTGCCGCAAGCGGTTCCGCCGATTTAGCCGGCGGTTTGTCCTCCGCCTGCTGCGCAATGGCGGGCAGCGCGACTAGGAGAGCAATAAGGCTAGCAACAAAGAAGAGGCCATCCTGTTTTGGTAAACGCGTGATCATAAGAAATCCT
>DASPXM010000216.1:0-3142 GCA_035637295.1 Verrucomicrobiia bacterium
GCCGGCACGCTTCATGACACGGCCTTCGGCCGAATAGTTAAACGCCACGTGCTCATGCAGCGCCATGCTGGCTTGAATCGACGCGTCGATCCAAGCGCCGATGCCGCGCATCTCGCGCTGCCAGAGCGCCAGCATCACACCGTACGAAGCAAATAAGCTAGCGTAATAATACGACTGCGTCTCGGGCGGATTGCACGGGGCCATTTGTGGATCGCCGCTGATATAGAGCAGGCCGCCCATGGCGTTGCCGACAATATCCGGCGTTTTGAATTGCGCATACGGTCCGTCTTGGCCGAAGCCGGTGAGAGAAACCAAGATCAGCTTTTTCTGTCGCTCCAAGAGAACTTCGTAGCCGAGATTGCGTGCGGAAAGATACCCAGGCGTGAAGTCCTCCAGTACGATGTCCGAATGCGCCACCAAGTCGAGCAAAAGCTTTCGACCGCTTTCGGCGGCGATATTTAATGTAATGCTACGTTTACCCGCGTTGAGATAGGCGAAACGAAGGCTGCCTTCGCGGTCCGTGTGGCCTTTAGCGAAAGGCGCTTCGCGCCGGGTGGCATCGCCCTCGCGTGGCTCGACCTTGATCACATCCATGCCCAGGTCGCGCAACAGCTTGCCGCAGAACGCGCCCATCGAAGAGCTAAGGTCAAGGACACGGTATCCGGACAGGAGCGAAGTTGGTGTGTTGGTGCTAGGCATTTGTCGGTTATTTTGGCAGTATGCACATCGCCGAGGATAGATGATGGAGGATCGAAAATCGCGATACTCTATGCTCGATCTTCCATCCTCGATTGTTCGGCTCCGTCAGGACCTATGATTCTTGATGATGTGCTCGGCCAACCGCCAGCGCAAAACTTCCGGCGTGCCTTCGGTGATTCGGATGCTGCGCACCTGGCGGTACCACCATTCGAGCGGCAGCTCGCGCATCAGCCCCAAGCCACCGTGCACTTGAATCGAGCGGTCGACCACCCGGCTCGCCATTTCGGCGCACATAATTTTTGCCATGTAGGAAAGTTGCCGCACGTCTTCACCGCGGTCGTGCCGCCAGGCGCACTCGTAAACCATTAAGCGACAGGCATGCAGCTCCATCGCCGAATCGGCAATCATGAACTGGATCGCCTGGCGATCGGACAGCGGCCGGCCGAAGGTCGTGCGAATTTTTGAATATTCGATCATCATGTCGAGGGCGCGGGAGGCGATGCCGACCGGGCGCGCGCCGTGGCCGCGGATGCGCCCTTCTTGAATCCAACTTTGCGCGATGGCGAATCCCTGGCCGATTCCACCGATGATGTTTGCATCCGGCACGCGCGCATTTTCGAAAAGAATCTGTCCGGGCGTGTCGCCCATCATGGTGGGCCACAAGCGCTCCAGCTTCACGCCCGGCGCTTTCATGTCGACGATGAAACAGGTTACGCCCCCTCGCGCGCGCTTTTCCGGATCGGTCACTGCGATGACCTGAGCGTAATCGGCGTTTTTTGCTCCGGTAATAAAGCGCTTGGTGCCGTTGATGATCCAGTGATCACGATCCTTCACGGCGCGGGTTTTCATCCCCGCCGGATCGCTACCGGCGTCCGGCTCCGTCTGCGCAAAGCAGACCTTTTTCTCGCCACGAATGACCGGAAAGAGAAAACGCTCTCTCTGTTCCTCGTTGCAATGGAACAACACCGGTCTGACTTCCGGTCCGAAGATCGGCGCGTAACGAAACGGTATCGCCACCGTGCGCGCCACTTCCTCCATGATCACACAACGGCTCATCAGATCGAGCCCGGCGCCGCCGTATTCCTCCGGCACGTCGAGTAGCCACAGACCGATCGCTTTTGCCTTCTCTTGCAGAGGCTTGATGTATTGCTCGGGCATGTCTTCGCCTTCGGGCCGGCACTCATGCTCGAGCGGGATTAGCTCACGGTCGACGAATTTGCGAACCGTTTCTTTAAGAACTTGCAGCTCTTCGGGCAGGTTGAAATCCATATTTTAAGCGCGAGGTCAGAGATCAGAGGCCAGAAATCGGATTCCAGTAGCCAGAGGTCGGAAGTCAGAAAGAATGTCCCACCCTGATTTCTGCCTTCTGACGTCCGACCTCTGATTTCCGACCTCTGACCGCTGTTACCTTTCTACTTCGCGCTCCGGTTGTACTCGCCCAACCCCGGGCGGTAGGTCTTTTTGTCGAGAAACTGTTCCATCCCCGTCTCGCGGCCCTTTTCCGGATCGGTGAGGCGAAGCGCAGTTCCTTTAGCGCCCATGTAATCTTCCGCCTGAGCGTACTCCATGGTGCGGCAGTATTTGTAAACCTCTTTGGCTGCGCGCAGAACCTGCGGGTTCTTTTTCATCAGCTTCTGCGCTAGACTCACTGTCTCCTCGCGCAGTTTTTCCTTCGGCACCGCGTAATTGATTAGCTTCATTTCCGCGGCTTTTTTGCCGTCGAACGGATCCCCGGTCATGATGTACCACATGGCGTCGCGGTAGCACATCGCGTCCGCGACAACACGGCTCACCAAGCCGCCGGGAAAAATTCCCCAGTTGACTTCGCTCAAACCGAAAGTGGCATCCTCGGCGGCGATGGCAAAGTCACAGGCAATGAGCGGCGTGAATGCGCCGCCGAAGCAGAAACCGTTCACCATCGCAATCGTCGGCTTCGGGTAATAAAAAAGCCGGCGCCAGCGCCACTCCTGCGAAGCCCAGCTCGCTTTGCGCCGCTCCAGCGGATTATCGTCCGTGCCGCGAAAATATTCGCGTAGGTCCTGACCCGCACACCAGCTTGGTCCCGCGCCGGTAATGACCAGCACCTTTGTGTCTTTGTCGACTTCCAGCTCGGTAAGCGCCTCGAGCATGTCGTAGTGCAGTTGGGGGTTCATCGCGTTTCGCTTTTCAGGACGATTGAGAATACACCAGGTAATGCCGTCTTCCTTTTCTACTTTGACCGTCTTGTAATCTTTCCATAATGTTGCTGCCACGTTTCGATACCTCCTCGGTAAGTTTGCCCGAGCTTATTCAAGCATCGAACCGCTTGTCAAGCGAAGTACTTCAATGATTGCGTCGACTCGCAGCAATTTCCGGTTGGTCTTATTGTCGTCGGTAATGAGAATGCTTCGGCGCTCCGTGACCGGCGAACATGGCATAGGTTGAGGCTATTGCCTCAGTCTTC
>DASPXM010000217.1:0-24111 GCA_035637295.1 Verrucomicrobiia bacterium
GATAAAAACTTCTCTGTCCATCGATCGGTCTCACACTCATGGAAAAACCTTGAGGCCCACTCCGTCCATTGTCAACATTTATTCTATTGATATGACGAAATACCAAGAGGGTTTTTCAGCAGAATCGATTGTTATGTCAGACCCCAATGCAACCCGCATTGTGCACTCAGCTCGGACCTTGGGCGTTGGCCGCACCGCGGACACGGCTGCCGGACAGACCTTTAAAAAGGAGAAACCATCTTGAAGCTTTTAAGTGCAAGTTGGGTGATGATGTGAACTGCCCCGAGTGCCGGACTCAAAATTCCGCCGCCTCCATCCTTTCTCAGCGGAATGGGTATCGATCATTCCGGGCTCCCGATGCGGGTACGGCGGGGTATATTAATGGTAGTCATCGCGGCTCGGTTGAATCTCTACGGATTCATTCCCGATAGCTTGCTGCGTCGAAAAGATCGCCAATCCGAAGTCCGTCATTCCCGCACGTTTTAAGCGGGAATCCAGGCGAATCCGGATCCGGACCTCGATAAAAACATTTGGAGGTGACGGAATCGGAATCGTTTGCATGATACGCTTCGATACCCCGCAGCTTGCTGCGGGTAGTTCATCACAGGGACGGACTTCCGGCAGAACGTTTTGAAGCGAAGCGCTTGAACGTTTGGAACGCTTCCCTTCCGACTGTTAGCTCGGAATTTTCCTCCCAGAAAATATGGCCGTTTGCCAATCTTAGCAGATAAGCAGGGCATTTCGCCTGCGGCGCGCGGACAGATTTACTTCGGCTTCGAGGTCGATGAGAAACTGCTGCCGTTCGCCGTCGAAGAGTTCGGCGACCAGTGCTGGGTTTATGGCTCGGATATCCCGCCCGGAGACCGCCACTGCGGCGCGGTCGATGTCTTCCTTAAACGAGACGATATCAGCGAGGAGAGCAAGCAAAAGCTGCTCGTTGATAACACAGCGCGCTTTTACGGACTCGAAAAGTTGGAAACGTGATCGTGTAGGGTTGTGAATCGTCTAAACCAAACGCGCTCGGATGAGGACAACGCTAAGCACAAAAGTTACTGTGAGGTTGAGTTCTTTCATCATAAGCAACCCTCGTCCGATTTGCCGAGATTGAAAGAGCCGTTGAAGACTCTCCTACCACACCTTACGGCCAGTGGAGAAGACGAATGGAGGAAAACGTGAACGCGAGAAGAAATCTGCAAAGCGCATTGTGCCAGACTGCCGTTGGTTAAAAAGTATTCAATCAAGCAGAATGGGCCTCTGCTATTTTCAGTGCAAACGCTGCCCCAGTATTCCGTTGAACGAAGCCAATCGATCGCCTCGTTAAGATAGTCGAGCTGTAAAAGCCGGACCCTGGCTCTGCCCTACGCCTTTTCTTGGCGCCGGACGGTTGATGACGGGTTCCGGCCCGACTGTGTAGGTGCCGTGCTCGTTCATCGTCGGTGCGCGAATTACTTGCGATCGACGCCCTCGTATGGGGTGTGTCTATTTGATTATTTGTCGCTAGTTCACACATGGCAGAATCTGACTTGCGTAAACTAAGTAGACAATGACCTGTCGACAAAATTACTAACCCGATCAAGCCCTACCCAATCAATTGTGAAATCTGTGGTGTTTCCGGCGAAACACCGACAGTCGGGTGTGGCATCAGCGTTGCTTTCTCACGATGTTGAGTTTGCTATTTAAGGTGGACGAACGGGAGCAGGTACGGCGAGTGAACCAATGGTCGCAGTACAAATTTAAAAGGAGGTAAACACTATGGCAACGACGACTGGAAGAAGAGGACGAAGGCAAGCACCCAGCGGTGCGGCAAATTTGCATGTGGCTTCCAGTACAGAAGCCCTCATGCTCGCGGCACTCGAGCGCGGCGAGGATCTTTTGACGACGGGTCGATTCCTTGTGACCTATAAGGAGGGCGCAGCAGATGCTGCGATGAAGCATCTCCAGGCGCAGGCTGGGATGCGCGTCGCGAACGCGCGCGATTTCAAGGATCAGGCGATCGTATTTGAAGCGGCCGGGGATGCAGATGCCATCATGTTTCCGGAGATCGGTGTTGCCTTGGTAAGCGGTAGAGGGGCGGCCTCGCGCGGGATGACGGCCGAAGCGGCTGTCGCCGAAGACAGCCCCGTGCAATCGATCGATCCCGAATATTTCATGTTCGCCAACGCGATCAACGCCAGCGACTATATGAAAGGCGTGCTTCACACCGCCCAGATGATCGCGGCGGATCTCGGTGAAAGGGAGGCCGCCGAGGAAGCCGAGATTTCGCCGGCAGTCTTGGGGGCGACCTGGGGACTCATTGCGTGCAAAGTGCCGCCGAGCGCTCGCGACGGTAGCGGGATTAAAGTCGCTGTGCTCGACACGGGCTTCGATCTCGGTCATCCCGAATTCGCTGGTCGAGCGATCGTCTCCAAGAGTTTCGTGGGCCAGCCTGTGCAAGATCTGCACGGCCATGGAACCCACACCGCGGGAACCGCCTGCGGTCCAAAGTCGCCTCCGGGCGCGATTCAGCGTTACGGCATCGGATTCAAGTCGCAGATGTTTATCGGCAAGGTGTTAACCAACAGTGGTTCTGGAACGCAGGCGCAAGTCTTGGCAGGGATGAACTGGGCGATTGCCAACAAATGCCCGGTGATCTCCATGTCATTGGGTGCTCCGATTCCGGTACAACCCTCCTACACCGCGGCCGGTGCTGCGGCTTTAAACAACGGCTGCTTGATTGTTGCTGCTGCCGGTAACGATAGTAACCGTCCGGCTATCATTAAGCCGGCGGGGGCGCCTGCCAATTCACCCACCATTGTATCGGTGGGTGCACTCGACAACGCCCTCAAAGTCGCCGTTTTCTCCAACGGCGGTAAGATCGACATCGCTGGACCTGGAGTAAACACATTTTCGTCATGGCCGCGGCCGGTGCTACATAAAACCATTAGCGGCACGAGTATGGCAACGCCGCATGTCGCAGGATGCGCGGCGCTATGGGCGCAGACAAGCCCGGCCCTGCGTGGAGCAACTTTGCGTGCAAGGCTACTTGCCGCAGCGAAGCACCTGCCGTTGCCGGCCAGTGATGCGGGCGCCGGCCTCGTGCAGGCGCCGTAGGGCTTCGAAACGGTGAAGCGAAGGACGAAGGACGCCGCGCTGTTACACGCGGCGTCCTTCCTGAATTGGGAACCCGGCTACGATTTCGCTTGTTTGTCTTTTCCGCGCTCTGAGTTAGACTGGTTTTTGTAAACGCACTCCAAAGAATTTTTACGGAGGTGTTCTCATGAAGCGCGTAAAAAAGAAGCCCATGGTGGTCACGGTTTCCGGCGACCGCTCCATCCGGGAGGTTGCTCGTGACCTCAAAAAGGCCGGCTTCACTGTAGGGCAAGTGTTGGAATATACCGGCACGATTACCGGTTCGGTGCACCCCAAGAGCGCCGCGCGTTTACGAAAAATCCGTGGCGTGGCCGATGTCTCTGAACAACATGCGGATTTCGACATTGGTCCGCCGGATGCGCCGGTTTCCTAGTTTGAAAAAACAACTGCGTGCCAGCGGTGTAGAGTATGACTTGGGGTGACCGTAGATCTGCCGCAGTGGCGCAGAAAATAGGTTTGCTGTTTCCATCCACCCGTGAATAAGGCGGAGCCGCGAATGCATCCGCGGAGGCCCATCAAGTATATTTTTCTTTACAAGCGTCAGCAGCGCTAGCTCTGAAAAATCTGCCAGTGAAAACTATAATTACTGCCCACACCGATGCAACGGTTGAGGAGCTAATCGACAGGGCATTCGCTCAGATACGGCAATTAGGAGCCGCTGAAGAAGCCTCACGGCTGTTCCCCAACGGCGTGGGATCACTCGACCTCGAAATCGGCTCGGGGGGCAACGCGAAACCTGCGGTGCGAATTTCGTTGCGGATCGCGGCGTCGCCGGGAAGAGCGGAGGGAACAGGCGCGGTCTTCGCCACCATGGAAGGCGATGTAAAGGCTACGTTCAATGCCGAGGGACATCATATCGCCGCTTTGGTCGCCGAGCGCGATCTCGGTCAAAACTTCCCGCAGACGATGAAGAAAGTGCAGAAAATTTTGGACGCCGGTAAACGCTCGCTGCTCGAAGCCGCGACTTATCCCGATGATATCTGCAATACGCAATCGGAAACGAAAGCGTTTCACTTCGTCGATATTCCCTTTGAAGCCAGCGGTCCGGCCAATCCGCCGCTGCCTCATGCGCCGCATGTTATTTCTAAAATTGGCGATTTCTCGGCAGCGTTGAAACAAGCTGGCGCGAGCGCGAAAAACAAAGTCAACACGCTGAGCTGGCTCATTCACCTATTCGGCGACATTCATCAGCCGCTCCATTGCATCGAACGTATCAGCGAATTGCATCCGGCGGGAGATCGTGGCGGCAACTCATTCCCTTTGGGACAGCTCCGTGAGCTTCACGAATCGTGAAGATGCGCAACTGGCCGTCGATATCATGAATGAACATCCAAGATCCGCGATGGCCACGGATCTCCATGATGGCAATGTCGAATCTTGGGCGCGCTCCAGTTTCCGACTAGCGAAGAAGTTTGCCTACGGACCGCTACAAGAAAATCCTGCGGCGCCGCCAACGCCGTCAAAGACCTATCTCAAGAACGCTGAAATGGTCGGACGCCGGCAAGCAGCGCTCGCGGGTTACCGGCTGTCGGACCGGTTACGGCAGATTCTTGGTTAGCGGATAATTGGGGAACTTGCGATGAGTGTTCCGCCCGTCACGATTGTGCCTCTGGTGCCAAATTTGCCTCTCCCGCAACAAGCCACCGCGCGCACACGCTCGCCGATTCCGCCCGGTTACGGTGTTCAAGAGCAGTGCGTGCCTTTCACTGCCGCCAGTGCCTTGGGTTTCCTGATCGGCTCGCCAATTCGATTTGGCTTATGTCGGCCCGAGGAAGCGCCGGAAGGCTGCCGCGTGTTTAGATCCCCCTTCGACCAAGCGCGCGAAGATGGCTCCTTCACCGAACCGCGAGTCTTTTATGTGTTCGATCGGCCGGAGTGCAAGTTCCGCGGTAATGCTTACCAACTGGAGGGCATTCCGGTTGACGGATCCCCCGCACTCATTGAGCCAGGAATGAGTTTCTTCGACCGACCGGACCAGCAGCACCTTTTCAAGCTTCATCTCCCGTACATCTGGCGCACTGCGCAAGCGGTGGATACACTGTTTTTGCCGCTGCTTAACCGACCGAGCAAAGGCTTGGAAGTCCAAAGTGGGCTCGTGGAAACCGACTGGTACCCAAGTCCGGTAAATCTAATCCTGGCGAAGCCAACCGAGTCGATTCACGTTCTCGTCGGAGATCCTGTCGCGCACGCGATCCTTGTCCCGCGTCAATTCCGCGGAGTTGCCTTGGAAGTTGCCGCACCACACTCCAGACTGAACCGCGAAACACGCAAGGGATTAGCCCAATGGGATAAGCAGCACGCCCAAGACCGAAGTCTTTACAAAATCCTCGCGCGTGACACGCAAGAAACACGTGAGTCATGACATCGGGGAAGAAAAGAGGGAGATTCTTCTTTTCTCTTGCCCGGTGGTAGGATACTTCGCTATTTGCCGTCGTCGAGGCTGACGATGATGATGGCGTTGGCGATCAGCCAACCGTCGTCGCCGTTTTCATTGAGCACCTGCAATCCGCCGTGGACCACGTTGATGTGCCCGCCGCCGTGAGGCAGCGTTTCCAGCACGGCCTGGCCGTCCACTGCCTCGGGCTTGGGCACGCCGATGGTTACATCGACACGCATATCGTCGGCAGTCTTGCCCAGTAGCCGCGGAAATCCCAAGCTGCTGTGATGAATCGCATCGAACACCGCCCGCTTGGCGGCATTGGTGTAATCCAATCCGTGAACATCCACTCCCATACCCATTTCTGTAACGCACCGTACCAAAGCCATATCTGGTCACCTCCACCTGCGAGTTCCAGCCGAACCGATTCTTGCCGATACTCAAATACTCATTAGAGTAGACAACGGAACTCCGTCAAGACTTCTGCCGGCTTCGGCCCAAAGATCCTTCACTTGCCAATACCGGAGAGCTCCTCGGCCTCGAGATACAATTGGAACGTCTGAAACTGCCTTTGGCTTCGTCTGTTCGCAGCGAATCTGACCCTTCGACGAACTCAGGGCAGGCTCTTGAACCTTGAACGTTGAACTTTGAACCGCCGCTTGCCGGCGAACGATTGGAACCCGCTCGCTGCGCCAGTTCTCTTCCGACTATTGCCTGTTGCCTTATGCCTCATGCCTGTTCCATTCGATTGACATCATCGCCTGTCACCGCATAATGTTTGCGTTCAAAGCAGCAATCCATACACAACTCTAGAGAGTGAGGCTCATTATGAGTGCCGTCAATATGGTGCTGGTGGGCGATACGTTCGTGGGTCGCCCCGATCCCGATTCCGCCTTCGCCACCGCCAAGCATCTGCTCAAAGATGTAGACATCGCCTTCTGCAACCTGGAAACCGTGGTGGCTGATGCCAAGTATCTCGCGCCCCATGACCACGACCACCACCCGCGAACCGATGAGTGGATGTTCGACTCCTACGTCCGGGCAGGCTTCAATGTCATGAACCTCGCCAACAATCCAAGCACATGGCATGGCCTAGATCCTTTTTGGCGTTGCCTGGACGTCCTGGATAAGGCTGGCATCGTGCGCGGGGGCGGCGGCCGCAATATCGCCGAAGCGCGAAAGCCCGCCATCATCGAGCGCAACGGGACTAAGGTCGCTTTCGTCTGCCGCGCCTCGGTGTGCGATCCGATCACGGCGGCAGCCACAGAAGACAGGGGCGGTATTGCGTACTATCCCGTCCAGACTTTCTACGAGCCCCGGCTTCGGGTTCACCATGTGCCCGGCTCTCCACCGATCATCCACACTGTTCCTGATCGCGGCGCGCACCGTGCGGCTCTGGAAGAGGATATTCGCAAAGCGCGAAAAGAAGCGGACGTAGTGATTGTGTCCTGGCACTGGGGTGTGTCACCCACCACGGGCGGAACCGGCGAGCTTACGGAATACCAGACAGAGATGGGCCATTTCGCTATCGACGCCGGCGCAGACATGGTGGCCGGCCATCATTCTCACGTTCTCCAGGCCATTGAGGTGTACAAGGGCAAGCCCATACTCTATTCTCTGGGCAATTTTGTCCACGACCTTCACTACCAGAAGCGCCCCAACCATATCCTCTTGGCCATGCTGGTGCGCTGCCAGATCCAAGATGGCAAACTCCAACGTCTCTCCTTCGTCCCTGGACTGTACAAGGGGAACGGCCCTCCTGACTTCTTTCAACCGTCCCAGGCTCCGGAGATCGTCAAGGACATACAAAAAATCTCCGCCCGCTTTGGCACACAGTTCGAGGTGAGCAAGGACGACGTGGCCGTGACTCTGGGAGAAGCGCGCTAACAAAATCAGGGATCAGAAAATCGCAAACTGTGCAATTCAGGGTGGCGCAATACAACTTCTACACAGCGGAGCCGATGTTGGGTAATGCTTTTGACGACGGAGATCCTATGTTAATGGCAAATGTAAAAACGGACGTGATCGACGCGGACGCGCATGTGGTAGAGAACGAGCGTGTGTGGGATTATCTCGAGGCCGGCGAAGAAAAATATCGCCCTACGTTAGTGGCCGAGCCGGACAATCCCGAGCGCCAGCATTGGGTTCTCGACGGCGAGGATCTCGGCCCCAAGTTTCCCTCGCCCAACGAGAAGCAATCTGAAGAGCATGTCAAAAGATTCGGACGGGAAGTGGGAACTCCGGTGCAAGCCCGGGAGCTTAGCGATGTGACCCAACGGCTGAGACACATGGACGCCTTAGGGATCGATGTGCAAGTGCTCTACAACTCGCTCTGGCTCCGGCCGCTCACGCGCCGCCCGGAAGTGGAGATCGCGCTCTGTTGGAGCTGGAACCGCTGGCTGGCGGATGTCTGGAAACTCGGCGAGAACCGCTTACGCTGGAGCTGTGTCGTTCCGGCGTTGACCCCGAGCGAAGCCGCGCCGCAAATTCGCTTCGCCAAGGAACATGGCGCCGTCGGCGTCTGCGTGCGCCCCTTCGAAAGGGGTAAGCTGATGACGGACCCATTTTATTATCCAATCTATGACGAGGCGCAGCGACTCGACATTCCGGTGACCGTGCACATTGCCAACGGCAACCCCGATCTGTTCAAATTGCTGAACAACGAATCCGGCGGCGGTTTCTCGACATTTCGAGTCCCGACAGTCACCGCATGCTACGCGCTGATCATGAGCGAGATACCGCGGGTCTTCGCGAAGCTGCGCTGGGGTTTCATCGAGACATCGAGCCAGTGGGTGCCCTGGGTCGTTCACGAAGCCGTGCGGCGTTCCTTGGGAGGCGAACACCCGGTCTCGATGAACTGCTTCCGCGACTACGGGATCTATGTTTCAACCCAGACAGATGACGACTTTTCTTATGTGATCTCTTACGCGGGCGAGGAAAATCTCGTTATCGGTACCGACTACGGCCATGGCGATACCTCAAGCGAACTCAACGCGATTTCACGGTTCAAAGCGATGGAGGGCCTCAATCCGCAGGTGAAACGGAAAATTCTTTCCGATAATCCCAGACGATTCTACGGGATTTAGATGCATCTTCTGCGGGTAAGCCCGGTGACGCACCCGGCTAACTCCATTCCGAACGAGTACTATCGCACGGCGGAGGAGTATCAAATGGCGCTCGCCGATGCGCTGCGGGAAGAGTACCGCGCGATCGTCGACGCCGGCCTGGTGCTGCAGGTGGACGACCCCCTGATCGCGAACTATTATGACCACGCCCCATCTGCGACCATCGAGGAGTGCAGGATTTACATCGGCAGCCAGGCCGAGGTCATCAACTATGCACTGCGCGGTATTCCCGAAGACCGCATCCGCTTTCACACCTGCTACGGTGTGAACATAGCGCCTCGAGTCCACGACCTCGAGCTGAAGTATTTCGTCGACCTGCTGCTGAAGATCAACGCCAGCGGCTATTCCATCGAGGCGGCGAATCCCCGGCACGAGCACGAGTGGCAGGTGTGGCGAGAGGTCAAGCTCCCGGAACAGAAAGTGTTGATCCCGGGCGTGGTGTCACATTGCATTGAGCTGGTCGAGCACCCTGAGTTGGTAGCCCAGCGGATCGTGCGCTTCGCGGGCGTGCTCGGTCGGGAGCGGGTGA
This sequence comes from Verrucomicrobiia bacterium, assembly GCA_035637295.1. Lineage (GTDB taxonomy): Bacteria > Desulfobacterota > Binatia > UBA9968 > UBA9968 > DP-20. The sequence continues at coordinate 9,161 of DASPXM010000217.1, forward strand.
TTGCGTCGAACGATTGCGGGTTCGGGACGGCGAGCTCGGGTGACCAGGTGCACGAGGACGTAGCGTGGGCCAAACTCCAATCCCTCGCCGAAGGCGCGCGCCTCGCCTCGAAGCAGCTCTGGGGGCGCTCGGACTAGGTCCCGCGCTAGGGGGAAGCTCAGGGTCTACCATCGGAATGTGACAGTAGCGATGAAGGCTACAATAGCTATGCCCGGCCGCTCGATTAAGTGCGCTGCCGTAAGGCAAGTGCTGTGACGTTGAATTTTTGATGATGAAGATCTCCATTCTTGACGATTATCACGACACCCTCCGCACGCTCGAATGCTACAAAAAGCTGGCGGGTCACGAGGTCAGAATCTGGGACGATCACGTCCAGGAAGTCGATGCGCTCGCCGCACGATTGCAGGAAACCGAGGTGCTGGTGCTGATACGCGAGCGGACCGAGATCCGTAGACCACTGCTTCAGCGACTGAACAGACTTAAGCTGATAAGCCAACGCAGCGTCTACCCGCATATCGATGTCGATGCCTGCACGGAGTTGGGAATCATTGTATCGTCGAGCCAGCATGCCGGCACACCGTCTTATGCCGCCGCGGAACTTACATGGGCGTTGGTACTTGCGGCGATGCGCCAGGTGCCCCAACAGATGTCGGCGCTCAAAGCGGGAAAGTGGCAGATCGGCGTCGGCAACGACTTGCGCGGCAAAACGCTCGGAATTTACGGGTACGGTAGGATCGGCAGTGTCGTTGCGGGTTACGGCAAAGCTTTCGGGATGAACATCCTGGTTTGGGCGCACGAGGGCTCGCTCAACCAGGCGCGCAGCGAGGGATTCGCGGCGGCGCGCAACAAGGAGCAGTTTTTTTCGGAGTGTGACGTGCTCTCACTTCACATGCGCCTGGTTGAAGCGACCCGCGGCATCGTGACAAGCCAGGACCTTGCCCGCATGAAGTCGACGGCTTTGTTGGTCAATACCAGTCGCGCTGGTCTGATCGAGCCCGGTGCATTGCTTGCCGCTCTAAAAGCCGGCCGGCCCGGTCTGGCAGCCGTCGATGTTTATGAAGAGGAGCCGGTTCTCGACGTTAATTATCCGTTATTCTATATGGATAAGGTCGTGTGCACGCCCCACATCGGCTATGTCACACGAGACGAATACGAGCTGCAATTTTCAGACATTTTCGACCAGATCGTCGCTTACGCCGCCGGCACGCCGATCAATGTCGTAAATCCGCAGGTGCTGAAATCGCCGAACCACTGATTTCCTCCTGCGCTAGTTCGATCGTCTCGCTTTTCGGTTTTGTCAGAGTCGCCTCCAACGTACGCGCGAGCGAAAGATAGCTTCACTTCCAGGTTTCCGGAATTCCGGAAACCTGGAACTTCGCCCCGTAATGAGTATCACGCATCGCACATCGTTCCGTCTCAATTATCCAGCACACTTACGTATCACGCTCGCGATTCTCTGTTTTCTTGATCTTCTGCGTCTTGAACGATTTGAACAGAGCGTGGTTCCGCAGGCTCACCATGCACGGCCTTCGATCAACCGCCCATTTTTACGCTCATCCTGATCCCTCGATAAGCTCGGGACTACAGGCGCAGTCAAGGGAGCCTGTCCTGAGCGAAGCCGATGGATGGAAAGATTGAGCGATTTGAACGCGCTCAGTGCTTTTTTTGAGACATTGGCGGAACTCTATAATTGCTACTGAAAGAAAGTTTGGACAGAGTCTACGGATAAACTTATTTGACATGAAGTGATCCCGCGTGCAAACAATCGCGTTAGCTTCACTATGCACACTGGCACCAGAGAAGACGAAGCCGGTCTTTAGAAGGAGGCAGCTCATGTGGAAATCTTTCAAAGTCATCGATGCTGACGCTCATATGCACGAACCGAAGGACATGTGGGAGCGCTATGTGGAACCCAGATACCGAGACCGGGTTCCTAAAGTGGCCTATATGGACGGTACGTTTATGGTTTATGAACCCGATGGGAAAATCATCCCAAAAGGACAAATTGAAAGTCGTCCGCCTGAAACGGCATGGAAAGCGTTAGAAGAGAAATACGGGGAGGCTTATCACAAATGGTGGTCGCCCGACATACGCCTTAAGGACATGCACCGACACGGATGGGATATTCAGGTCTTGCTGCCGACGGGGAGTAATGGCAACTTCGGCCCAAGGGCAGCATTGAAGGATAGCGAAATAGGTGCAGCCTTATGCCGGGCTTATAACAACTGGGCTTACGATTACTGTAGCGCCAATCCTAAGCGACTGAAGTTTATCGCTGTTATTATCTCGACTGATATTAATGAGATGCTCGCAGAAGGACGCCGCGCAGTTGAGAAATTGGGCGCCGTTGCTCTAAGAAACCTCCTTTTGCCTAAAGGTAAATGGTTGCACGAGCCGGAATACAACGCATTATGGGCGCTCGCGTCCGAGTTGGACGTCCCAATTGCTGTTCACGGCGAATATAGAAATGCACGATTTCAGCCGTTTCGAGATTTGGTCATTGCAGAAGAATCAAGTGGACAAAGAACCTCGTACCATGACCCTATGACACTTCGCGGACTCAATCATGCGATGGGATTTCCGTTCGACAACATGGCTACTCTAGGACAGTTTATTTTTACTGGGATCTTGGAGCATTTTCCCCAGCTCCGGCTGGCAATACTGGAATCGAACGCCGGCTGGGCCCCGTTTTGGCTGGGTCGAATGGATGTACACACGCACGGTCGCCACAGCGTCATGGGGAAACCAAAGCATCTGTCCATGTTGCCGAGCGAGTATTTCAAGCGACAATGTACCGTTGCGTGCGACAGTGACGAAACGGCGCTCAAATATGCGGTGGACTTCCTGCACGGAGAGAACATTGTATGGAACACAGACTACCCACATGCCGATGGAATGGAACCAGCCAGAGCTCTTCCTGATTTCGATGCTCACCCGATCTCAGATGAGTCGAAAAGGAAAATTCTGTGGGATAACGCGGTCAAGCTCTACGGCCAGCGTTTGGTCAGCTAAGAAGTCGATTTGAACGCTGAACCTAAGAAACGACCAGAATTGTTCTGAGACCATCCGGCGACCGCACCTTGAGGGAATAAACTAAAACACAACGAGGAGGTTCGCATGGCCGAATACAAGCTGATCTCGGCAGATTCCCACGCAAATGAAGTCGCTACAACGTGGGAGCGTGTCCGCCGCAAGTACGGCGGCCGGGCTCCGCAAATAGTGTGGGATCCGAGCGAAGAGGAACACGGTCCGTATCTGTCAATTCCGGAGTGGGAAACGAGTCTCGAAGGGAACAACCGCGAATCGTGTGCGATGGAGTTCGTGGGCATGGTGATCGGCGGGCTCGGCATAGGTAGCGTCGTCGGTCGTACTTCGGCGAAAGCGGCCGAATTTCGCAAGAAATTTCGCTTTGAAGACTGGCCAGGGCCTTGGGAGCCGAGCTCCCGGCTTAAAGACATGGACCGCGACGGAGTACAAGCCGATATTATTTACGCCAGTCATCTGCGCCACATCTACGGGCTAAGCGTTAAGGACGAGCCTTTTTTTCGCGCAATTGCGCAGTCGTACAATGATTGGTTGATGGAGTACTGTAGCGTTGACCCTAAACGGCTCATCGGTCTCCCGGTACTTTCCATCCTTGACGTTCAAGGCGCAGTGCAAGATTTAACCAGCTACAGCAAGCAAGGCGCCAAAGGATTCATGATTGCATCATCGACACCGATCGGCAGTAGCTACGGCGACAGAAAGTTCGACCCATTATGGGCGGCAGCGCAGGAGGCCGACACCCCGCTCTCGCTGCACACCACGACGGGCGCATGGAAAAAAATCAAGTTCCATCACCCGCGGGTTCGGACTGCCATCCGCGGCGAAGGTGAAATTCAAACGTCTCTTCTGGAGATGATCTACGGCGGTGTTTTTGATCGATTTCCAAGCTTAAAGATTGTTGCCGCAGAATGGGACATCGGCTGGGTCGCTCATATGGTAGCTAAGTTCAAAGACCATGATCCTAAAACCGGACTCGAACTGGCTCCCGCCGAGTACTTCCGCCGTAACATCTGGTTCACATTCGAGAACGACCGCGCCGGAGTGTTGACGACGCCGCTGTATGGTGCCGACCGCTTTTTATGGGCGAGCGACTACCCGCATGGCAACACCACATGGCCGGATTCCAAACAGATTGTCGAACAGCAGTTTGAAGGGGTCCCTGACGAAATTAAGCGTAAACTCACGTGGCAGAATGCGACCGATCTGTACAAGCTGGAAGTGTGATCGTAGTATTGACGAGCTTGGGTCGCAGCAGATCCGACGGAGTCATTCATGAAACTGTTACGCCGGTATGCGGTTTTCTCTTGCTTGGTGTTCGGAGCTCTTGCCTTGCCGCTTTTCGCAGCGACCGCGCAGACGAAACCAGCCGAGCCGCAGGGCTATCATGTCAGTTCCAGCCATGAAGAAATTGTCTCAACGGCCAAGAAAGAAGGAAAACTGCGTATTCTCACGACCATGGATGACGCAGACACGAAAGCGAATACGGCGGCATTCAAGAAGAAATACCCGTTTCTGGATGTCCACGCACAGCAAAGCCGCGGAACTGATTCGGCACAGCGCTTATTGCTGGAAATCAAAAGCGGGATCGCTAAAGAGTGGGATGTTGTGCTGGTCTCCGCGGACTTCTACAGTGAGTATCACCCGTACCTCTGGAAAGTGGACATTCTGGACATGGCGAAAAAGGGAGTCCTCCAGATACCGCCGCCGATGATCGACCCGCGCAATAAAAATGTGCTCGCGTCTTTCAGCTATTTTCAAGCGACCGCCTATAATTCCAAGCTGATTCCGGCCAATTTGGTTCCCAAAACATTGAACGATCTATTGCGACCGGAGCTCAAAGGGCGAAAATTTGCCGCGGATATTCGACCTAAGGATGTCGCCGGGCTTGTTCCTGCATGGGGCGTGGAGAAAACCTTGGATTTCGCCCGCAAGATTGCCGCCCAGCAACCGATCTGGGTGCGCGGTGGGACGCGCGTCATGATGTCGATTATTTCGGGCGATATCCCGATGATGATGGGCAATAACTATGGCAGCGTTCGGGAAGCGCAGCGCAAAGATCCTGCGGGCGTGCTCCAGTACGCGATCCTTGAGCCCGTACCCGTCAGGTTCGGCAACGCTCAGGCGATATTGATGGGTGCGCGCCATCCTTACGCCGGCTTACTGTGGCTGGAATGGCTCGCATCTCCCGAAGCACAGAAAATCATCGACGACACTGAGCCTTATAGTTCTTCCGTTTACGTGCGCGGCGGTGTAGTGGAACAGGAACTTAGGGGCAAGAGCTTGTCGGTTGTTGATTGGGAGCACTATCCGCGGATGGAAGACTGGCAGGCAAAAATCGTGGCTGCGTATGGTTTCCCTAAGGCCGAGACGAAGTGATCGCATAGTTTTACAAAGAGCGGCGGGTCGAGAGGAGGTTACCGTCACATGTCTGAAGAAAAACCGACTACGCGGCTGAGAAAGCTGCTCAGCAGGACAGATCGAGTGCTCGTCGTGCTTCACCCTCCCACTGCCGCGCATGCGCGGATTATGGAAGCCGGCGGCGTCGAAGCACTATTCGTCGGGACCGGCGCCGTCGTTGGGCCATACACTGGTTTAGCGGATGTAGGAGTGGCGAGCATGACCGAATGTGTAACGATCGCCGGGTGGATCGCGCGTAGTGTCACGATCCCCGTCATGCTCGATGGCGACACGGGTCATGGTGGAATCATGGCCGTGCGGCGCCTGGTCGCCGAGTGCATCAGGGCTGGGATTGCTGGACTGCGTCTTGACGACCAACCGGGTGAAACCAAGCGGGGAACACAAACTGCCGGCATCGAAGTAGCACCGCTCGAAGTTGTCCTCGCCCGTTATCGGGCGGCAGTGGACATGAAGGACGAACTTGATCCTGATTTCGTGATTATGGCGCAGAGCTACGCCCGCGATGCGGCGAATGGTGGATTTGATGAGTTTTTACGGCGGATCAAAGCTTACAAGGAACAGGCCAAAGTAGATTGGGTTCAATTTGAGTCGCCTCACTCGATAGATGAGATTCAGCAGGCGCGCGCGGCTGTGGCGGGAACTTTCTCGGCGCAGAAAGGCAAGCTCCCACGAATTCTATCTCTCAAAGAGCATCACGAATTGGGGCTCAATGTAGCCTGGTATTCCGGTTTTGGAACCGCGGTCACCTATGCCGCGCTGTGGGATTTTCTGCAGGATTTCCAACGACGCGAGCTCGCAGCCTGGGAAGATTTCTGCGCAGCACACAAAGGTAATCCGTATCTGCGTGGCGCTCGCGGGGAAATTCCGGAAGGGCGTGAAAAACAACGCGAGCTAGAGGAACGCTATTTCCCGAACGAGATGCTGCAAAAATACCGCGGCCCTTACGACAAACGTTAATCTGTTGCGGGAAACACAGAAGAGGGATGTTCCATGGCTAAGATCGTGTTTGCGTTTGGCAGTTCGCACGGGCCAACCATCGAGACGCGTCCGGAAAATTGGGATGACATCGTCGCACGCGACATGAAAGATCCCCGATACCGGTACGAAGACTTGCTGCGCAAGGCGAACCCTGCGCTCCGAAAGGAAATTACCCTCGAGGAAAAACAACGCCGTTGGAACGCCAGCCAGATTGCCATCGCCAAGATCAAGACTAAATTGGCTGAGGCCAAACCTGATGTGGCGGTAGTCGTCAGCAACCCGCACGGCATCTTGCCCGACGATACCATCGCGGTCTTCGGAGTTTTTCGCGGCGAGACGCTGTCGGGCCGAACCGCTCCCTCCGCTGAACGGCAGAGTCAGACGCGCTATTCGGGAGTCGCACATCCACCCAAAGAACGTCACCGCCGCAGCTATAAAGGTTATCCGGCGATGGCAGAACATTTGATCGCCGCCCTGGTTGACGATGGGTTCGATATTGCCTCGATGGAAAATTACCGGCCGGAGCTAGGCGTTGATGATGCCTTTACCTGTTTTTACACACACTACCAGACCGACGCCTTCACGCCGATGGTACCGGTCACGGTGAGCCGGTATTTGCCCAGTCAGGCTACGCCGCGCCGCTGCTTTCAGTTCGGGCAAGCCTTGCGTCGCGCCATTGACTCGTGGCCGGAAAATAAGCGGATCGCGCTCATGGCGTCAGGTGGCTTGAGCCATCAAATCCTCGATGAAGAGCTGGACCACATCGTCATTGATGCACTCGAGAAGAAAGACTTCGAGCGGCTGTGCACGCTACCGCGCGATCGGTTGAACGTGGGCCCCGGCACGCCGGAAACGCTTAACTGGGTAACGCTCGCGGCGGCGATGGATCCGGTCCCAATGACTCTGGTCGATTATCAGCCGTGTTACCGCTCCCTGGCCGGCACCGGCCATGGCCTTACGTTCGGGGTCTGGAACGCCTAGAAAGAGATTGGAAAAAGCGCCGGAGCAGGAATGTTCCCGTGTTAACCGAAAAGATGCGACGCATGACAGAATTCGGGACAATGGGTCCCCTATTAGTCCGAGACCATATAACCAAATTACCAACGCCTCGCACCATGCTAAGTCAATACTCAGGCTCGACCCCAAATCCCAACTCTCTGTTCTCTTAATCTTCCGACGTTTTGAACGATTTGAACTGAGCGTAGCGGTTAAACGTTTTGAACGGGCTCAGTCTTGAGGGAGCGAAGCGCCGCAGTATTTTAGTCGCGAATGTCCTGCAGAAACCATTCGGTCGGAATCTCACGCCCGAGGCCAGCTCGCTTGGCGAGCTCGTAGACCTTACCCGCCACCGCGTGGAACTGGGCGCCCTGCAAATTGCCGCGCTCCGAATACGTGATCTGATCCGACGAGCTGCGTCCTTTCACCTTGCCGGCGACGAGATCGGCGAGCGTGACGCGCCGATCCGGCAGTGTGTTGCCGTGCTTGCGGCGGTCACGGCGGCCGTCGCCATACTTATGTTGCTGTGGGCGCGCCTCGTAGCCGATATGCTCGGCGTCGGTGGCGAGCTCGGGATGGCCGGTGGGCGCCGGCGTGTCGCCGAACCGCAGGTAGACGTCGACCCGTTTCAGGCTCTCCGCGTCGGGTTTGCCGGTGCCGCCGACCACGACGATGTGGGTGCCTTTTTCGAGCAATGCGCCGTCGGTCACCTCGACCGCGGAATCGGTGAGAGCCGCCAAGATGTGGGCGCCTTTGTAGACCTCTTCGGGGCGGTTGCAGACTTTTATCTCGATATTGTATTTCGCCGCCATCTCGTGCGCGAAGCGCTCGCGGTTTTCGCGCGTCGGGCTGAACACCTGCAGCTTCTCGATTTTGCGCACGCGCGTGAAAGCCTCCATGTGCGTGCGCGCCATGCCGCCCGCACCCAGCATACCGACCACCTCCGCGTCTTTGTTCGCGAGGTACTTCACGCCGATGCCGCCGTCGGCGCCAACCCGCATGTGCTGCAGGTAGCCGTCATTGATGAAGGCAAGCAACTCGCCGTTCTCGATCGAGGTCAGCAGGATCAAGCCGCAGTAAAGGCCGGGCCGCACACAGTACTTTTCCTGCGTGAGGACGCCTTTGTATTCCTTTTCATAGATGATGTCGGACTTCATGCGGATCGCGAAGTAGCCGGCGGTCGATCCTCCCTCCATCGTGCCCCACTGGTAGTTCCGGGCCGGATCGCTTGTGGGAATACGGATGTCGATGCGTGGCCGGCAGACCGCCTCCTGGGCGGCGAGCTGCAAATAAGATTGTTCCAGCGCTGCAATGGTGTCCTCCATTGTGAGGACCTGTTGGACTTCTTGGTTGTTGATGATGAGCGTCATAACGTACTTACCTCTCCGGCCGCCTAAGGAAATCTGTCAGTTTAGGAATCGCCGGTCTGCAGCGGCTCGAACATGAAATCACCGTCGGCGGCAGCGACCTAGCCCCCCATCGGCGGCATTTTTGGAAATTTGGCCAGCGCCGGATTCATGTGGTCCCAAGGCTGAGCACTGGCTGTGAAGATGTCCAAGGTCGGCTTATACAGGCTCGGGTCATCGAGGCTCCCGGCCGTGATCATCGCGAGGTCCGGCAAAGCGCTGGTCTTTCCGAACAAACTCGCACCGCACTCCGGGCAAAAACCGCGGCTCAACGTATTACCACTGTCTGCTTTAGTGTCGTAATACTTAACCGCACCGGTGATCTTTAGCGCCGCGGCCGGCAGTCCGATGTCAGGTTCATACGCACCACCGCTTGCCTTTTGGCAATCGCGGCAGTGGCAATTACCCATAAAAAACGGATCGGCGGAACATTCGTAGCGCACCCGACTGCAAAGGCAGCCTCCCGTAAATCGAGTAGCCATAGTTTTTACTCCTTGCTTGTCCGTCAATTCTTAGCACCACTATTACCGTCAATAGCTCGAGAAATCGATGGTACCTCGCACGACCCGACGATTAGTTCATTATTGAGCCGATTCGAACGGAGGTTGGGTCGTGTGAACACAAGCGAAAGATATCATAAACACTATCGAGAGACTGATTAAGGTTCTTGCCGCTTTTGTCATTTCTTTTGAATTTTCCGCGCCAACGATGCTAGAACCATTCTGGGCGACGTCATGGAATACATCGTGGGTGTCGATATCGGCGGGACATTTACCGACTGCGTGGCGATGGATGAGCAGGGCTCCGTGACGTTGGGCAAGGCGCTATCGACTCCCGATGATTTTGCCGTCGGCGCGGTCGACGCGGTAGGCGACGCGGCGCGCAACCTTGGCTTTGTCGGCGCGGACGAACTCTTGAGCGCCACGAAATTTTTTTTCCACGCCTGCACCGTTGCCGATAACACGCTTATTACTCGGACGGGACCCAAGACCGGACTGCTGACGACGCAGGGATTCGGCGATACGTTGCTGGTCATGCGCGGGAGGACCACCGAAGGGCTCACCGAAAGCGAGGCCTTTCGCGCCTCGACGCAAAGCAAGCCCGACTCCATCATCCCGCGATCGTTGATCGAAGAGGTAGCCGAGCGCATCGACTACAAGGGCTCGGCTCTCGTCCGATTGGAGGCCGAAGAAATTGCGCGGGCGGTTCAGTCGCTCATAGACCGCGGCGTCGAGTCTATTGCTATCGCGCTTCTTTGGGCCCTTGCCAATGATACGCACGAAAAGGAATTGGCCGATTTCATCAGACACCATCACCCCTCGGTCTACTTGAGCCTCTCCAGCGAAGTAGCGCCGTATCTCGGTGAATACGAGCGCACGGCGACGACCGCCTTCAATGCTTATGTCGGTCCGAAGATCGCTGCGTATCTCAGGCGGCTCCGCGAGGTTCTTCAGTCAAAGGGGTTGGGCCGGGAGCCGCTGGTGATGCAAGCATACGGAGGCGTGCTTGGCATCGACGATACCTGTAAAAAAGCTGTCGGCACCATCGAATCCGGCCCCGCCGCGGGAATCATGGGCAGTCGCGATTTCGGCGAGCAACTCGGCGTTGGCAATGTTTTGGCGACGGATATGGGCGGGACCACGTTCAAGGTCGGTGTCATCCGCGACGGGTCGGTGGAAAAGGACCATAAACCGATTTTGATGCGCTACCAGTTGTTTCTCTCCAAGATCTGGGTGGAATCGATTGGCGCGGGCGGCGGCAGCATCGTCTGGATCGATGCGGAAAGCGGACTGCTCAAGGTCGGGCCGCAGGGCGCAGGGTCAAGCCCGGGGCCGATCTGCTACGGCCTCGGCGGCGCCGAAGTCACGGTGTCCGATGCCGATCTGATTCTCGGATATCTGAACGAAGAATGTTTCTTAGGCGGCCGGATGAAACTGGCCAAGGAGCCCGCGCTTGAAGTCCTAAAAGAAAAAATCGCGCGGCCCATGAACATGACCGTCGCCGAGGCAGCCAGCGGCATCTACCGTGTTACCAACTCACACATGAGCGATCTAATCCGCAGGGCAACAGTGGAGCGCGGCTACGATCCGCGAGAGTTTACGCTTTTCGCTTTCGGCGGCGCCGCCCCTGTACATGCCGGAAGATACGCCGCCGAGCTTGGGATCAAAGAGGTCGTAGTGCCGCTGACCGCCTCGGTGCACGGCGCAGCCGGTTTGGTCGGCTCGGACGTCATTTACGATTACGGTAGATCGGAACGTCTCTCCGTGCCGGCGGATCTCGAACGTGTCCGTGAGATCTTCACCGGGTTAGTCGAGCGCGCCATGGCCAGTCTCGGCGCCGCCGGATTCAAAGAAAGCGAAATGCAAATAGCTCGCAGTCTCGATATCCGCTACCGCCAGCAGGTCCATGAGCTGAACGTTCCTTTCCCGCCGGGGATTGCGGAGCTGTCAGAGCAGGACCTTGAGACGATTTACGGGCGCTTCGATGAATTCTACGAGCTCCTTTATGGCGCGGGCGCGGGCTACCGCGAAGCCGGCAAGGAGATCATGGCCTTCCGGGTGGTCGCCATCGGCGAGCTCAATAAACCGAGACTGAGAAAGTACCCGATCGAAAAGAATCGGGCGGAGGCAGCGCTCAAAACGGAGCGCAAAGCGTATTTCGAAGAAGCGCGAGATTTCATTCCGACGAAGATCTACGACTACGGCCGGCTTGCTCCGGGAAGCGAGATTTCCGGACCGGCCATCATCGAAACACCGATCACGACCATCGTGATCAATCCAAACGATCGCGCCACGATGGACGACTACTATAACATCCGAATGGTCCTTGCGGAGTGACGCATGCTGAACGGGAACATCGACCCCATCACCTTCGAAGTGCTCTCGCACAGGCTCCATCAAATTACGCGCGAGATGGGCATCGCCTTGGAGCGCACCGGCGGCACGGTGACGACGACGCAACAGCATGACTACAACGCTTCCCTCTACCGGCCCGACGGCGAGATCATGGCAGCCGGCGAGACCTATGGCCACCACGTCGTATGCGCCGGTTTCGCGGTGAAGCGGATCCTCGAAAGCTTCGGCAAGGAAGAAATCTTTCCCGACGACATCTTTTTGCTCAACGATCCCTATCTCGCCGCGATTCATAATCCCGACGTTTATATTATCTCGCCGATCCACTACCAGAACGCGTTGGTCGGTTGGAGCGCGACCTTCGTTCATGTCAGCGATGTCGGCGCGATCACGCCCGGCGGTGACTCGCCGGACGCCACGGAGATCTTTCAGGAGGGATTTAGAATTCCCGGCATCAAGCTGGTGGAACGGGGCAAGCTGCGCAAAGACGTCTTCAACACGATCACTCACATGACCCGCCAACCCGACGCCGTGGGGCTCGATCTCAAGTGTGAAATCGCCGCCAACAACGTGGCGAAGGCGAGGCTCCAGGCCATGTACCGCCAGTATGGACCGGAGTTGATGAACAGCGTGTCGGCGGAGATGATTCGATACACCGAAACGGTTTTGCGCAAGCGCTTGGGCGAGATTCCAGACGGCGAATGGCGCGAGACGCTCACGATCGAAGCGGATGGTCCGTGCAGGCTGGTGTTGGCGCTGCGCAAACAGGAGGACCGGCTCATCTTCGATTTCACCGGCACCGATCCGCAGGTGCGCAAAGGAATCAATCTGCCATTCCACGGCACCTTCGGCTTTTGCTTCGGCGCGATTCTTTACTCCATCGCCTACGATCTGCCGAAAAATCAAGGCGTGCTGAAGCCGATGGAGGTCATCGCGCCGAAAGGAACATTGGTGCATGTCCAATTTCCCGGGCCGATCTCCATGAGCACGACGTCGTCAGGCTTTGGCGTCGGTTTTCTCGCCAGCTCGGTATTGATGCAGATGATCGCCACCAGCGAGAAGTGGCGCAAAGAAATCGTCGCGCCGAGCGCTAGCCACCGCAACTGCCGCCATTCGGGCGTGAATCAATACCACCGCTATTCCGCCTTCATCAACATGGCCCACGGCGCCATGGACGGAAACGGCGCGCGCATCGACCGCGACGGCGTAGACTCCGGCGGCAGCTACATGAGCTGTCCCAATGTCGAGTGGATGGAGTTGCAGTATCCGTTGCTCTATCTCTTCCGGCGCCACGCCATGGACAGCACAGGCGCCGGTAAATTTCGCGGCGGGGTCGGCGTCGAATCAGCCCATACGCTTCATGACGCGCCTGAAGGGAAAATCCGGGGGGTCGCCTACGGCGTCGCGGGATTGGAAAATTCAGGCCACGGCATGTTCGGCGGCTATCCGGGCGCGCCGAGCGTCATGCTGTTGATGGAAAAGACCAAGGTCAATGAATTGCTCGCGAGCAATAGACCGCCGACCGAAATTGCATCGTTGGGCGGCCAGGAAAGGATTCTTCCCTACTGTAACTTTGAGCTTAACGAAAGCGATGTGCTTTATATGCGGGTTGCAAGCGGGGGTGGCTACGGTGATCCGCTGGAAAGAGATCCGGCGCTGGTGCAAAAAGATGTGGCGAACTCGATTGTTTCCTTGGATGCGGCGCGGGAGATCTACGGCGTGGTACTTCAGGAACCCGGCTTGCAATTGCACCTCGCAGCGACGCGACAGCTTCGGACGAAGATGAAGCAGCAGGAAATCGACGGTGGTGAAGCACCCGTTCCGTGAAAATCTGGAAGTCGAAAGCGCCGCAGATCGCCAGTGGCTCCGCTGCACCAATTGCGGTCGCCGCCTCTGCGCCTTGGGTCAAGATTGGAAAGCGGCGGCCCTTAGAAAGGTGTTTTCGCCGACCAAGGCCGGGCCGCTCATGAAGATTCTTGAAGGCCGTTACCTGTTAGAAAAAATATACTGTCCCTCTTGCGGAGTTCTATTCAACGCCGAAATGATCGAGGAGAAACATGAAGCGTGATCTGGGGCGATTCGCAGGAGCATTGATCGCCGTCGTCCTTTTCTTCGGTTCGACTGACGCCGGCGAGTTCGAGTACTATCGCGGCAAGACGGTGCGCATCATCGTCGGCCTCTCCGCTGGCGGCGGCTTCGATATCTACGCGCGCACGATGGCCCGTCACATGGGGAAACACGTTCCCGGCAATCCCACATTCATCGTCGACAACATGCCGGGAGCGGGAAGCATGATCTCGGCGAATCACGTCTACAAAGTCGCCAAGCCCGACGGTCTAACCCTAGGCCACTTCGTCGGCAGTCTTTTTATGCAGCAACTGCTCGGTCGCCCGGGCGCTGAGTTCGAAGCGACGCGTTTTGAATTCGTGGGCTCTCCCATACCGGAGAAAACCGCTTGCGCGCTCACGAAGGCGAGCGGCATCACGAGCATGGAGAATTGGCAAGCTGCGAAGTCACCGGTGAAACTCGGCGGCACCGGCTCCGGCCCCATCGTGGATGTGCCCAAAATCCTGCAAGTCGCTCTAGGTCTGCCGATTCAATTGGTGCTCGGTTACAAAGGCACAGCCGACATTCGCTTGGCTGCGGAAGGCGGCGAGTTGGCCGGCGCCTGTTGGAGCTGGGAGGCGATCAAATCGACTTGGACCAAGGGGTTGGACTCGGGAGATGTCCACATCGTTTTGCAAGCGCTGCCTAAGCCGCACCCGGATTTGCCCAAGGTTCCATTGGCCATCAGTTACGCCAAAAGCGATGAAGCGCGTCAGCTCATTGAGGTCGGTATCCACGACGCCGCCGATATCGCCCGGCCTTTCGTCATGCCACCTCGAACGCCGAAGGAGCATGTGCGCATCATGCGCCAGGCTTTTATCCGTACGCTCAAGGACCCGGCGTTTCTCGCCGAAGCTGAGAAAACCAAATTAGAGGTGGATCCAGTGACGGGAGAAGATCTGGAAAAGATCGTCGCGGATATTTTCAAGACCAATCCGCAGGTCCTGGCGAAGCTAAAGGACGTGCTCAAGTGACGCCTCCGGCCATCCTACGAACTGACCACGAAAGCCAGTAGAGTAGGCGAGTGAGCGATGCTAAGAGTCAACACGACTCACTCACCCCTCGTCGAACCGGACGTGAGGATTTCCCTCATCCGGCTCTCCCGAAGACTTTTGTCTCAGCCATGCGCGGGCGACCAAGCGGTGGGCTG
>DASPXM010000218.1:0-6807 GCA_035637295.1 Verrucomicrobiia bacterium
ATTCATCTTATTGTTGATCTTCGCCTTGGGCTCCAGACACTGCGGCGGGATGCGCCGTGTCGAAGGAATGACGAGCTTGACGCCGTCGACGTAGTGGCGCGCGAATTCCTCGAAGGCAATGCTGATGCAGTAAATCGCCACTGTCGCTTTTCCGATCGTTCGATTTCCTCGCGACGAGCGTATTCCCCGGCTTACCACCTGCCAGATCGCCACTTCTTCGCCTTTTTCGAGAATCGGTCTATTGCGCTCGAACACTTCTAATGTGACTTTCTCCATTTCCTCAGGCGAAATACCGCAGTCGATGCGAGTGTAACGGAGCGACCTATAAAGCCGCGCGGTATGATCTCTTAAGCGAAACGGCTTGTGACCAAAGGTTCGTGTCACATCGTAAACACCGTCGCCGGCATTGAAGCCGGAATCGAGCACCGAGACCTTGGCTTCGCTCTCAGGCACGAACGAACCATTCAAGTAGACGATCTTTTCAGCCATGTTTTGCCTCCCATGCATAGCACCCAATGATTGTTGCGACACTTAGCGACGACCGGCTACGCCTGTCAATCCACCCCGACTCGGCTAGGACGGTTTTTCACCGCCGCGCAGCGCCGACGTGAATAGGGCGATGACGATCAGTACGATGGCCGCCAAGAATGTCGTATTGAGGGCCGCGACGAAGCCCAGAGGATTCGCCGTGGTCAGATTCGCCGCACTCACACCGGTATAATGTTCAAAGGCGAGCGACATGCACAAGCCGCCCAATGCAACGCCCAACACGTTGCCCAATCCGAACGTCACATGATTGACCGCCGAGGCGAAGCCGCGATGCTCCTTAGGCATCATACTGATCATCGCCGTGGAATTGGCGGGATTGAAGATTCCGTTGGTCATCGCCCCGACAATGATCAACGCCGCCGGCAGCAGCCAGTGAGAGTCGGTCCGCAACAGCCCGCCGATGCTCAAAGACACGATCATAAGCACCACACCGAAAGTCGCGGGAACCCGCGGACCCAAGCGGTCGGTCATGTACCCGCTGAGCGGCGCCAGCGCCACCGTCAAGATCGATGGCGCCATAAAAAGCAGCCCGACCCGGGTCGGCGAAAGAAGCAACACGTCCTGGAGGTAAAACGGCATCAGGAAACCGGTAAGCGTGTAGCTGACCGCGATTACGAGCAGACTCACGACGCTAAAACTGAAGCGGCGGATCTTAAACAACTCCAGATTGACGAATGGATTTCTGGCGCGCGACTCATGTAGCAGGAAGACCGCCAGGCTGGCGAGAAAAAATACCGCCAAAAGCATCTTCGTCGAGCCACTGGCGATCAGCTGTGTGCGCCGATCGAAGAGAAACACCAGCGTTGTCGTGATCGCGAAGTGCAGCGCGGCGCCCAAGTAATCGACGGGCGCGCCGTGCGACGGCGGTCGCAGGTGCTGCCGCTTGAGATTTGCCAACGCCAGTAGCGCACCGCCAAAGCCGACCGGAGCGAGCAGAAAAAAACTCCAGCGCCAGCTGAAATAGTCGATCATCACGCCGCCGATGCTCGGGCCAAGGATGAAACCGACGTGATGCGCTGTCGTCATGTATCCTTGCGCCTGGCCGGCGAGATCCTCGGTCACCGACTCGGATGCCAGCGCCCGACTCGAAGACTGCAGCATCGCGCCGCCGACGCCTTGAACGAAACGCGACACGATCAACTGCAGCACGGTCTGCGACAAGCCACAGAGAAGCGAGCTCACGGCAAAGACTAAAAAACCCAATGCGAACATTTTCTCCCGGCCCCAAAGGTCCGAAATGCGACCGAAGATCACCGAGAGCCCGATGTTCGACAGTTGGTACGACAGCAACGCCCACGAGACGCCGAGCAGATCAGTACCCAAACTCTGCGCTACTGTGGGCATCGAAATCGCGACGATTCTCGTTGCCGTCCCGGAAAAAAAAGTTCCCAGCAGCGCTGTCGCGAGAAGCAAATAATTGATGCGAGAATCCAGGCGGAGGGTTTTCTTTCACGGCAAATTTCTCGATTAATAGCGCCGAACGCGGCGCGCGGCAAATGAATGCGCGGCGGCATGTTTGAGCACGCCTAATTGTCTTTGAAAGGCCATGCTGGAGAGTCATCGCTATTGGGCGTTGGTCTTCCCGTCTGATTGCAGGAAATTTCCTTCCCTTTCGTCTGAAAATGGCTTGCAAATGACACGACATGACCGTCGAATTTTGCCGATTCGCTGAACTTATTTCGAGTCTTCGATACACCGACGCTGGCATAGGCCTTGCTCGGCTTTCAGTCAACAGCCGAACAACAGATTTTCGAGCGCACGCCCAAAGACCTGCTCGCCGGCACTTCAACGGGGGAGAACATGTCTCAGTTCAGCTTCAATCTGGCAATAACAAGGACTGAACCTGGAGGCGGTTATGCTTCGTACTGTGAAAGCGATGGAGGGATTTGCCATCGGAGCGAAAGACGGCGACATCGGTGAGATCGCCGATTTCATCTTTGACGACAAGGCATGGACGATTCGGTACGTCGTTATCGACACCGGGAAGTGGCTATCGGGAAGACGGGTTCTTGTTTCTCCCATTGTCGTCGGTCCCGCTGATTGGCAAAACAAACGAATCCCCGTTTTGCTCAATCAGGAACAAGTCAAAAATTCTCCAGACATAAATTTGAATGAGGAACTATCGCAGCAGGACGAGATCAAATATTACGATCATTTTGGTTGGCCCTACTACTGGATGGGAGATGACATATGGGGACCAGCGGCGGTTCCGACGGAACTGGCGCTCGAGGGCATCGAAAGACAGAAGATGCTCAGTGAATCTATTAATCAATCGCATTTAAGGAGCGCCCAAGAAGTGATCGACTATTCGATCAAGGCGACAGATGGCGACATCGGACACGTGAGCGACTTTATCGTCGACGACGTAGAATGGACCATTCGCCATATTGTCGTCGACACTCGAACCTGGTGGCCTGGCAAGAAAGTTTTGGTTGCGCCGCAGTGGATTGCGCATGTGGATTGGCGAAACTCCAACGTTTATCTGAACCTGTCTCAAAATGAAATAAAAACCGGCCCGGAATTTCACCCGAGCGATTTCAAACATAACTACGACCAGGAGCTTTACGGGCACTAAGACCGAACCAACTTCGAGTGGTAAAAAGCGTCTGACCGTGACAACCGGCAAGGAACAGCCTGGGCCAGCTTTGGGATCATTATGACGGGAGACAAAGTCCGTATCGCAGCTATTGCCGATCTTCATTATCAGAGGACGTCGCATGGAGTACTGACAGACCTTTTTGCGCACATCGCTAGAAGCGCCGATGTGCTCTTGATTTGCGGCGACTTGGTCCATTTAGGATTGCCCGAAGAAACCGAGATCCTCACGAAAGAATTAGCGGTCGTAAAGCTTCCCATCATCGCGGTATTGGGCAACCACGAATTCGAATCGAACAAACAAGATGAAGTGAAAAAGATCCTGGTGGAGGCGGGAATTGTCCTGCTGGACGGCACAGCTCGCGAGTTTTACGGCATCGGATTTGCCGGTGTGAAAGGATTCGCCGGCGGATTTGGCCGGCACTCGCTCGAGCCATGGGGTGAACAGTCGATAAAGGACTTTGTCAAAGAGACCGTCCGTGAATCCCTCAAGCTCGAATCTGCGTTAGCAAGCCTCCGAACCTCCCGGCTCGTTGCGCTGCTCCACTATGCGCCGATTCGAGCCACTGTGGAGGGCGAACCCCCGGAGATCCTGCCATTTCTCGGATCTAGCCGCTTAGAAGAACCGTTAAATCGATATGGCGTGACAGCAGCCTTTCACGGCCATGCGCATCGAGGACAGCCCGAAGGGAAAACCAGAGAAGGGACGCCGGTCTATAACGTCGCGCTCAGAGTGCTCGAAAAAAATTTTCCAAACCGGCCGCCCTTTCGCCTGTTCGAAATTGCCTCGGAAAAAGAAAGCGAGAGCCATGTCGCACACGCCAAGATCGAGTAAATGTGCCGCCGCTGTTGCTGAGGCAGATCAGGCTCGGCAAGCCATTTACAAGGATTTTTATCTGCCGGCCGTTTGTGCTCTCGATGAGGCACAGTTGCCGTTCTTGGTTGGCGGCGCCTACGCTTTCGAACGCTTGACCGGCATCGAACGGGATCTTAAAGATTTCGATATATTTGTTCGGCAGGCGGACTGTCAGCGCGTGTTGGACAAACTATCTGCAATCGGTTATCAGACCGAAATCACGTTTTCACATTGGCTGGCAAAGGCCATTTGCGGTCAGCACTACATCGACGTCATTTTTAACTCAGGAAATGGTGTTGCTAAGGTCGATGACGACTGGTTCAGAAATGCCATCGTGGAACATTTTCTCGGCGTACCGATAAAACTCTGTCCAATCGAAGAAACCATCTGGTCCAAAGCGTTTGTCATGGAGCGGGAACGTTACGACGGCGCAGATGTAGCTCATCTGTTGCTTGCTTGTGCCAAGAACATCGACTGGCAGCGCCTGCTTGAGCGCTTTGGCGCTCACTGGCGACTTCTTTTGAGCCATATCATTCTTTTTGGCTTCGCTTACCCTCCGGAACGCTCACAGATCCCTGAGTGGGTCGTTGACGAACTTCTGCACAAACTTCGAAGTGAAACGGACTTACCGTGTTCGGCCGAGCGAGTTTGCCAAGGCACATTGCTTTCTAGAGAACAGTATCTCACGGATCTCGAGCATTGGGGCTATGAAGACGCGCGCCTTGTTCCGAGAGGAAATCTGTCAAAAGGGCAGGCCGATCAATGGACGGCGGCGATCGGCAAAAACAAATAGTGAGCGCTCTGACGCGCGCCAGTCATAAGGCGTCGTTTACCGTGGGCAGGCGAAGGAGTCGCTTGGATCAGGAGAGCATCTGATTATTTCGCATGGCGGCGGATAAAATCGATGACGGTTCGGTTGAAGTATTCAGGCTGCTCCCAGTAGGGCGAATGGCCGGACTCGGCAACGATCACGACCTCGTTGTCGGGAATATGCCGCGCGATCATGCGCATGATCGAAGGTGGC
The DNA here is from genome assembly GCA_035637295.1 of Verrucomicrobiia bacterium. Taxonomy (GTDB): domain Bacteria; phylum Desulfobacterota; class Binatia; order UBA9968; family UBA9968; genus DP-20. The sequence goes on from DASPXM010000218.1 coordinate 5,025, forward strand.
GTTACCAGATCGGCCGCGCCCGTTATTAACAGGGTCGGGACCTTCAACGTCTCCAGCTTGGCCGGCGTAACGAGGTTGGCCAAGATTTGTCGCGCTCCCTTGCCGGTCACGGACCTGCGCGTGAGTTCGTTCCATTTTTCCACGCCTCCAGGGTTGGCTGCGCGGTACGACGGCCCAAGCTCCCAAAACCAGCGCGGCAGGTCCTTCTCCTCTTTTGGTCTGATACGGGCGGCAGTTTCGGCGATGTAGCCGTTCCTGGCGGCGAGGTTGTTGCTCGAAACCGTCAAGCTCAGCAATCGTTCGGGGTGCGAGAACGCATAATCCGTGGCAACGCTACCGCCAGCGGCTGAGCTTACCGCATGGAATTTTTCCACGCCCAGGAACTCCATCAGGTTGTGCAGATCTTCCGACCCGGTTCCCGGATCGTCCTCGGGCGCAAGGTCGGAATTGTAATGGTTGCGGCGCGAATAGGCGATCACGCGAAACCCTGCTTGGGCGAACACAGGCTGTTGGTATAACCAAATCAGCGTGCTGCCCGTTGCCGGATGGAGGAACACAACCGGAGCACCGGCGCCGCCGGTGTCCCAATACCAAAGATGCGTGCCGGGAAGCTCGGCGCTGCCCTCCTTGGCCGGAGCCTGCGCTGGGATCGGCACGGGGATCAACGGATCTTCGAGCTGAATCATCGGTTTGTCCTCGTTCATCGTCAATCGGACTTATAGATCAAGTTCGCAGCAGAAACGGACACGGCTCTTGCTCGATCTTTCACAGACCACATATCGCTGGGGCGAACCTTCACAAGTTAAAGAGTCGCTTGGCGTTTTTGTACAGTATTTTTTCTTTAGTCTCCTCCGACAACGCCGAGTGACGGCGGATATGCTGGAGGTTGCCCGGGAACTCGCAGTCCCAGTGAGGAATGTCCGAAGCAAATAGAAAATGATCGGCGCCGACGTAATCGATGGTTTGCGCCAGCTGTGACTCGCCGGGCTCGATGCTGAAGTACACGTCCGACTTTCTTACCAACTCGCTGGGTTTTTCTTTGAGCAGGGGCATCTCGACTTCGGCGCGTTTCTCCCAGTGCTCGTCGAGACGATCCAGATAATACGGCAACCAGGTGGCCCCGATTTCCAAGAACGCAAAGCGAAGTTTGGGAAAACGCAGCGGCACGCCTTGGCAGATCATGCTGGTAAACTGAAGCAGGATTCCAGCCGTGAAAGCGTACGCATGAACTTCGGCGAAAGTGTTTAAGCCCTCCGCGTCAAGCTCACGCGACCAGCTGCGGGTGCCGTGAATGCCGAGTACCGCGCCGCATCTTTCCGCCGCGGCATAGACCGGATCGTAGAATGAATCGCCAAGCGCTAAAGGCAGGCCGACCGGCAGGATCTCAAAACCGATGAGCCCGCGCTCCTTTACCGCACGCTCCAACTCCTCAGCGGCGGCCTGCGGCGAGCGCATCGGTAAAACGCCGACGCACTTCACGCGATCGGAGAGCGCGTTGTATTCCGCGGCGAAATGATCGTTACAGGCTTGCGCCACGGCGATTTGAAATTTCAGCTCCTGCAGCCGGACCACGCTCCCTGAACCCGTCGGAAAGCAAACGGCGGTCTCGATCTGATGTTCGTCCAAGATATCGTGCCAGCGCGCGACCTGCTCACGGCCCGAGAGCTTGCCCCAGGTCTGCTCCGTGACAAAGTGGTCGAACATGTAGTTGTCCCATGGCTGGTCGCCCGGACGAAGCGCCGTCGAACGCCTATTCCAGGGCTCCTTCAAGTATTTGCGGATT
>DASPXM010000219.1:0-13080 GCA_035637295.1 Verrucomicrobiia bacterium
AGCCCACCGCTTGGTCGCCCGCGCATGGCTGAGACAAAAGTCTTCGGGAGAGCCGGATGAGGGAAATCCTCACGTCCGGTTCGACGAGGGGTGAGTGAGTCGTGTTGACTCTTAGCATCGCTCACTCGCCTACTCTACTGCGCTTCACGGCGAGGAGATCCAAATTAAGGACGATGGGTATCACGGACTCAACCCATCCTACGATCCGAGTGCTCCGATACTCCAATACTTCATCACTCCAACCTTGCAGTCACTCAGTCTCTGTGACATAGGAAGGAAATTCCAATCTAGAAGGAAAATTTTATGGCAACTTTTATCCGTAAACCCGTTGAAAATCTGCTCGGCGCAAAATCTGTCGCCATCGTCGGCGCCTCGCAAAAGGGCGCATGGCCGTTGGGAATCTATCGAAATCTGAAAGGCGCAAAGTTTCCCGGCGGCGTGTATCTGATCAATCCAAACTACGACGAATTGTTTGGTGACAAATGTTGTCCGAATCTCGCGGCGCTCCCGGAAGTACCGGACGAGTTGCTGATTCTCATACCGACGCGCGCCGTCCTCGGTGTGTTGGAGGAGGCGACAAAGTTGGGCACCAAAGCTGCGACCATTTACACCGCGGGGTTTGGCGAAGGCGATGATGTCAAAGGCAAAGAGCGCGCGCAGGCGATGAAAGATCTCTGCGAGCGCACGGGGATGGTGATTTGCGGTCCGAACTGTATGGGCTCGTACTCGGTGGGCGAGGGATTGTGGACTTTTCCGACCGCGACGCCGCTGCTCAAGAAGGGACCGGTGGGTCTGATTTTTCAGAGCGGCGGTTCGCTCGGTAACTGGATCAAAGGCGCCACCGAACGCGGTATCGGATTCACTTATGCAGTTTCGAGCGGCAACGAGGTGAGCCTCGATCTCGTCGATTACCTCTCGTTTTTGGTCGACGATCCCGATACCAAAGTTATCACTCTGATGGTCGAGGGTATTCGTCGCCCTGACGAATTCATGACTGTCGCCGAGCAAGCGCTCGGCAAAGGCAAACCAATTCTTGTCGTGAAGCTCGGCCGCTCGGAGATGGGCAAGCGCCAGGCGATCTCACACACGGGTTCCCTTGCCGGCGCGGACGAAGTGTTCGATGCGGTTTGTCACCGCCTCGGTTTGATCCGCTGTCCGACGCTGGAAGACATGACTGAAACAACCCTTGCTTTTATTCCTGGGCGATTTCCCAAAGGTAGCCGCGCGGCGATCGTCGTCAATTCCGGCGGCATGAAGGGACTCATCTGCGATCATTGCGATGAGCTGAAGACCAATCTGGCGCAGCTGGGCGACAAGACGAAAGAAGCCGTGCGCCCGCTGATTCCGCCGGAACTGGTGGTGGAAAATCCGCTCGAATGCGGCGTAGCCGGCTTCGGCGATGAGCAGGGTTTCATCAATATCGTCAAGCATTACGCCGAGGACGACGGTGTCGATCTCTTGGCGATTCACGGCGAATTGCCGCGCGGACAGCAAAGAAGTGCCGGACTGTTCAAGAGCGTAACCACGGCGACCGACAAACCGGTTCTTGCGTTTGCCAGATCGACCTACAGCTGCACGGCTGAAAGCCGGGCATTCCAATTGGAAGCCGAGCTGCCATTCCTGCAAGCGATCAAGCCGACGTTGCGCGCGCTGGCAGGACTCGGCTTGTACGGTGAACGCCGGCAGCGTGGTGTGCCGAAATTGCCGCCGGCGACCGGTAATGCTGCGGATCTCGAAGGTGAGAATCTGAATAAGCTGTTGCAGAGTCATGGCATTGGTTTGCCGAAGCAAGCCATGGCCGGCACCGCCGCTGACGCAGCGGCCAGGGCGAAAGAGATCGGTTTTCCGGTGGCGGTCAAATTGATCTCTGCGGAAGTCGTCCATAAAACCGAATCCGGCGCGGTGGTTCTTGGCTTGAAGAGCGCGGAAGAAGTCCAAGCGGAAGGGCAGAAGCTTCTCTCCAAAACGCTCGGCAGGGGCCATCTCCTGATTCAGGAGATGGTGCAGGGCATCGAAGTGCTCATCGGCGCGCGCACCGATCCGCAGTACGGTCCGTTCCTGATGGTCGGCCTCGGCGGCATCTTTGTCGAAGTATTGAAAGACGTATCGATTCGCTTATTGCCGGTCGACGAGAGAGAAACACGCGAGATGCTCAAAGAGCTGCGCGGCTACAAAGTACTCGAAGGCGTGCGCGGTCAAGGCCCGCGCGACGTCGATGCGCTGGTGAAGGCGATGGTGGGCCTGTCCAATATTTTCGCCGCCCACAGAAACCATCTCTCCGACATGGAAATAAACCCAATCATGGTGCGCGCCCAGGGCGGTGGTCTGGCCGCGGTGGATGTGCGGCTGATTCGCAAATAACAAAAGAAATTAACCACAAAGGGCCTAGCGCGGCGGAGCCGCAACCGAAAGTTGGAATATCTCGCGCAAAGACGCAAAGGCGCAAAGGTAAAAAAAGGGATTCCGAACTTGGCGCCTTGGCAACTTGGCGCGAGTAAATCCTCGTTTTCATGAGCTACCGCCGTTGGGAGAATTTGCGCAAACCTTCAAGTATAGTAATACAAAGACGACAAAGTAGGGGCGCGATTCATCGCGCCCTCAGACGGAAGAATCAGAAAACAAGACTCCTTTAGCCGCAAAGAACGCAAAGGACGAAAAAAAGGGCGACCCGCCGGTCGCCCCTACAAATCGGACCATCCCGTAGGATGGGTTGAGCTCCGCGAAACCCATCGTTTCATTTCTATTAATCGACAAGAACACGAAGGTCGCAGAAGCACTGTGATAGCTTGCTTTGCAATGGTAGCAACGCGGTCGGTGCGCAGGCGTACGCTACGTTGTTAGAGGCCAGACCCTACATGCTGTTCAGTTCGATTTGAGTTTCTGCAAAAACCCTTCGTCCTCGATCGCTTTGACGATGCTCCGATCGACCATTGTCCCGGCGTCGTGCTTCAAGACTTCTGGCCGGGTGCGGGCCATTTCGGCGAGGATGGTTTTCATTCCCTCGAGCGTGGGATAGGGCATGTCGGGAATCGCGTTCTTCAGGTACGCGTGGGCGGAGTCGAGCGTGGTGAGATCGCTCTTGGCGTATTTTTTCAAGATCGCAATCGTCTGAGATTTGTTGTTCTTGAAGTAATGGATCGCCTCCACGGACGCCCGGCCGAAACGCATCATTGCGTCGCGCTTTTCTCGCAACATTTTCTGGCTGGTGATGACACCACTGTGAGCATAGGGGATCCTTTTGCCAGCGAGATCGACCAGGACTTTGAATCCCATTTTTTCCGCTTCTTCCCTTTCAGTCGTGCTAAAGACAGAAAACTGCGCCTGACCTTGCTGCATCATGATCATGCGCAAATTGGTTGCGCCCACGACGCGCAAATTGACATCGCGCTCGGGATCGGGGCCGATGTTTCTGAGACCTAAACGCATGGCGAAGTCGGCGGAGGTCGCCGCTGAATGATTCGCACCGACTTTGCCCTTGAGATCCTCGATGTTCTTAATTGCAGGCGTGGCGATGAGATAGTACGGTAAAAAGACTTCGAACCCCATGATCATGGAAGCATCCGCGCCGCGGACCTTGGCGCTTGCCACGGCGGGTCCCGTGCCCGCGACGACTTGTAACTCGCCGGCAAAAAGAGACATCAGAGCTTTCGGCGTGTCCTCGATGTAAATCACGTTCACGTCGAGACCGTCTTTTTAAAAATTCCCGCGTCTTTAGCGACCCACAGTACGGAAGCGGAACCAGCGTTGGGCGAGATGTACGCGAAGTTCAGTCGCTCCTGGGCGAAGACGTGATGCGGGACAAGAGCTGCAGCCGTGAAAATGAATAATGAGATAAGTCTTACAAGACGCATTGCAGTGCTCGAACTCTTGTGGCGAGGTCTCAGTGTCGAGAAGATAGCGAAAATTGAGCGGCGTTGCTACTCGGTGACGAGGCGGTTCGGCAGCTCGTCTTTATCGTCCGACTGGCGTGGAAAGTGGGCGGCGAGGATTTCACCGCAGCGCTGGATCGCTCTACAGTATGCATCGCAGGCGTGATTTGATTTCAACCCGTCAGTTAGGATTTTCACGATCTCCTGCCATGTGTTGGCTTCGACTTTTGTATTGATGCCGCGGTCGGCGAGAACTTCGACGCGGCGTTCGAGAAGAGAAACGAGAATCAAGATTCCAGTGTGATCGCGGGTGTAGTGGAGGCCATGCTCCGTGAATGAGGCCAGAGCGAGCGCGTGAACCGCTTCGGCAATCCGATTCTTTGAAGCGAGCAGCCGCTTGATTTGCGGAATTCGGCAGAGAATAAATCCTGCGGTCGCGCCAATTGCCGGCCAAAGATTGAAGAAATGTGAGCCCCACGGGTCGCTCCAGAACCATTCTATGATTATTCCGACGAACAACCCGATCACTGTACCGAGGAGCTCGACTTCAGTATAGCGCGCGGATGATGTGACGAGCATTGGCACGATTTCGCCGGCGGTCTTCGATTCCGCCTCGATGACCGCTTCACGAATGCGCACTTTTTCTTCTTCGGTGAAAAACTTGTCCGCTCGCATGATTACCAACTATCAGAAGCTCCGCCGCCGCCGAAGCTGCCTCCTCCACCACTAAAGCCACCGCCGTCAGAACCCCCGCCACCCGAAAAACCGCCGCCACCAAAGCCCCCGCCGCCCCAAAAAATCGGCGGGTAACGCCTGCCGCGGGTCGCCCATACGCCCTGTCGTCGTTGGTTGGCGGTTGATGCAAATCCGATCAGGCCAAATACCGCCAAAGCAACGGCGAGCATTAGAAAAAAATTTAGATCCGATCCCTGATCCCCGCCTTTTTTGCGCGCCGATTCCGGCAACGGTTCTTTCTTGATAACTTTCAGAACCGCATCGATACCGGCGATGATGCCGCCCGCATAGTCTTGAGAGCGGAAGCGCGGCACAATGTAGTCACTGGTAATCCGTTTGGCTATCGCATCGGGCAAGACTCCTTCGAGACCATAGCCGACTTCCAAGCGCAGCCGTCGATCCTTTACAGCTACGACAAGAATGACGCCATTGTCGAAGCCTTTTTTGCCGATTTTCCAATTTTCCGCGACGCGGATGCTGAAGCCTTCGATGTCTTCGCCGTCGAGCGTCGGAATGGTGAGCACGGCCACCTGATGGCCGGTCTCTTGTTCGAATTGAGCGAGTTGTGACTCCAATGATCGCGCTTGATCTTGACTCATCACGCCCGCGTAATCGTTCACGCGACCACGCAAAGGAGGAACGTCAATCGCCGATGCTAGTGAGAATCGAAGTAAAAAAATGAAACCGAGTAACATGCAAAGAGCATGTCTTGGCAAGAGTCGGTGGTGCGAATTCGAATTGAGGAACACGTTGATCACTCGGGGTTCGGTTACCAGCCTATTAGCCAACTCATCCTGGTCACCGGGGTGGTAGGGAAAATGGACAGCAAGCATTTCGCCACATCGCTCAATTGCCTGACAAAACCCCGCTCAAGCATTGTCAGACTTTAGACCATCCGTGAGAATTTCGACAAGCGCTTGCCAGGTTCCGGGCTGAATCATTGATACCATGGTAAAAAGAATTTCGAGATTCGGCATTTACCAACCTCCCGAGGCGCCACCACCGCCGCCTCCTCCTCCACCGCCACCACTAAAACCTCCGCTAGAACCTCCTCCTGATCCTCCTGACGATCCGCTTCCACCGTAACCACCGGCGCCAGCACCGTATCCCCGGTGAAACGTGTCCCGTGGCGAAAAGTCGTCATACCGTGACGGTTTAACGCTCCACGATTGTCCCCACGCCCGCCGGGCGTAGAGCGTCGTCAACATACTTGTTAATACGCCGATGAAGATGGCCAAGAGCCAAAAACCGGGTCCGACCGCGAAGATTCCTGGCAATCCGATAAGTCCAGCGACGATTCCTCCACTCACTGCACCCCGGACAGGTGATGGGTTAGCAAATCCCACAACTGAGGCGAACAGTGCCGACCCAAGAAGTAACATAAGAATTCCAGACAGACTTGAATCTACGGACCTTTTTAAATTCTGGGGGACCGCTGGTATGGGTTCCCCCCGAGTGGCTTGCATGATTGCAGATAACCCTGATTCGATTCCCCCGCCGAAGTCATTTTCGCGAAACCGAGGAACAATGATTTCGTTAATGATTTGATTTGCAGTGGCATCAGGCAGCGTCCCCTCAAGCCCGTAACCAACCTCGATGCGAAGTTTCCGATCGCTCACCGAAACGAGCAACAGCGCCCAGTTGTCGTGGCCTTTCTGACCAAGCTTCCAGTGTTCTGCGGTCTTTAAGGCAAACGACGCGAGGTCCTCGTCTTGCAGCGACTGGATAGTCAGGAGCACGACCTGATGGCCTGACTGCTGCTCAAAGTCAGACAGCTGGTTTTCCAAACGAGCGGCTAGATCCTGCGATAGCAATCCAGCAAGATCATTTACCCGACCACGCAATGGTGGGACGTCGAGGGCGTAGACAATACCCCATGCAAGAACAACACTGGCTGCAATAGCCAAAGGACGGTTTAGTCCTGAACTCATGCGACACCGTCCTCTAAGTGATCGTTGAACAATCGGATTGATGGCAGAGAGTTTTTGCCGCTTAAAATTTCACCTCTGGCGGTTTTTGTGCTGCCTCGTCAGCGCTGAAAGTCGGACGTACTTGAAGGCCGAGGAGATACTTAGCGGTAAGACTTTCCGGGAACGAACGCACCGAGGTGTTGTAGACCGCGACTTTCTCGATATAGCGCTTACGTGCCACAGCAATCCGGTTTTCGGTTCCTTCGAGTTGCGCCTGTAAGTTCTGAAAGTTTTGATTAGCCTTCAGTTCGGGGTATCTTTCGACGACCACCAGCAGGCGCGATAGAGCGCCCGTCAGTTGGCTTTGAGCCTGCTCGAACTTTCTGAAGGTCTCTGGATTATTCAATGCGTTGGCGTCGACCTTGACCGATGTCGCCGCGGAGCGGGCTTCGATCACCTTTTGTAAAGTGTCTTGCTCGAATTTAGCGGCACCTTTAACGGTGGCGACAAGGTTTGGCACTACGTCCGCGCGCCGCTGATATTGATTCTGCACTTCCGCCCACGCGCCTTTGACTTCTTCGTCCAAACCCTGGAGTTTGTTATAGCCGCAGCTGGAAAGGAAAAACAGCAACGCCAAGCAAGTAGCAAACGCCGGAAGTAACCTGTGAACAGGTTTCGCCATTGATCTTCTCCTGACAAGTTTTCGCTCAAATGTAAGTCGGTCGGTATCAAAGGGCAAGGGGATCGGATTGGAAAATTTAGGCGTAGATCCCGACTGGTGTGAGTTTGGCACCTCTAGAAATACAAAGGGCCCGAATGCGATCGGGCCCTTTGCCGTTCTATAAACCGAAGGCGAAATTATTGCTCAATCCATCGATCCCACTTTGGGGCGCCACTTATCAAACCGCCTTTCCACCCGGGTGAGCAACTCCGTACCGATCATCCCGGTCAGCGCGAAAACGAGGACTCCGACAAAGACCTTATCGGTCTGGAAGGTGGCGCCGGCAACCGTGATCATAAAACCGATCCCGGCAGTAGCCGCATAGAGTTCTCCTACCATGACACCTACAATCGCCCTGCCAAGCCCGAGCCTTAAACCAGTGAGGATAAAAGGAATAGTCGAAGGAAGCACGACCGTCTTAAAGAGCATCCACTCGGAAGCGCCAAAGCTCTTGGCGGCTGTCAGAAGATTTACCGGCGTGGTCTTCACCCCGTCGCGCGTATTGATCAATATGGGGAAGACAGCGCCTAGAAATATAATACCGACCTTCGAGAGTATTCCGATCCCCAACCAGATGATGACCAATGGAAGAAGCGCCACGCGGGGGGTCGCGTTCATCGCGTTGACGAAGGGGTCGAATACGTAACTCATCTTCTTGTACCAACCGATCGCAATGCCAAAGGGGACTGCAACAGCAGCCGAAAGGAAATAGCCCCAGAAAAGTTCGATGCCACTGATGTAAAGGTCATTATAGATCTCACCCGAGAAGAAAAGCTGAATGGCGGCGTTCCAGATGAGCGATGGGGCGCTCATGAACATCGGGTTGATCAACTGAAACGTATTTCCGACCAGCTCCCAAAGAGCCAGGAAGATGATAACCGCAACGCTGCCGAGGATCTTTTTCTCCTGGTTCAGGTAGAATTTGTAGAGGTGCGAGGCTTCCGCAACCTTCACGTCGAGTAGCACTTCTTGAGTGGATTCGTTTTGATCAGCCATGGTTGGCATCCTTTCGTAGTTTGTTTGTGACTTTTGCACGGTGTGGAGCAGCGCCGCTTTCATGGTGAGTAGCCGTGGTCGATCTTTCGATCAGGCTCTGAAGGATTTTTACGAACTTCGGTCCGGTAGACTGCAATTCCTGCAGGTGGTGGAGTGAAAGTGTTTTGAGGAACTCTTCGCCATCATGGGTGAGCTTGACGAAGACCTGCCGGCGATCATCGGTTGCCCGCAAACGGGAAATGAAGCCTCTGTCGACCAACCGATCGATGAGCTCAACGGTGCTGTGATGCTGGAGCTGCATTCGTTCCGCCAAGACACCAATGGTCGGCTTGAGGCCGCCAGGGAGGCCTCTCACCGCCAGGAGGAGCTGGTGCTGTTGCGGCTCGATGCCGGCTTCTCGAGCGGCGTTTTCGCTGAAACGCAAGAAGCGGCGGATCTGGTAGCGCAGCTCTGCCATCGCTTTGAAGTCGGGAGTTTTTGGCGTCCGCATAGAATATCGCCTTACGATTATATCGTATAACGATATACCTATAGGGTGTCAAGGAGGGCCGACGAATTTATCACACGTGGAATCGATCCAATTGAGCTGCTGCCCAGCGGGGCTTTTCAAGCGTTATGAGCGGTCACGATTCCAGTGTGTTCGTGACGATAAAGGGGCCTTCGATCTGAACGTGCGAGTCGATTTAGAGAGATCTTCCCTATGGACTAGAAATGAGCCACAGCAGACACCTATGGTTGACTTTGGCCATGATTTCTTTTACTAACTGTACTTCAAGAAATTCCTATGAAATATGCGGTAATTAGAACGGGCGGTAAGCAGTACCGCGTGTCTGAAGGCGATGTCGTCAAAGTCGAAAAGCTTCCCGGCGAGGTAGGCGAGAAGATTACTTTGGCCGATGTGCTTTTTGTCGGCGGCAACGGCGAAGTCAAAATCGGTTCCCCCTTGGTGTCAAACGCGACGGTTACTGGCGAGATTGTCGGCCAGATTCGCGCTAAGAAGGTGCGCGTTTTCAAGAAGAAGCGGCGAAAGAGTTACAGCCGGCAGCAGGGCCACAGGCAGTATCAAACAGCTTTAAAAATTACCTCAATCGAAGCGTAGTCGACGGAGTCGTACGATGGCACATAAGAAAGCGGGCGGTAGCTCTCGAAACGGGCGCGACAGTCAAGGTCAACGACGTGGAGTAAAGGTCTTCGGCGGAGAAACGGTGCGAGCCGGAAATATCATCGTGCGCCAGGTCGGCACGCGCATTCACCCGGGTAAGAACGTCGGTATGGGGCGGGACTATACGCTATTCGCATTGATCGACGGCGTGGTACGCTACGAGCGAAAGGACAAGGAGAGAAAGCGAGTTACTGTATTGCCAGCACAGTGACGAAGCCCTCTCGCGACGGAAAGCCCCTTTCGGGGCTTTTTTTTTGCCCGGGAGAAGCGGATTATAAGAAAAGGCGATAGGAAAATGGCAAAGCGCAGAGAATGCTGACCGCTGAATCCTGAATTCTATCCTGCCATGAAATTTATCGATGAAGTAAAGATTCGCGTGATTGCCGGAGATGGCGGGCGCGGGTGTGTGAGCTTCCGCCGGGAGAAGTTTGTGCCGCGCGGCGGGCCCAATGGCGGCAACGGCGGGCATGGGGGCGATGTGGTGGCTGTGGCCGATCCGCAGCTCACGACACTGCTCGATCTGCGCTATCAAAAACAGTACAAAGCGGGCCGCGGCCAACATGGTATGGGAAGCGACTGCCACGGACGGCGTGGCGACGACCGCGAAATCAAAGTACCGGTGGGAACGATTATTCGCGAGGCGGCGACGGGTGAGCTGATCGGCGATCTGCAAACGTCCGGCGAACGAGTTATCGTCGCCGCCGGCGGCAGGGGGGGCAAGGGCAACGCACACTTTGTTTCATCGACCCATCGGAGCCCACGCTTCGCTCAACCGGGAGAGCCGGGGCAAGACCGCGAGTTGGAAATTGAGCTCCGCTTGCTGGCGGACGTCGGGATCATCGGCCTGCCCAACGCCGGTAAGTCGACTCTAATTTCGGCGATTTCGGCAGTGCGACCGAAAATCGCCGACTATCCGTTCACCACGCTCGTGCCTAATTTAGGTGTTGTCGGCTATGACGACGGCAAGAGTTTTGTCGTCGCAGATATTCCGGGACTCATCGAAGGCGCGCATGAAGGCCAAGGGCTCGGGCACAAGTTTTTGCGCCACGTCATGCGGACGAATTTGTTGATTCACTTAATCGACGCTTCGAAAATCGACGAGCAAGATCCGCTCGCCGACTGGAAAACCGTGAATCGTGAGCTCGAACTCTTCGATCCGGAGCTCGCCGAGAAGCCGCAGATCGTGGTCGCGAATAAGATCGACTTGCCCGAGGGACGCGCGAACGCAAAACTTTTAGCGAAAAAGTTGTTGAAGGACCATCAACCGGTCTACACCATTTCCGCTGCGACCACCGAGGGCGTGAAAGCGCTCGTGCAAGCCATGGGCGGCAGGCTAGACGAGATCAAACGGCAAGCTGAGGCGCCTCGTGACGCAGCTCGATTATAAGAAGCAAATTTTGCGGCGTGCCCGCCGCGTCGTGGTCAAAATCGGCAGCCAGATTCTTTCATCTGAGGGAGGGATCGAGGAAACCCGGCTACGCGGACTGGGGCGCGAGCTGGCCGAGTTGCACGACCGAAAGAAAGAGATCGTCGTGGTGAGCTCCGGCGCGGTGGCAGCCGGAATGACCCGGCTGGGGCGAAAGGAGAAGCCTAAAACGATTCCCGAAAAGCAAGCGCTCGCGGCCGTCGGTCAGATCAAGCTCATGGCGCTGTACGAGCGCCTTTTCTCCAAGTTCGACAAAAGCGTCGCTCAAGTCCTGTTAACGCATGAAGATCTGGCGAACCGGCAGCGCTATATCAACGCGAAGCATACGTTTCAGGTGCTGCTCGAGTCGTCAATCATTCCGATCGTCAATGAGAACGACACGGTGGCCGTGGAGGAAATGAAGTTCGGCGACAACGATCATCTATCCGCGTTGGTGGCGACGCTGCTGGAAGCCGATTTGCTGGTCATTCTCAGCGACGTCGAGGGGGTGTATAACAAAGATCCGCGCGCCCATGCAGACGCTCGACTGATTTCGCTGATCAGCGAGTCCAAAGGACTGAGTCAAACCATCGCCGGGAATAGCTTGAGCACCGTTGGGACGGGCGGAATCGTGACCAAACTGGGCGCCGCAGAAAAAGCCGCGCTTGCCGGTATTCCGACAGTCATTGCGAGCGGTATGCAAAGCGGCGTGCTCGGCAAAGTATTTGCGGAGGAGGAAAGTTGCGGCACTTTGATTTTGGCGGAAGCGAATCGGCTGACCAGCCGGAAGCATTGGATCGCTTACAACTTGAAAACGGCCGGCGAGATCGTCGTCGATCAAGGCGCCCATGACGCTGTGGCGCAAAAGGGCAAGAGCCTGTTGCCGTCGGGATTGAAAGAGGTTCGCGGTGCCTTCGGCATCGGCGAGTGCGTCAGTTGCGTCGATCTCGAAGGTCGTGAGTTCGCTCGGGGCCTGGTCAACTACAGCGCGCAGGAGTTGAATCAGATCAAAGGATTGCATACAAGCGGGATTGAAAAAGTTCTGGGCTACAAGGCATACGACGAAGTCATCCATCGAGATGATCTCGTCGTGCTGTGAGAATTGCCATGTCAGTTCATAAGCAATCACTCAAACAAGAGGCGCTCGAACTGGGAAAGCGCGCCAAAAATGCAGCGCGGCAGCTGGCGCCGTTATCGTCGGAAGAAAAAAATAAAGCCTTGCTTATGATGGCCGACCAGCTGGAAGCTCAGAGCGTGTTCTTGATCGAGGAGAACGAGAAAGATCTGGAATTTGCCAATAAGGCGGGAGCGTCGAGCGCCGTGCTCGACCGCATCGCGCTCAATCCCAGCCGCGTGAACGGCATGGCTAAAGGTCTCCGCGAGGTTGCTGCGTTGCCCGATCCGGTGCGCGAAGTGATCAAAATGTGGCGCCGGCCCAACGGATTGCAGGTCGGGCGCATGCGCATTCCACTGGGCGTCATCGGCATTATCTATGAAGCGCGCCCCAACGTTACCGCAGACGCCGCGGCGCTCTGTTTGAAATCCGGCAATGCGGTGATTCTCCGCGGCGGCAGCGAAGCGCATCATTCCAATCAGGCGATCGGGGCTGTGTTGCGTCAGGCGTGCGCGGAGACACGCGTACCGCAAGATGCCGTGCAAGTCGTCGAGCGCAAAGATCACGCTCTGGTGAACGAGCTACTGCAGCTCGAAGAATATATTGATCTCATCATTCCACGCGGCGGCGAAGAGCTGATCCGCGCAGTGGTGGCGAGCTCGAAAATTCCGGTGATCAAGCACTACAAAGGCGTGTGCCACGTGTACGTGGACAATGAGGCCTCGCTGGAAATGGCCGAACGGATCTGCTTCAACGCGAAGGTGCAGCGACCGTCGGTGTGCAACGCTATGGAGACTTTGTTGGTGCACGAAGGGATCGCGCCGAGGTTTTTGCCGACCATGATTGCCAAATTTCAGAGTGCCGGCGTGGAAATTCGCGGCTGCGAAAATACCCGCGCGTTAGTTTCGGGAGTAAAAAAGGCCACGGACACGGATTGGTCTACGGAGTATCTCGATCTCATTCTCGCCGTTCGCGTGGTCAAAGACATGGACGAAGCCATAGACCATATCGAGCGCTACGGCTCGGAGCACACCGAGAGCATCGTTACAACGAATTATCAAAAATCGAGAGAGTTCATCGATCGAGTCAATTCTTCGGCGGTCATGGTCAACGCCTCGACCCGTTTCAATGATGGGGGTGAACTGGGCTTGGGCGCGGAGATCGGCAT
>DASPXM010000220.1:0-9082 GCA_035637295.1 Verrucomicrobiia bacterium
CCACTGCTACGACGTGACGCTGAGTGACATTATGGAGAAAGTATTAGGGGTTTTGGCCGGTTAATGGCAGGTTTGGAAGCCTTGGAGTCAGATGCATAAAGAACTCGCTTGCCAAATCGTATTGTAGCAAGAGATAATTTCACTCGTCTAAAGCACAAAGGCTATCACAAGGAGGCGATTATGAATTGGAGCAAAGCATCTTTTTCGATGGGACTTTTGACCGTGCTGTTTGTGGCCCTGGCGCCGGAGGCCATGGCGGCGGATTATGGACGCGGTGGCTGTCGTCGTGGCGACCGATTACAGATTCAAGACCTGGACATGTCCCCGGACCCGATGGTCGAAGGCCAGCGGATTCGCTCCTGGAAAGTGCGCGTCCAGTTCGACGGTAACCGCGAATGCGAGACGGAAATCTCGGTTCGCGAAGGCGGCGATATCGTCGCCCAGGCGCGCCGCATCAATCTCCGCCCCGGCATGAATGAAATAGAGCTCCGTCCGGTGGACAATTACCGCCTCCGTGGCCGTGAACATTGCTTCAAGGTTGAGGTCGACCTGGAAGGTTCGCGAAAGGAAGTCGATGCCGCTCGCCGCTTCTGCGCACAACAGAGGTCCGCTTGGTCGCTGCGCGAACCGGGCGACCGCGATCGCAGGTAGAGTATTTGGGGTTTTATCCGAGTATCAGGCCAGCTCGTCACCTGGTACTCGGAACTAGCACCGAACAAAATTTCCTCAACCCATTTCAACCCCACACTTTCGCCGCGGTCTCGAGCATTACATCCAACTTGCGGAACTGTTCTTCTTCGGTCAGTAGATTTCCCCGAATGCTCGACGCAAAGCCGCATTGTGGGCTAATCGCAAGTTGTTCAAGTGGCAGGTAACGCGCCGCTTCATCAATCCGACGCCTGAGCTCATTGACCGTCTCGACTCGGCCGACTTTGGTCGTGATCAAACCAAGCACGACCATCTTCCCTTTCGGCACGAATCGAAGCGCCTCGAAAGTTCCGGCGCGTTCGGTGTCGTACTCCAACAACAAGCGCTGGTGATCGAGGCCGTTGAAAAGTTTCTCGGCAATCGCATCGTAGTGTCCTTCTCGATGCCACATGCTCTGTCGATTGCCGCGGCAGATATGAATTCCGAAGGTCACACCAGTACAATTATGGATGACCTCATTGTCGGCTTTAATCGAACGCTCCATGATCGCCATTGGTTCCTCAGCGCGCGACCGCATCGCCGCCAGCGAATCCGGGTCGATATAAGCCGTATAACCGGGGCCATCGATGCCGACGTAACGGCACCCTGCTTGAGCCAGCTGTTCAATAATTTGTCGTTCAACGGCAACCACGTCATGCAAGAACTCATCGGTGCTCGCATACACCGAACGCGAAGCCTCGCTGTCGTAGCACTGTTGAATGCGGTCCGGCCCGATCAATGTTACTTTGACCGGACGATCGGTCAGACTTTGGGTAAATCGATAGTCGTCCAACAGGGAGTTACGCAGTAATTTGAGACGCTGGGTCACGCGCTTGCGATTAACCAGGATCGGATCCTGACCCTTGTGCGTGATCGATTCACTGCCATCTGTGCGCTTGAGAATTTCGTGATACGTCCTAACGCCCGCCTGCCATTCCTCGACCCCGGAGACCACGGCGAAGCTTTCCATGAAGCTCGTCCGGCGAAATTCGCCGTCGACGATAATCGGCAGGTTGTGTGCGACTTGTTTCGCGACGACATCCCGGATCGCTTCGTCCTGGGCGTCTTTCAGATCGACTTCGCGAGCGCTTCCCCCGCCATACTTGGCAAACGCATCTTTGAGGGTTTGCGGCCGCAGCAAACTGCCGACCAGGTCGACGCGCATGGATCGGAGATCGACAGCCGACGTGGGATTCATCATTTATCTCCCTTCAAAAGTTTATGGGAAAAACTATTTGGCAACGCATCGAGGGCTGCAAGTACTCTTTAGGTTCACTTGCCCTTTTGTTCGATCTCTTTCTTAACTTCGGCCGCCCAGCGCAAGTCCAAGAATTTTTCTGCGGCAACCGGCGCGTCCATCTTCAAAGGCAGCCTTATTTCATACTCGAGAATGTTCTTGATTCCCTCCGCCGACGGCAAACCGGGAACCCCTGGCGGCAGAGCGCGAACATAGCGCTTGATCGCCTCGATCAGCATGGCTTTCGTGGCATTTCTGAGCTGGAGTTTTTTCATCGCGACATCGGCGGCCTCGTCGGGTCGCTCACGCAAGAACATCAAGCCGCGAATCACGGCTCGCACCCAGCGTTTGAGCTGCGCGGAATTTTCAGCGATTTTCCTATCAGTCGTGACATATCCTTGAAACGGCAAGGGAAAGATATCGCCCAGAAAGGCAAAATTTCGTAAGCCTTCTCTCTCCGCGGCGACGGCGCCTGCCGGGTCGAGCACCACGGCTGCCACAGCGCCGCTCTTGATGCCAAGAATTTTGTCACCCGGGCTCGTCCCCAGAGTTATTTTAGTGACGTCCTTTGCCGACAGTCCGCCGCGTTCGACGAACAAAGTCGTGAAACGGTCCTCGCTGTCGCCAAGCAAAGCGACGCCGATTTTTTTCCCTCTGAGATCTGAAACCTGTGAGATCATTGGATGAACGATCAAATACCATGTCGGCCGCTCGGTTTGGTACATGATTGCTTTGAGTGGGGCTCCCTTGACCGCCGCTCTCAGCCCGCTTCCCCCCGCACCGCTGAAGTCAACATCACCACTGATCAATGCCGCGATCCCCGCGGGCCCACCGATGACAATCGTCTCATTTTCCAACCCTTCGTCTTTGAAGAATCCTTTGGCGTCCGCGGAAAAAATCGATAAGTAGTTCAAATTCAGACCAGGCACTGACGTGCGAATCTTTTCGGCCCCCGCCTCGGCGCCGAAAAGAAACGCGCATAGCGCCGCCAGGAGCAAGCGCCGGCGAAATATCATCGACATCCTATTTTCTCCCTTTTGTCTCATCGCTCGCCCAACTCGCGAATCGCCTGCTGCAGATAACTCTGATCGATATATTTCACTGGATCGGGCAGCGGCCCTTTAATCTGTTCGGCATAGACTTGCATGGTGAATTTGAGGCCCTCGAGATTGATCTCCGCGTTCGGATGCCAGATGCGATTTGTCGTGTAGTACTCCCAACCTCGCCGCGCGAGTTCCGGCTTGAGCGGGATTTCCTTAGCGAGAAAATCGATCGCCGCCTCTCTGTTCGCGTATAGCCACCGATGCGCGCGCACGGCGCCCTTGAGGAATCGGATCAGCAGGCTTCGATTTTTCTCCGCCCAAGCCCGCTTCACCGCGAGGACTGACAGCTGATAGTTGGGAAAGTAGTCTTTGAAATAGCCCAGCACATTGAAGCCCTGCTGCTCGGCGGTGTAATCGAGCGGCACGACCAAATAGGTCGCGCCGAGCTGTCCCGAGATCAGCGCCGCGAGGTTGAAGCTGCCGCCGCCGACGGCGAGGAGCTTGTAATCCGCCGGATACTCCAAGCCATTTTGTTTGAGAATCTGCTTCAAAACGTTGGTCGCGCCGGAAGTCAGCACCTGCACGCCGATGGTCGCGCCACGCAGATCCTTTAAATTTCTGTAATTCTTTCCGCCGACAATCGCTTGAGTCAGACCGTTAACAACGCCGCCCACAGCAACGAGGTCGGCGCCGGTCGCAGCCGCGCCGATCGTCGCGTCGGCCGAGCCGAGCGCAAGAAACAACGATTCGCTCACTAGCGCTTGCATCGTAATCGCAGTCCCGCGCAGCAGCACCGGCTGAACATCCAATCCAACGTCATCGAAAAAACCCTTTTTCGTCGCCAGCCAGAACATGTTAGTGCCAATCGTCTTGGTGCCGACGCCGACAGGAAACTTGATCTTCTCTTGGGCCGACGCGGCGGCACAAGCAAGCACGAAAGCAACGAGAGCAAATAGAAATAATTTTCCCTGATGATTCCTGTTCCTCATCGCGCTCTCAGAAGCATTGTAACGAGATCAGTTCTTCGCGAGAAACGCCTTCGCGTTTTCGGTCTCCGGCCGCGGATCGCCTTTGCCGGCAAGTTCGACCAATCGCGCGAAGTAACGTTTCGCTTTCGCGTTGTCGCCGGACTCGGCCGCGGCTTGTGCCGCGCCATAGATTCCACGAAAGCGGTTGGGATCATGTTTCTCGGAAGCTTCAAATTCTTTGAGCGCTTCAGCCGGGCGTTTCAATTCCAGCAACATTTCGCCGAGCAACTCGCGCGCAGGCACGAGGCGGGCTGGAGGGCCCTCGCGCTTCTCGCTTTTGTCTTCCAGGTCCGCCGTCGAACGCATCACCGTCAGCGCTTCGTCGCGATTCCCTTTTGCGTAGCCAGTCCACGCCGCAGCGCTCAGGCGTTGTACTTCGACTTCCGTCGCCCAGTAATCGTTCTTGGCGGTCTTCAACCCATCAACGATACGCGCCAGTTCCTGCACGCCCTTCTCAGCCGCCGTAGCGTCACCACTGCGAGCCGCACCGAGGGCGCGGGCAAATTGCGTTATCGCATCGGCTTGCAGAACTTTGCTTGAGCGCGCTTCAAGCTGTGCCGCTTCCTTCCACATGCCGCGCTCGATTGCAATTCGCGCTGGCATCGCCACCAGCGCATAAGCGGCACCCGGGTTATTGGGGTTGATGTTCGTAACGCGACGAGCGTCTTGCAGCGCCTGGATCGCATCATTGTCGCGCGCCAACTGCAGGTAAGCGTAAATCATATAATCCGTCGCATGGAGCCCGCCGTTGGGCTCGTTTTCCGCCCTGGATACCTCGACCGAACGCCGGTTGGTCGCCGCGGAGGCCTCCCATGCGCCGACGCGCGTGAAGATATGCGAAGGCATATGCAGCGCGTGTGGCGCCGACGGTGCGATGCCGGCGTAGCGATTCGCCGCGTTCAACCCTTTTTCAGCGATAGGCGGATAATCGTAACTGTGGATCAGATAGTGGGCCACGCCCGGATGATTCGGGTACTTCTCGAATTGCGGCTCGAGAATCTGCGCGGCTTTCAGTGTGTCCGCGAAAGTTTTGTCATTGGGCGATTGCGTCGCAGTGAGATAGATCGCGTAAAATATCTGCGCCTCGTCATCTTTTGGAAACCGCTTCGCCACGACTTCAAAGGCATCGGCAAGCGACTTCATGCGCGCGCCGTGCGGACGGTCATTGAAGCGATCGTAGTACTCCGCAATCGCCTCGATGTAGAAGCGCTCACGTTCGGTTTTCGCGCCGGTCAAGCGCGCGCGCTGGATCGCTTCTTTGGCCTTCTGCGCGTCCTGCGCGGTTGCGTTGCCGGCGAACGTGTTGCCGATTAGAATCGCCGCGATGCCCCAATTTGCAATGGCGCAACTCGGATCATGTTGCAGCACTTCGCTGAAAGCCTTTTCACCTTGCTGAAACCAGAACGAGTGCAACATCGCCACCGCCCGGTCGAACTGCGGCTGCACTTTTCGATCGCAAGAAGTCGGAAACGAAACCTTGCCGAGTTGCTCCGCCGGCTTTTGTTGCGCCGACGAAATATTCGACACAAGCAGCAGGATCACAGTTGCCAAGATCCACTTTACTTTCGTGAGTTCCATCGTACTGTTCTCCTTTACTGGCATGAAAAGTTGGCCATACACCATTCTTGAATAGACCCCACTACGCCGCGGCAGCGGAGCATCCCCGTCAACCTTTGGGGAAACTACTTCACGCGGCCAATCAGCGTCAACCATGATTTAGTCCGGGCTCATCGACAAGCTTTGACATAAAACTTGACACCAAAGCCGTGAACATGATTTATCGGAAACGCCTAGATAAGTGTGGAGATAAAATAATGAGATTTGCCGGCCGACCGCAAAGTCTATTCTTCCTCAGCTTACTCGCATTCGCCTTTGGCAGCGCCAGTTCGGCCCACGCCCAAGCGCCAAAGCTGCGCGTCGCGTATACGGCATTTGCCGGAACTTTCACCATTCTTTGGGTCGGCAAAGACGCGGGCCTGTATCAAAAATACGGCGCCGACATGGAGCTGCTTTACATCGGTTCGAGTACTCGAGCGGTCCAGGCGCTGCTCGCCGGCGATATCGACATCGTATACTCGGCCGCCGGCGCGGTGGTCGATGCCAATCTCGCCGGCGCCGACCTTACCATGGTCGGTTGCCAGTACGACACGGGACAATCGTCATTTTTCACAACCTCCCCCATTGCCAGTGTCGGTGATCTCAAGGGCAAGGCCGTAGGCGTATCTCGCTTCGGCGCTTTCTCTGACTTCGTAGCGCGCCACGTGCTGAAGAAAAATCGTCTCCAACCCATCAAGGACGTCGCGCTGATTCAGCTGGGCGGCACGCAAGAAATCATTGCGGCAATGCAAAAAAATCTCGTCCAAGGCGGCTCGATTTCGCTGCCGCTCACGTTGCAGGCGAGAAAGTTGAGCTTTAAAGAACTGCTCACCACTGAAACCATCGCGCTACCATTTGATTATGGCTGCTTCATCGTTAAAAATGCCTATCTCAAAACCAAACGCGAAGAGCTCAAGAGAGTTCTGCGCGCGACGATTGGCGCCTATGATCTGGCAATTCAAGACCCGGCATTCGCCAAACGATCGGTTGGCAAGTACACGCGCACAACGGATGCCGAAACGCTGGACGCGACGTACAAAGAGAATGTCAAAGGCTATGCCTTGCGCATACCCTATGTCTCCTTAACGGGTCTAACTTCGATCATCGACTTTCGCGCCGAAGCGACCGCCGAAGCAAAAAAACTAACGCTGGAGAAAATGTTCGACAACTCTTTGCTCCAAGAGATACAGAAGGAACAGAGTGCAGCAAAATAGGGATCATCGCCATGAAACTCGGACTCTTCGATCACATGCAAAAGCACGACAACCCCGCGCGTTCCTACGTCGACCTTTACAAGAGCCATTTGGAAGTCCTGGAATTCGCCGATCAGGCCGGCATGGATTTTTACTTTGTCGCCGAGCACCACTTCGACATGGGCTTTTCGGAATGTCCGAGTCCGGGCGCTTTTCTCGGCGCTGCTTCGCAGAGAACGAAAAATATCCGCCTTGGCCCTTTGGTTTACGTCCTGCCGCTATGGAATCCCATTCGCGTCGCCGAAGAAGTGGCATTGTTGGATAATCTTACCCAGGGACGGTTGGAATGCGGCTTCGGCGCCGGCATCGGACCATTCAGCTTCGCTGCCTACAACATACCCTGGGAGCAAAAACGCGAGATGACTTTGGAAGCGCTGCGCATCATCAAGGGCATCTGGACCCACGAATCCTTCACATTCGAGGGCCGGTACTTCAAATGTAAAGACATCGACTCGTCCATACCTCTCGTGCAAAAGCCTCATCCGCCGCTCTGGATGCCGACGCGCAGCAAAGACTCCATCGAGGAAGCCGCCTCCTCCGGCATCAGCACGATCCAGTGGGTGCCGGCGGGAATGAAAGCGGCGCGACGCGCTTTTGACGAGTATCGCGAAGTTTATCAAAGCGCGAAACCTTCCGGGTCCAAACCGCACATCGGCTTGATGCGCGAAATCTTCGTCGCGGAAAGTGATAGGCAAGCGCGTATCGATGGCGAATTCCACTGGAAGAATTTTTGGGAGCGGCGCGGCGGGGCGCGCACCTACGGCGCCCACGGCTCGACAGGTCTCTCGACGATACTCGATGGCAGCCGCAGGCAAGAGCTGATGGACATGGAGCACTCCATCGCCGAAGGTTCCTTCATTTGCGGCTCGCCGGAAACGGTCGTTGGGCAAATCAAGAAAATCGCCAATGAAGCCGGCGCAGATACGTTTCTCGGTGAATTTACTTTTGGCGAGCTAACGCAGAAACAGTCCCTTAACTCGCTCCGTCTCTTCGCCGAGCAAGTTATGCCGGAGTTGAGAAATTTCGCGATCGACGCGCTGAATTTCCCGAGGGCCGAAGCCTGAAATTTGTTATGGAGAGTCCCCGAATTCCGCTGCGCTACATCCGGGATCTGCGCTGCGGAATTTTCTCGCGCCAGGTCGCCAAGACGCCAAGTTTGGAATCATTTATCCTACCTTTGCGTCTTTGCGCGAGATAATCCCCTTGTCTTGATTATGTACTTTGCACTCTTTGCGTTCTTTGCGGCTAAATTCTTTTCTTGAATCCTCTCACCAGGAGGCGCCATGATTCACACGTGCATTTGCGATTTGCTTGGTATTGTTCACCCGATTATTTTGGGAGGCATGGGCACGGCGACCACCGCGCCGCTGGTCGCCGCCGTATCCAACTCCGGCGGCTTCGGCACGCTTGGCACATCGGCCTTCAACGCTGCGACGCTTGAGACCGAAATCGCTTCGATCAGCGAGCGCACCGAAAAACCATTCGGCATCAATCATCTGTTGTTTCAGATCCAGGAAGATATGTTCGCGATCACGCTGCGTGCTCGACCGACCGTCGTCGCCTTTGCATGGGCGCGCAAAGATCAGGACCTGCGCGACTATTTTCAGCGCGCCCACGATGCCGGTTGCAAGGTTATGTACATGGCCGGGGAAGTTCCCGAAGCGCTGCGCGCCGCGGAAGCCGGGGCCGACGTTCTCGTCGCGCAAGGCACGGAAGCCGGTGGCCATGTTGTTTGGATGGCGTCGTTGCCCCTCGTGCCGATGATGGTCAAAGCCGTAGCACCTTTGCCGGTACTTTCTGCAGGCGGTATCGCCGACGGCCGCGGCCTCGCCGCGGCGTTGGCTCTCGGCGCTGAAGGCGCGCTGCTCGGCACGCGCTTTATGGCCACGCCCGAAGCACCGATTCATGCAAATTTTAAGCAAGCGATTGTCAAAAGCGACGGCCACGATACCGTGCTCACCGAGATCCCCGATCTCGCTAGCCAACGTGTCTGGCCGGGCGCGATGTCGCGGGCTCAGCGCAACAAATTCATCGAACGTTGGTCGGGGCGCGAATGGGCGCTGCGCCAAAACGCGCCCGAAGTCGGTAAGCAGACAGCAGCCGCGCGCGCCGCCGGCGATGTCGACAACGCATCGCTTTCATTCGGTCAGGACGCCGGCTTGATCGATTCGATCAAAAGCGTCAGGGAAGTTATCCAAGACATAGTGACGGAGGCGGAGGAAATCATCAGGGGTCGAC
>DASPXM010000221.1:0-4095 GCA_035637295.1 Verrucomicrobiia bacterium
TGCGCGCGAGATTTATTTTGCCGTTCTGCTCGATCGAGCCACAGCCGCGCCTGTAGTTGTCGCCAGCACTGAAGGTGGAGTTGAGATCGAGGCCGTTGCATCGAAATCGCCTGAGAAAATCATTCGTGAACCAATCGATCCGTTGGGAGGTCTGCAACCCTTTCAGACTCGGAAGCTGGCGAAACAACTTGGGTTTGAGTCCTCACAGTTGAAAAGCGCTTCCAAATTATTTGAAGGACTCTACCGCACGTTTGTCGCCTACGATTGTTCGATGGTCGAAGTGAATCCGCTCGTTGTGACAACCAAAGGAGATGTACTGGCGCTCGATGCGAAGTTTAACTTCGACGATAACGCGCTCTATCGCCATCCAGAGGTCGCGGCGATGCGTGATATTGCAGAGGAGGATCCGCGCGAAGTCGAAGCTTCGAAGCACGGCCTCAATTACATCGGGCTCGACGGAAACATCGCCTGCCTGGTGAACGGAGCCGGTCTGGCGATGGCCACGATGGACATCATCAAGTTCTATGGCGGCGAGCCGGCCAACTTCCTCGACGTAGGCGGCGGCGCCACAGAAGAGCAGGTAACCGAAGCGTTCAAAATTCTGATCGCTGACAAGAAGGTAAAAGCGATCCTGGTCAACATTTTTGGCGGTATCATGAAATGCGACATCATTGCGCAGGGAATCATCAATGCAGCAAAGACGGTGAAGTTATCGATGCCGCTGGTTGTTCGACTAGAGGGAACAAATGTCGAAGCAGGAAAAAAATTGATCGCGGATTCGGGTCTGGCCGTCATTGCAGCCGAAGATTTGGCCGACGCCGCGCAAAAGGTCGTGAAAGCGGCAGCAGGAAAAAAATGAAAGCGAAGAAGATTGCATTCACTGGAATCCCGGTAACCGACATAAAACGCGCCCGAGCTTTTTACGAAGGAGTGCTTGGACTCAAGGTCTCGGGCGAATTTGGCGAAGGCGTTTGGATCGAATACGAGATTGGTCCTGACACGCTGGCCATCGGCAGCGTGGGCGATCAATGGAAGCCATCCGAAGACGGCACCAGCGTCGCGATTGAAGTCGAAGACTTTGACGCCGCGACCAAAAGCTTAAAACAAGCCAACGCTCGTTTTGCCGACGAACGAATCGAAAGTCCGGTGTGCTGAATGGCGGTCGTGCAAGATCCGGACGGTAACAAAATTATCATCCACAAACAGAAGGAGGGTTAACGCTATGATCAAAGAAGTTGCATTTATTGCCGTCGCTGTTTCAGACAAAGAGCAGGCGCGGAAGTTTTATCAGGAGACGCTTGAGCTAAAACCTACGCGAACCCAAATGGATGGCGCGTGGGTCGAGTACGATTTAGGCCCAACCACAATCGGTGTCGGATGTCATCCGGCTTGGAAACCGTCACGCGATGGTACGACGATCGCCTTTGAGGTAGAAGATATCGATGCCGCGATCGACAAACTTAAAGAGCGCGGTGTCACCTTCGATATCGAAAAGACTGAAACCCCTGTGTGCTGGATGGCGCAATTTCGCGATCCGGACGGAAACAAGCTGGTCGTTCACAAACGGAAAAAATGACGAAAGTGGAAGCGGCTCTCCCTCTGGTCATCGTGAGCGAAGCGCAGCGAAGTCGAAGGATCCCGCAAAGTTACCGTTGGGTTTCGCTACGGGATTCCTCGACTCCGCTCGGAATGACGGCTTGAATTTACCAGTCGCTAGTTACTCATGTCGATCTTAGTGAACAAAAACACGCGGCTCGTAGTGCAGGGAATTACGGGCAGCGCAGGCGCGTTTCATACACGGCAGTGCATTGATTACGGGACCAATGTTGTCGCCGGTGTTACTCCAGGCAAAGGCGGGCAGATGTTCGATGGCAAGGTGCCAGTGTTCGATACAGTCTGGGAAGCGCGACGAGAGACTGGCTGCAACGCATCGATGGTTTTTGTGCCCGCTCCTGCGGCTGCCGATTCAATTCTTGAAGCCGTGGATGCAGGAGTAGAACTCGTCGTTTGCATCACGGAGGGAATTCCAGTGATGGACATGATGCGGGTAAAAGCCCTGATGCGTGGAAAGCAATCGCGATTGATCGGGCCGAATTGCCCGGGGATCATTACTCCGGGCGCATGCAAGATCGGGATCATGCCGGGGTACATTCATAAGCCGGGCAACATCGGCGTGATCTCGCGCTCCGGCACACTCACTTACGAAGCAGTCTGGCAACTCACTTCGCGCGGTTACGGCCAATCGACTTGTATCGGGATCGGAGGCGATCCCATTGGCGGGTTGTCGCACCTCGATTGCGTGACACTGTTCAACGAAGATCCCGGCACCGACGCAATGATTTTGATCGGTGAAATTGGCGGCTCGGCAGAAGAAGAAGCCGCCGAGTGGATCAAGAAGCATTGTAAGAAACCGGTCGCGGCTTTCATCGCGGGGATGACAGCCCCGCCGGGGCGACGGATGGGTCACGCCGGAGCGATTGTTTCCGGCGGTAAAGGGACTGCAGCAAGCAAGATCGAAGCGCTTAAAGCAGCGAGTATCGCCGTCGCCGAGACTCCCGCGGCCATCTCTGACACATTAATCGCGCGAATGAAAGCGTCGTAAGTCGCCGCCTGGCGCTGCGCTGGATGAAATCTAGACAAATGCAATACGAAATTGCCGAATCAGTTAATTGCTTATGAACATGCTCGCACTTATCGCTATTACGTGGATCGGGAAGGAATACCGATTTCTTGGACTGGATTGGAGTTATCTCATGGTCCTCGGCTTCATTGGGAACGCTCTTTTCTCGATGCGTTTTCTCGTCCAATGGCTCGCATCAGAGCGACAAGGCGAGAGTGTTATTCCGCTCTCGTTCTGGTATTGGAGCATTGCCGGAAGCATTCTGATGTGCATTTACTTCGTTTTCCGGCGGGATCCGATTGGAATTCTGGCTTATCTGCCAAACTCACTTATCTACATCCGTAATTTGATGCTAATCCGGAAAGGCGGCTCTCCTCCTACTGCGGCTGCGCCTTCGCAGCACCCGCGTGAAACGGGATAGTGGCAGACGGCTACGAATGGGGTAGCTCGTTAATGAGTCGCGGATTGGTTGTCCGGTGCATGCGGTTCTCCAGCCGGCAAATTTGCTGCTTTCCAATCCATCGCCATGCGGATGCGTGCACGACCGCTCGGGTGGTCGAAAAAGATAAATTCTTCCAGCGGCGTCGGATCGAGTTTGCGATAAACGCCGAGTTTCAGCGCGACTTTTGCCATGCCGTCGGGCTCGCGTGAAGTGTTGATTCCGAAAGCATCTGCTTCTCGTTCTGTGATGCGTACTACCGTATTAAGAACCGGCGTGGCAAAAAAGATTAAGACACCGGAAATCAGCGCGAGCAGTGGGAGACCCGCAGGGTCGGCAATACCGTGCACGCGCCATTTCTCGCCCCAACGCTTCACTGCGGCGTCGAACAGAATCCGAGTAAGTGCGAATCCGATGAGCAGAAGGATTCCCAGGTAGGTGAGCAGTTTCGCACCATGATTGAGGACGTAATGCCCCATCTCGTGCGCCATCACAGCGCGAATTTCCGGAAGCGTGCATTGCTTCAGCAGATTGTCATTGAGCGCAACGCGTGTTGTGCCGAGTAACCCCGCGACGTTGGCACTTACCCGCGTCGTCTGACGCGAGGCATCCACTTCGAAAACTTGTTTCACAGGAATTTCATTCGCTCGAGCCATCGCAAGAATCGGATTTCGAATTTTTGGATCGGTTAGCGGTTTATAAGTGTTAAAGAGCGGTTCGACATAAACCGGCGCGATAAGGACGAGCGTTCCGGAGAAAATAATCATGACGATAGTTCCCCAAATCCACCATGTGCGCGGCGCGCGCCGAAAGACAGCGTAGAGAACGATCACCAGCAAAGTTCCGCCGACTAAGGTTAGCGTCAGGCCAAGTAACTGTTCCCGAAACCATGGGGCGAAAGCCTGGGTCGCCAGGCCGTATCGATGTTCACGAAAAAAGTTTTCGTACAGGTTGAGCGGAAAACTCAGCCCGTAAACGAAAAGCAGATATGGGATCGCATAGCAGGCGATTTGGAAATTCTTGATCTTGGTAACAC
>DASPXM010000222.1:0-6944 GCA_035637295.1 Verrucomicrobiia bacterium
AAAGGGGCTTTAATATCAGCTGGCCGTGCGATAGATAAAAGGTAAGCTCTTTTGCTTCCCTTGACGGTTAAGTCGATGCGCCGCGGCGGATAAACCGGATAGGCCGCACATGAAACGGGTAACACTTTACAGCTCCAACCGTTCGTCGATCACCGAGCGGGCAACCCCGACCGACCATCCGAACCCACTCACAAGTCCCGATCAGGCGCGCGCGAACTCTTCCGCTCACGTCGCGAGTCAACAACTCCGCTCACGGTGGCGAAACCTCTGGGTACGCTATGAACGCCCTCTATGGGTCGGAGCCGCCGGGCTGCTCGCGCTGCTCGTGGTGTTTACGCACGCGTTAATCACGCCTTCGAGTCGCGAGATTACCCAGGAGGATATCAGTGCCGCGGTGCTTCACACACTCGAGACTCATACTCTTCCGTCACCCGCGGCGAAGGCGTACGAGGTCATTCGACCGTCGATTGTTCGCGTGCGTCGGTTGGAACCGGAAAAAGACGGGGGCGAGGACAAAGAAAGAGGCGTTGGCACCGGAGTGGTCATCGTCGACAAAGGCATCATCCTGACAAATCTTCACGTCGTGCTCGGCGCCAAGCGCGTGCAGGTGGTTTTCGCCGACGGGCTCGAATCTGACGCGACGATCACCGGCACGCGGCCGGAGCACGATCTGGCTGTGCTTCAGGCGGATACAATTCCCGACGATCTGGTCGCGGCCACGATGCGATCCACCGCGGATCTCGCATTGGGCGACCAAGTCGTTGCCGTCGGCTTTCCGTTCGGCATCGGTCCTTCGGCGACGGCGGGAGTCGTGTCCGGTTTGCGGCGCGAATTCCGCTCCCCCGAAGGCAAACAACTGCTGACGAATCTCATCCAGTTCGACGCCGCGGTCAATCCCGGCAGCTCCGGCGGGCCGCTGGTGACTGCGCAGGGCGAGGTCGTTGGCATTGTCACCGCCATTCTGAACCCGACAGATCAGCGCTTCTTCGTCGGCATCGGCTTCGCGGTTCCCATCGAAAATGCCGCGGCCGCCGTGGGAGTGCCGCCGTTCTGACGGGGATAATTTACCGTTCAAGGTTCCATGTTCAAGGTTCAACGTTGTAATTCCTTCCGGACCTTGAACCTTGAACTTTGAACATTGAACTTTAGTGTTGTAGACACACATGGACAACCGCGAAACAAATCACAGTGAAATTGCTTCACTCATGGAGCGCATCCTTTACGAGGTGAAGAAGGTCATCGTCGGCCAGGATCATTTTCTGGAGCGCGTGCTGGTGGCCGTCCTGGCGCAGGGACACCTGCTCGTCGAGGGCGTACCGGGGCTCGCAAAAACCCTTACTGTCAAGACGCTCGCCAGAACCATCCGCGGCTCGTTCAAAAGAATTCAATTCACGCCAGATCTCGTCCCGGCGGATCTGGTGGGAACGCGCATCTACAACCAGAAGACCGGCGAATTCGCCACCTCGTTGGGACCCGTCTTCACCAATCTTTTACTTGCCGATGAGATCAACCGGGCTCCGGCGAAAGTGCAAAGCGCGTTGCTCGAGGTGATGCAAGAGCGCCAGGTCACGATCGCCGGAGAGAGCCACTGCGTTCCCGAGCCGTTTCTGGTGATGGCCACGCAAAACCCGATTGAGACGGAGGGGACGTACCCGCTGCCCGAGGCACAGGTGGACCGGTTCATGATGAAGGTGCTCGTCGGCTACCCAACCGAGGAAGAGGAATTCGTCATCGTCGATAGGGTGACCGGCGTTCCCAACGATCTCGTCCCCATGGCCACAACCGAGCAACTGAGCGCGCTGCAGCGCGAGTGCCGGAACGTATATGTCGATCCTTCACTCAAGCAATACGCGGTGCGGCTTGCCTCCGCGACGCGGGAACCGGCGCGCTACGGTGTCGACGACGTCGCCAAATACGTGTCATTCGGCGCGAGCCCTCGCGCGTCGATCAATGCCATCGAGGGCGCTCGTGCGCTCGCATTCTTGCGCGGTCGCACTTATGTCTTGCCCGAGGACGTGACGGATCTAGTGCCCGATGTATTTCGCCACCGGCTCGTGCTCACCTATGAGGCGCTTGCCGAGGGGATGACGCCGGATCAGCTGATCCGGCGGATCATGCGGCACATACAGGCTCCCGACAAGCCGCTGGAGACCCATGTCAAAGTCGCCGCAGGCTCTTGAAAATGGTGTGGTGGAGTACTGGAGTAATGGAGTCTTGGGTATTAAACGCATCACTCCAGGTCTCGGAATCGCATATGGCCAATAGCTGATGGCATATAGATGAAACCAGGAGCCATAGGCCATAAGCCATGCCATACGCTTTAAGCCAGCCTGCTAGCGCGGAGAACATCCTCCGCCGCTTGGAGTGGACCGTGATTCGTCGCCTGGACGGGCTGCTTCATGGCGATTACCAGACTTTGTTTCGCGGTTTCGGCCTGGATCTCGCCGATCTGCGCGAGTATCAATATCACGACGATGTTCGTTACATCGATTGGAACGTCACCGCCCGTCTCATGACGCCCTACGTCAGGGTGTACAATGAAGATCGAGAAGTGACGGCGTGGTTCCTGCTGGATCTCAGCCCGTCCGTGGATTTTGGCTCGAACGTGAAGAAGCGCTCCGTCTCGACCGAGCTCGTTACTGTGCTGGCGCGTCTCTTGACCCGCCACGGCAATCGCGTCGGCGCCCTGTTCTATGGCGACAGGGTCGATACGGTGATTCCGGCGCGGAGCGGCCGGCGCCACGCGCTCCACGTCCTACACAGAATGCTTTCCCGGCCCGAGCCTAGCCGCTCGTCCGCCACCAACCTGCGCGATCTCCTGCAGACCGCTTTTCGTGTCATGCAAAGACGATCTCTGGTTTTCGTCGTCTCCGATTTCATCAGTACGCCGGGCTGGGCGGAGCCGCTCGCTCATCTTGCGCAGCGCCATGAGATCGTCGCGGTTCGGCTCTACGATCCATTGGAGATGGAACTGCCGGATCTCGGACTTATCATGATGCGAGACGCCGAGACCGGCGAGCAGTTATTCGTCGACACTCACGATCGCAGTTTCAGGAAACGCTTCGCGGCTTTGGCCGAGCGCCGCGAGCAGGAGCTTCGATCGGCCTTCAACCACGCCGGTGTGGACGCGCTGGAGTTGTCCACCAGCGATGATCTTGTCGATGCAATTCTGCGGTTCGCCGACCTGCGCAAGCGGCGCAGTCAATTGGCGGCGGGCGGCACCCTGCCGCAGCACTTAAGAGGAAGTTATGACCTTTCTATGGCCTGAGATGCTCTGGCTGCTCCTGATCGTGCCGCTGCTCGTTGCCGGATATTTTTATCTGTTGCGTCGCAAGCAAGAGTCGGCGCTCAGATACGCGAGCTTGAGCATGGTGAAAGAAGCGATCGGCGCGCAGAGATTTCGTCGTCACATTCCGCCGCTGCTTTTCCTGCTTGCGCTGATCGCGATGCTCGTCGCCGTCGCCCGACCCGCCGCCGTTGTTACGTTGCCGTCCCAGCACCAAACCATCATCCTCGCCATGGACGTCTCCGGCAGCATGCGCGCCGTCGACGTCCAGCCCAATCGAATTTCCGCGGCCCAGGCCGCCGCCAAGGCCTTTGTCGCCGAGCAGCCCTCGAATGTACGGATCGGAGTCGTGTCCTTCGCCGCAACCGCGTCGGTGGTGCAAACTCCCACGCACAATCGCGACGACATCATTGCGGCGATCGATCGGTTCCAGCTGCAACGCGGCACCGCCATCGGCAGCGGCATCATCGTCTCCCTGGCGACGATTTTCCCCGACGCAGGCATCGATGTGAGCTCGTTGATTTACGGGCGTTACGCCTCGCGTGGCGTGCCGCTCGATCAAGCCGGCAAACCGGAAAAACCGCCGTTCAAACCGGTTCCGCCCGGTTCCTACACATCCGCCGCCATCATTTTGCTCACCGACGGCCAGAGGACCACGGGGCCCGACTCTATGGAGGCGGCGCGCATGGCGGCTGACCGCGGCGTTCGTGTCTTCACCGTGGGAATCGGCACGACAAAAGGGGAAACCATCGGCTATGAAGGCTGGTCCATGCGTGTGCGCCTTGATGAGGACACACTCAAGGCGATCGCCGACGTAACCCGCGGCCAGTATTTTTACGCCGGCACCTCGACGGATTTGAAGAAAGTCTACGAGTCGCTCAACACCCGGTTCTTACTTGAGAAGAAAGACATGGAAATCAGCGCCCTATTTGCCGCAGCGGCGGCGCTCACGGGGCTGGTTTCGGCGTTGCTGTCACTCCTGTGGTTCAACCGGATCCTATAGCTGCGCACAAGCCCCAAACACTTTTTATCGATTCGAGCTTGATCGAACCGCTGAATATGGCGGTTTCATCGATCTCTTTATTAGAAAATCGATAACCAGCGATTAAATTCGTGTAAGCAATTCCAGCAAGTGACCGTCGGGGTCGTGAAAGTACACGCCACGGCCGCCTTTGCGGGAATTCAATTGACGGTTCGCCGTGCTCCTGGGATCGCTGCCCCAAGGGATGTCGGCCTCCTGCACGCGCTGGAAGATCGCATCGAATTCGTCCTCGCCGACGTGAAACGCATAGTGATGCGGCTCGAAGGATTCGGCGGTATCAAAGTCCAGTGTCAGCTCCTCGTTGACGTGCACCGGTGCGAAATGACCCATCGGCCCATCGTAACGGAGACCAAAAATCCGCGCGAAGAAACGCGCCGCAGCGTCCTTATCCTTTGCCGGTACAATCGTGTGATTTAGCGTTATCGACATAGTCCCTCCTTCAACCGTTTGACTGATTAGGAACGATTAGGATCGCGATTGCTTTGGCAAAATCTTAGCTCTTATCCTTTAGCTTGGGAAGGACGCTCGGTGTCGAGTGTGGGTCGAGGGTATCGCGCAGCCATGGCCAAGCGAATTGAAGCTCATCAGCGATGGATTCAGAGTTCGCGAATGCAATCGAATCGGCGAGACGAATAATTGTGCCTCAGCAAAGAGAGCTTTTTACATATCGCAGCACAAGATCCGCCTCCGGATTGTCACCCTTTCGATTGACACGGCGCTTGTTAACACGTAGAGTAAATTTAGTGAATTTCCTACTTCAGTATCGGGCCTTCTGAAAGAGGATGACACAATCGTTGAAGGCCTCTAATCCGTCTCTCTCCTTGCGGACTACACTAGCGGACAATCCGACCAGAGCGTGGTTTCAGTAATTGACTAGCCCATGTTCTGCCCATTGGCAGTCTAATTCTCAGGGTCAAAGACAGCAATTCTCTCAGAGGAGGAGAACATGGGTAATAAGTTATATGTTGGCGGTCTGCCTTATTCCGTAACCGACGGGCGACTGCAGGAAATTTTCTCCGCGCACGGTGCCGTCGAATCGGCCAAGGTGATCTCGGACAAGTTTACGGGACAGTCCCGGGGCTTCGGCTTCGTGGAGATGAGTTCCGGGAGCGAGGCCCAAAAGGCCATCGAGTCGCTGAACGGCACACAACTCGACGGGCGCACGCTGACCGTCAATGAAGCCAAGCCGATGGCGCGCCGTGATAACGACGGTGGCGGCGGCCGCGATGGCGGACGCAATCGCTGGTAGTCTTTCCATTTCCTAGCTAGTCACCTGGGGCAACAGGTCGGGTTGCCCCATCGTTCTTGCACAAAACGCGTCGGCTAATGCCGATTCGGCGGGAGTAGAGGTTTACTTCCGCGATTCCGTCGGTTCCCTTTCAGGCACGCGGGAACCGAGATGTTCTTACTGTAAGTTTTTCACGGCCCCGAGGACATTCGCTAACCTTGGAGGTTTTTATTGGGCCACAAACAAGGGAGGTTTCATGATCGAACGTGAAGCGGTTAAACAGAGCGCAGAGCTCTTAAGAGGTATTATCCGCAGCATCGACAAAAAGCTTGAGTACAACTTCATAGACCCCACTCAAGAAGGAAGGTTCTCTCTCCGGCTGTCAACTCGCGGCCGGCAAGGAGTTGTTTCCCTACGGACCGACGACTTGCGCTTGGCCATGCTCGATAACGTGCGCAAGAATGTGGTCCGGCAAAAGATCAAGAGTACGCGCGACCATTTGTTATCCAACTATGTCGTAGACGTCATGGGAAGAAGAGCTACGAAGATGCTGAAAAAGGCTGGCGGCGGCAAAGACGAAGCCAGGCCGTCCTTTTTTAGACGTCCACAGGGAAGAAGATAACCGGCGAGCAACTCAAGAGCCCATCTCGAAGACAAGATTTCATAGCCAGTCTTTTCCGCAGGTTCTTACACTGTTTTCAAGCGTCAGGTTTGAACGATCACACGGCGGCTGGCGATAGCGCGTGCAGGTGCTCACAGCCCCCGTTTGCTTAACAACTAAGTCGGGAATCTGTCAATGATTCTGCGACCGACGGCACTTTTAGTAAATTCCGCGGCGCAGCAGGCAAGGACTATTCATATCATACTTGAGCAGGTAGCACGCTTTTGCTAATTGAAGATTCACCGTGCGACCTGCTGTCTTGGAACAATCCAAAATCTAAGCTCGAGAGAGGCGGGGTAAATTTGATAGCCTTTGCTTGGGAGCCGAGTATGACCATGACATTTCGGATGAAATCGCTATGGTTTTGCATCCTGGTTTTTTTCAGCCTGAGTACAAGTGTTGTTGCGGGAGAACCGGAAGGGGAAAGACTGCACGTCGGCTATAGCATCTACTCGGGGATGACGGCGCCCCTTTGGGCGACCAAAGAGGCGGGCCTGTTCGAAAAAAATGTCACCGGCGACATTCCATTTGCCATGATGGGAGGAGGCGCGGTGATCTCGTCGAACCTCGCCGGCTCGGGAAGCGTCATTCTCGCGGGGATAGAGAACGCGATCCTTTTCAAGCTCGTGACATCAAGAGAGATCGATTCCCCCGAGAAGTTGCGCGGCAAAAAACTCGGCGTTGCATCGCTGGGCGGCTCGACCTATCTGGCCACCGTCCGCGCCGT
>DASPXM010000223.1:0-6225 GCA_035637295.1 Verrucomicrobiia bacterium
CACTTCCATACCGAACTGCACGGTCGGCAACCACGGATTTAGGTTCTCAGCGTGAAAGTTCACAGCGCCGCGCTGCAATATGGAGCTAGTGGCGCTGTTGACTGAGTTCTTGCCGTTACCCGTGCCAAAACCGTCTAGGTCAAGCGTCGCCTCGATTTCCCACAGACAATTATTGACGCAGTAAAGAAATCCAGGGCGAAACCGCCGCCCCATCATCTCACCGTTAGTCCGGCCGATTTGATCACGTCCGGATTCAAATTCGTAACGGAAGTGTGTCTCAACTGTGAAACGCACGCCCCACGATTTGTCCGCCGCCTCGATGTTCAATCCGTTACCCGGACGGTAACTGAAGCTCGGCATTGCCTGCGCCGCCGCTGTCGCCTCTTTCTTCATATCGATCTGCTGTTCTTTTAACAGCAGAAGCTCTTGCTCGAGCGACTTGATCCTATCATCGACGCTCTGGGCTCTCACTGTTCCCGCAGCTAAAAGGAAAACAGCTAACACACTCAACGCCCAAAACCTCTTGTTCATTTTGCCTCCTTGTTCTCCTGATTTCTTCTATTCTTTTGTCTTCTTTTTTCGCAGATTCTAAACAAACCCGCGGGGCACGTAGCCCCCCATTTTCTTGACGATGGTTGTACTTGAATAATGCCGTTCCCATCAATACGCGAGTAGTATGATTTTTCCCGGGCTAGGGGAGTTATTGAAGCGTTGTCTACGACTTCGGTCCTAGCATTTGGGAATTTGTGGCTAATTTTGGTGAACTTTGGAACTTGGAGACTCAGATATAACCAAAGAGACAGCTGCCCTAATATGCCCGGATAATCGTTGAGTTGATCTGCGGGCCTTTGGATAAACTATTCTTTTATGCCATTAACGAGTTTGGAGAACCGTGCATGAAATGCTTTGTCCACCGATTGAAGAAGAAGATGTACCGCTTGATCTTCGTCGCCTGTCTGTCAGTCACGACGTCATCTTCTGCTTGCGCACCTCGCGTCGTCAGCGTGAGTCCGACAGAGGGACCGCCCGGAAATGTCATTAGCATTTCGATGGAATACTTAGTGGGCTGGCCGCGTGTTGAGATCGCCGGCAAGGTAATGGACTGGCCCCAGCTCAAACTCACCGCGGCGGATCCGCAACGAAGTGAGATTCCCGGCGAGGAGTTGGTTTGGATTGAAGATAAGTTTCTTCAGTTCAAAATCCCGGACATCTCGCCGGGAGAATATGTCGTGACCATTCACGATGATAAGGGGCCGCCGGGTGATTTGGTTTACTCCTTCCTGGAAACCACGGCGTACGTTGTTTTTCCTCCTGTGTGGCCGTTCGTCTTTCGCTCGAATCAGACCCAGTTTAAATTGCGCGTGTTGCCGAAAATAAATCCGAGTGAAGAGCTTCCCAAGTGACCGCCGCGGCATGGTGGCGCGCGGGCGTGCGGTGCAAATATCACCGGCAAACTTGCCAGCGTGACTGCGTAGCTCGGAAGAAGCCTAGCCTAGCGGGCTACTGATAAATTGATTCTCGTGCTTCGAAGGTCTGATGCTGCGTCAGACGGCACGGAAGTTCTCCCACATTTACACTGCTCCGTTCGCTCATTCGTCAAGCTCGGGACGGGTCCGAGCTTCTGGGGGAAAAGGGTGCGGAATCAAGCCGCCAGACCACAAATCGATGATTAATTGGGGCGAGTAGCCGGAATCGCCACTCGTCAGTTTCGTCCGTCGTTGTCAATTTTTTAGCCATCAAAAACTTGACTCGGTGCTAGGTCGACGTATATTATCGACCGAAATAACCCCCAGGTGAGATAGGTGATAAATGAGATCTATTATTGCGTTGTCCGCGCTACTAACATGCTGTTCCGCCTGTTCTTTCCCATCGCTGCCGTCACTGCCGTCACTTCCTTGGTCGAGCAGCTCGCTGAAGGCCGATCCCACTGCGGAAGCGCTTTACGACGAGGGCATGCGCGCTTTCAATGACAAGAAGTATGTGCGCGCCATAGATAATTTTTCCAAGATCCGAACCGATCATCCTTTCAGCCCGATGATCACCCAAGTCGAATTAAAAGTCGCCGACGCTTACTACTTAAACCAGCAGTTTCCCGATGCCATCACCGCCTTCAAAGAATTCCAATCGATGCATCCAACCAACGAAAACATTCCCTTTGTGACTCTACGCTTGGGACAGGCTCATTTTGATCAATTTACCAGCGCGGATCGCGATCAGAAAAACACCGAAATTGCCAAAGGCTATTTTGAAACCGTGGTATCCAAATATCCAAATTCGCCGCAGGCAGCGGAGGCGAAAGAGAAACTCGCAAAATGCCTCGATTATTTGGCTGAGCATGAATTCAACGTCGCCCATTTCTATTACCAGCAAGAGAAATATCCCGCCGCGCGCGACCGATTCGAAGAAATTGTGCGCAAATATAAAGATACGCCGACGGCCGTGAAGAGCCTCTTCTATTTGGGCGAGAGCTATAGAAACGAAAAGAATGGCGTGAGAGCGGCCCTCGCCTACGAGGCCTTGATCCAATATTATCCGCAAAACAAATTTGCCGCGGAAGCGCAGTCTCAATTAGCGACGATTGAAAAAGAAAAACGCGACCCTTTGGCGTTGCTGCTCATGCGCGATCGCCGACCGACCACGGTCGCGCCGCCTGAGGTCAAAGAAGATCCGGCACTGGCGAAGTTGAGGGACCTTAATCTGGTAGCGAAAACCGACGTAGTTCATGAAGAGCCGGGAGACGAGAAAGGACTTCTGCGCCGGGTCGCGGATAAGTTAAACCCGTTTTCTTCTTCGGACGACGGCAAAAAGGACGACAGCAAGAGCGAGAGCGCTCTTGCGCTAGTGTCGAAGAAAAATCAAGCACAAAAACAAGAATCCGGCGGCATAATGTCGGCGCTATGGCCCTTTGGGACAAAAACATCTAAAGAAACTGCGCCAAATAGCGATGCCAAATCGAGCAGTTTAGTCACCCAGCTTGACGACTCACTCAAACAGAAGGGGATCGATGTTGCGGCCAGCCAAGCCACGCTAAAGCCACCGCCCGCGGACTTGCCCAAGGAAGAGGAAACCCCCAAGCCGCAGTCCAACACGGACGCCGCGGCGCTGCTCGGTTCCATTGATGCTAACTTGAAAAAGGGTGGCACAAACGGCGGCGAAATGCCGCAGCCACCCGAACCCGCAGAGGCTTTTAAAGATATCGCCGCCACGCAGGAAAGACTGGCCAAAGCAGCAGCCCAGAGTCAAGCGCCGCAAGATGTTCAAACCAGTGGCATTCTGAGTAGCATTGACCAGAAACTCAAAGCCCAAGGAGTAGAATCGGCGCGGTTTGAAAAACCGCCCACTGCGGAAGAAATGAAGGCCGCGGCAGCGCAGCAGAAATCACAAGCTAAAAGTGTCGAACTCGAACCAAAACTTGCCAAAGAAAAGGGACCGCTCTTCTTGAGCCCCGCGGAAGTTCCGGCTCAAGAGAAACCAGACTCGTCCCGAGAATCAATAAAGTCGGATAGCAAAGACGACGGCGGCAAAGACTCGCCGTCGAGAGTGCTCGTCAAGGGACCGGTGCCAGCTCAACCGGCCGCGCTGGGAGCAAAACCGGCTGAGCCGAAAAAACCGTCTGCGAATCAGGATGACGAGCCAAAAGGCGTGCTCGATCAAATGCGCCAAGACATGGAGAACGCCAGCAAAGTGCTCAATCCTTTCCGTTGGTAAGCGGCCCGGCAAACACACAGGAAAGCAATCGACTAACCTTGTTATTTGCCAATCGACGGCGGTGCTTTCGCAGCCGACACGCGAACCAGGGCGCCGGCCTTCAATAAACTTAATTGATCGGTGATCACTGCGTCGCCGTCTTTGAGTCCGGTTTTGATCTCGATTTCCTCGCCCCTTTGGTTACCCAGCCCGATTTGCTGTCTCACGGCGCGATTGCCGGCAAGCTTATAAACATAATCCTGGCCGCGTGCTGATACCACTGCTGATCGAGGAATCAACAAAATCTCTTCCCACTGTTCTAAGGAAATCACCGCCGTAGCCGTCATTCCCTGGCGGAAAATTCCTTCGGTATTATCAACATGAATCTCGATTTCCGAGATCGACCCCTCACGGGCCTTCAATGAATCCACACGGACTACGGTCCTCTGTGAAATCGCCCCAGGCGCTTCCAGGCTTGAAATTTCAGCTTTCAACCCCTTGCGGACATCGTTCCCATGAACACCGGACATTTTGGCAATCATTTTTAGCGTTTGGAGATGGGCAATGGTGAGGATCGGTGCGGACGCCGCAATCGTCGCGCCGGGCTCCGCCCATCGGCCGGTGACCACGCCGCCGATTGGGGCCGAGAGTCGGGCCAAACCTTGCAACGTGTGTAACTGCTCAAGCATCGCTTCCTGCTGAGCGAGATTCGCGCGCGCGAGTTCCGCCTGTGCCCGCGCTGTTTCCATTACCGTTTCGGCTTGCGCGACGTCGCGCCGGGCGATGAGATCCTGCTGGTGCCATTCTCGGCTTTTTGTTAGTTGCTTCTCCGCCTCGGCCACGATCTCCGCCTTTAGCCCAACATCCTTCCGCGCGGCAACGATCGCGGCTTGGACTTCGGTCATGCGCTCAGCTACCGAGCCTGAATGAATAGTTGCAACAATGGCCCCGGCCGGCACAGAGTCGCCGATGTTGAAACGCACGTTGGTAACTTTGCCCGCCAAACGGGAGATGATGGTGGCTTCCCTGACTGGACTGAGCTCGCCCGTGAGCCGCACTGTCAGCGGTGCTGAGCGGCGCCGTACCGGCGTGATGGTTACAGCGATTGCGTCGTTGCTGCTGCGCCAATTGGGCAGTGCGTGAGGATTCATACCCAGAAACCAATAACCGGTCGCCATCAGTGCGGTAAGGAAGACCGCTGCTATCAGCCAAGAAAAACGCTTCATACAAAACCACAGGCCGAATCATCGTTTAGATCGCGGTCCTACGCAATGTAAAACGAAAACAGTCTTGAACACGGGGAATTTACGAAAAACTTCGGGCTACCGTTAAGCTCGCAACGGTAGCCCGACGCGGCACACGCGAAAATATTTTCGGACTGAGCGCTTAAGGGGCCTTGTGCGGAGTGGAGCTCTCCATTCCAAGCTTCGGCGCGAGCGCCTGTTCGGGCGTAGCCTTCTCGCCCTTGGCTGCGCCGCGCAGTCTCGCCGGCAATGTAATCATGAACTCCTGACATTTCTCTAAATACAGATAGACCACCGGTGTAATGTAAAGGGTGAGAATCTGAGAAATAAGCAGACCGCCGACTACGGCAATTCCCAACGGCTGGCGCGCTTCGGCCCCCGCTCCCACGCCGATGGCGATCGGAATAGCGCCGAAAATCGCCGCCATGGTCGTCATCATGATAGGCCGGAAGCGCACGAGGGCGCCCTCGTAAATTGCTTGCGCCGGCGGCTTGCCGTCGTTGCGCTGCCGATCAAGGGCGAAGTCAATCATCATGATCGCGTTCTTTTTCACGATACCTATCAACATAATCAAACCGACGAACGCATAGATACTCAGGTCCATGTTCCACAAGTACAGCGCGATAAGCGCGCCGAGTCCGGCGGATGGCAAACCCGAAAGAATTGTCAGCGGATGAATAAAGCTCTCGTAGAGTATACCGAGAACGAGATAGACGACGAATACCGCCAGAATAAGGAGTACCCACAGGCTTTTGATCGAGGATTGAAACTCTTGGGCCGTGCCTTGAAAATTCGTGGTGATGGAGGCCGGAAGCGAGTCGCGGGCCAATTTGTTTATCGTCTCCACCGCATTTCCCAATGAAACTCCCTCCCGCAGATTAAAAGACATCGTTACCGAAGGAAGCTGCCCTGAGTGATTCACTGTTAGCGGCCCGGCGGTATACTTGAGATTCGCCAGCGCGCCTAACGGCACCATAGGTTGGGCTGTCGCCGCTTGGCCGGTCGTAGAGCGAATATAGAGCATCGACAGCGCCGACGGGTCGTTTTGAAACTTGGGATCCAACTCCAGGATCACCTGGTACTGGTTGTTGGGCGTATTGATGGTCGAGATTTGTCGGGTCGCATAGGCGTTCTGGAAAGCCTCTTCGACTTGCCGCGGCGAAATGCCTTGAGCCGTGATCCCCATCGTCGCCATCTTGTCTCGGTCAATCACGACCTGCAGCTGAGGATTATTGATCTGCAAATCACTGCCGACATCTCTGAAGTCGGGAAGCGCTCGCAATTTTTCTTCAAA
>DASPXM010000224.1:0-17470 GCA_035637295.1 Verrucomicrobiia bacterium
AACAAAAGCAGCGTGCTAATGGCTAAACCGACAATCGTCTGACGAAACAAGTCCCGACCTGCTCATTCAGAAAACGTCGAGCGTGCCGCCCTCGAAGCTGCCGCGCGGAACGGAATTCTCAGGCGTAAACCCGCCAACGTGAAATACCAAGCGAAGCATCGCAACTTAAACACGAAGGCCAAGAGCGCCGGCTGCGCGATGCTCCTGGCCTTGGGAAATTTTGGATTATTACTGTGATTACTTTACGTGTCTGCTGACCAGCTTGGTCATCTCGAACATGGTGACGGTTTTCTTGCCGCCGAACACCGCTTTGAGTTTGTCATCGGCGTTGATATTGGTTCTCTTTTTCTTGTCCTGGAGCCCATTCTTTTTGATGTAGGCCCAGAGTTTCTTGGTCACCTCGGTGCGCGGTATCGCCTTGGTGCCGACCACTTCGCTAAGAGCGGCATCCGGCTGTACCGGTTTCATAAATGCCGCGTTCGGTTTGCGTTTCTTTTTTACTGCCATGTTTCCCCCTCCTTCAAAGGTAAAAAATTATTTAGCTACGTGTATAGCAGAGGAGCACAGCCATTGCCAACGATTTTTTCAGTTTTTTCCTCGGAGAATCCGGGTTTCCGCCTCGTCTAGCTGGGGTTCGGCGTCGTTCCAATGGACCGCGACACCGTAGTCGGTGCGCGCCCGCACGATCGAGACATAGCCCTGACGGACGTCTTCTAGAACCTTTTCCGCCGGCCGCTGCAGTGGGTTGCCTAGCCCGCCGCCGCCCGGTCGCTGCACCGTTACGACGTCGTTCGTCCGCAAGCGATGATCACCAAAGCGCGACGGGAGTCGCTGCTCGTCCTCGGTATCCGGATTGACGATGCAAGCGCCTTTGCCTCCCGGCAGTCCTCGATCGCTGCCGAAGGGCTCGACGGCATGCTTATCTGTGCGCATGGAAAAACGCACGTCGTCGGCCAGAATGCGATAATCGCGCACGAAACCCAGTCCGCCGCGCCATTCGCCCGCGCCACCGGAATCAGCGATCATTTCGAAGCGCTCGACGCGGGTGGGAAATTCCGATTCGATGATCTCGATCGGGGCAGTTTTACAGTTACTGAGATGAAACGCCGTCGCTGAAACGCCGTCTTTACCGGAGCGGGCTCCGGTCCCGCCGCTGAAAATTTCGTAATGCACGAAGGCGCGGTCGCTTTGGGCAACGCGTCCACCGAGTACCAGCGCCGCGCTGCCCGATCCGCCAGCGATGCGTTTATCGGGGACAAATCGCGCGAGCGCTCTTAAAACGGCTTCCGCCACGGCCAGCGCCGTGGGCATATAGGTATTCACCGCGGCAGGGAAGCGCGGATCGACCACACTGCCCGCTCGAAAAGTGGCTTCGATCACGCGGGCTAATCCTTGATTGATCGGCAAGAAGCGGTCGACCAACGAGACCAGACAGTACGCGCAGGTTGCCCGTACCAGCGGCGGGCGAATATTCGCCGGTCCCTGGGTTTGATCGCTGCTGGCGGTAAAGTCGAAGTGCAGCTGGTCACCAAGCTTTTTGACTTTGACGTGAATGCGAATCTGCTGGGTGAGGTCGATGCCATCGTGGTCAACGAAGCTTTCGCCTGCCGATTCGCCGTCGGGCCACGAGGCGATTGTCTGGCGCACTCGGTTTTCAGTATAGGCGGATAAAAGTTCCGTGGATTTGAGCACAGTAGC
The DNA here is from genome assembly GCA_035637295.1 of Verrucomicrobiia bacterium. GTDB lineage: Bacteria > Desulfobacterota > Binatia > UBA9968 > UBA9968 > DP-20. The sequence continues at coordinate 1,699 of DASPXM010000224.1, forward strand.
TTTGCTGTAGCGGTCCATCAGCTCGACCATTCGGCGTTCACCCAATCGCGCGGCACCGACCTGGCCGCGCAGATCGCCGATCACTAGTGCCGGGGTGCGACTGTTGGCCGTGATCAGAGCATCGATCTCTTTGACAGGTTGGAGGCGGGACACGAATTTGATCGGAGGTAAGTGGAGCCCTTCCTGATAGATTTCTCGAGCGTTGCCTGAACCGCTGCCCGGCACAGTGCCGCCGATATCGCTTTTGTGCGCCATGTTTGCGGCGAAGCCGACCCATTCGTCCTGGTAAAAGATTGGCGTTAACACGCCCATGTCTGGCGCGTGGGGACTGCCGCCAAGATAGGGATGGTTGATAATGAAGGCGTCGCCGTCGTGCACTTCACTCGATGGAAAGGCTCGCAATATCGCCTGGGCGCAAGCCGGGAAGGCGCCCATGTGGAGCGGCAAGACGACATGCTGCGCCACTACCTCGCCCTTGGTATTTAAAATAGCGCAACTGGCGTCTTGCGACTCGCGAATGATGGTCGAGTAGCCGGTACGGAAGAGAGAATTCTGCATCTCCTGGACGATACCGGCGAGACGGGCCTGGATGACCTGTAACGTTATGGGGTCAACTGCGGTCATAAAGGATCAATGTCGGTACATCAGCTCCGAGGATCGAAGATTGAGGATGGAGGAGGGCGATCCTCGATCTTCTATTCTCTATCTTCGGCCTCGCGCCGCAGCGCGCGCGTCTCGGTCTCATTCAGCACGAAATCGCCGTCCATGGCATCGATGGCAACGCGATAAATGTCGCGGGCTTTTTTCTGGCTCACGTAGCCGTTGCGCACGTCGTGAAGAACTCGTTGCGGGTCACGATCTAGCGCGTTTCCCAAGCCGCCGCCGCCGGGAGTTTCCAAACTAAAAACGTCGCCTGGATGAAGCAGGTGATCGGAATAGCGTGACGGGATGACTCGTTCATCGGGCTTACCGGGGTTTAACGTGCAGAGGCCGGTTTTGCCATCGCTGCCGCCGTCGATGCCTTTGGGCGCGACCGTATGTTTGGTCGAGCGCAACGAAAAGCGCGCGTCGTTGTCCAAGACTTCGTACTCGCGCACGAAACCCAGTCCACCGCGGAATTGGCCGGGACCGCCGGAGTCGGGGATCAATTCAAATCGTTTGACCCGGGTCGAAAACTCCGCCTCGATGATTTCGATGGGTGCGATCCTGGCGTTGGACTGATTGACGTTGGTGCCGGACACGCCGTCTTTGCCGGTTCGCCCGCCGGAGCCGCCGCCGAAGATCTCATATTGCACGTAACCCTTGCCGGTTTTGTTGCTGCGCCCGCCGATGATGATCGAGCGGCTGCTGCAGCCGTCGCCCACTTTCTTGTGCGGCGTGATCTGGCTCGACGCTTCGAGCAATGATTCCACCAGCGCATGGACGGTCGGATTGTACGTGTTGACGGGGGCCGGAAAGCGCGGATTGACCACACTGCCCTCGCGCACTTTGATGTCGACGCACTTGGCCAGCCCATAATTGATCGCCAGGGCGGGATCGACGAGACAAGTGAGCAGATAACAACACGCCGCGCGTACGATCGTCGGGCGAATATTCGCCGGTCCCTTAGTCTGATCCGCCGAACCGGTGAAGTCGAAGAGGAGGTGATCGCCTTTCTTGTCGATTTTCACGTGCAAGCGCACCGGCTTGTCGAGCTCGACGCCGTCGCTATCAACAAATCGTTCACCCTCGCCGGTGCCGTCGGGCCATGAAGCGATTTCGGCGCGCACCTTGGCTTCGGTTAAGGCAAAGAGCTGGTCGAAAGAGCTTAGGATTGTCTGCTTGCCGTAGCGGTTCATGATTTCCTGAAAGCGTCTTTCGCCCAGGCGCGCCGCGCCCACTTGGCCGCGCAGGTCGCCAACGACAAGCTCGGGCGTGCGGCTGTTGCAGCCGAGCAGCGCTTCGATGTCTCTGCTGGTTTGATAGGCGTGGACGTACTTGATCGGCGGCACATGCAGACCTTCCTGATAAATTTCGCGGGCCTGGCTCCAGCAGCTACCGGGCACGGGACCGCCAATGTCACTTTTGTGCGCCAGGGTGGCAGCGAAGCCGACCCACTCGTCTTGATAAAAGATCGGTGAAAGCACGGCCATGTCCGGCGCGTGGGGGCTGCCGCCGAGGTAAGGGTGATTGGTAATGAATGCGTCGCCCTCACGCACTTCCTCGGCGGAATAATTTTTAAGAATGCCGGCAGCGCAAGCCGGAAAAGCGCCCATGTGGAGCGGCAAGACGACATGCTGAGCGACGACTTCGCCCTGGCGATTTAGAATCGCGCAGCTGGCGTCCTGGGACTCGCGGATAATCGTCGAATAGCCGGTGCGGAACAGCGAGTTCTGCATCTCCTGGACGATGCCGGCGAGACGGGCTTGAATCACTTGCAGGGTTACGGGATCGATCGTCATACGCTAGGCAATAGGCAAAGAGACAATTGGAGTGATGGAGTGATGGAGAGTTGGAGTTATGCTCAGAACAGCGGCACTCCAGTACTCCAATACTCCATTACTCCGAAGCGATATTGTTCTCACGCCTTTTTCTCCCTTATGATGATATTCCGATACTCGTCCACCATCGCTTCTTGCTCGGGCTGAATGACCGTCGTGGTGTCCAATTGCTCGACGATCGCCGGGCCGGCGATCCGGTGACCTTGTTCGAGCAGGTCGCGATGGTAAATCTCGGCGGCGAGAACGCCGTGCTCTTTGCCGAAGAAAACCTTGCGCGCGCCGCTCTTCGCTTGCTCGACTTTGCGTCCCGTCACTTTGCCCGGTGATAATTTCGCTTGTTGAACCAGGCCGAGAGAAATGAGTCGCAGGCTCACCAGTTCGACCGGCTCGGTTTCTGCTTTGTGACCGGAGTTCTGCTCATGCAACGTGTCGAATCGTTCGCGCATGATGATCAAGTCCGGCTTCGTCAGCGGCGGCATGGAACAGGGAACCGTGAGCTCGTACCCTTGTCCGGCGTAGCGCAGATCGAGATAGGGCTCGATCTTGATCTCGTCGCCGTGAAAGCCCTCGTCATAGAGATCGGCCTTGGCCTGCTCGATCAACTGGCTAAACAGATGATTGATCTCAGCGAGATCGAGATCGTCCAGACCGACCAGCTTGGAGCGCACGTAGTCATGCTTCACGTCCGACATGAGCAGGCCGAGGGCGGAATGCACCCCCGGCGTCAGCGGTACGAGCACGGTCGGAATTCCCAAATCTAGCGCCATGCGCCCGGCGTGCATCGGGCCGCCGCCGCCGAAAGCGACTAACGTAAAGTCACGGATGTCGTAGCCGCGCGCCGAGGACACCGCCTTGATCGCTTCTTCCATTTTGGCGTCGATGATTTTGAGCACGCCGTCAGCGGCTTCGAGCAAATCGAGTTTTAACGGCTTGGCGATCTTTTCCTCGAGGAGCGTTTCCGCCTTGTGCTTGTTGAGTTTCATCCTGCCGCCGAGAAAATGATCGGGATCCAAAACACCGGTCACGATATTAGCGTCGGTGATCGTGATGTTTTCTCCGCCGCGGTCGTAACTAACCGGACCGGGGTCGGCGCCGGCGCTGTCCGGGCCGACTTGCAGTCCGCCGACAGCGTCGATGCGCGCGATGGTGCCGCCGCCGGCGCTGACGGTGTGAATGTCGAGCATCGGCAGGCTGATCGGGCGCATGTTGATTTTTCCTTGAGTGGTGATGACTGGATTGCCCTGATGAATTAGCGCGACATCGCAGCTGGTGCCGCCCATATCGAAAGTGATGATGTTGTTGATGCCGACGCGCTCGCAGGTACCCATCGAAGCAATGACACCGCCGGCGGGGCCGGAGAGCACGGTGGCCACGGGTTTCGCTGCCGAACCTTTAAAGGTCGACACGCCGCCGTTGGATTGCATGATATAAAGCTTCGGCGTGGCAACGCCCATGTCGCGCATGCGGCTTTCCAGGCGGCTCACATAGCTTGCCATCACCGGTTGGATGTAGGCATTGATAACCGTGGTGCTCAGTCGATAGAACTCACGGATTTGCGGCAGCACTTCATAGGAAAGCGACAGACGCGCTTCGGGAAATTCCTGCGCAAAGATTTCTTTGATCGTAAGTTCATGGGCCGGATTGAGAAATGAAAAGAGAAAGCAGACGGCCACCGACTGCACGCCTTTCTTCTTGAGCCGCCTGACCGCTTCGCGTGACGCTTCGACGTCGATGGCTTTCAACACGTTGCCGCGAAAGTCGACCCGTTCGGGAATCTCTTCAGTGTAAAAGGGCGGCGCGAGCAGTCTTGGTTTCTCGAAAAACAGATCGTAAGTGGCGGGACCGTAACCACGGGTCTGTTCCATGACCTCGTAAATACCGCGAAATCCTTGGGTGACGAGGAGGCCAGTCTTGGCGCCTTTTTCTTCCAAAAGCGCGTTGGTGCCGACGGTGGTGCCATGACAAAAAAATGATACGTCTCCGGCTGCGACGCCCTGATCGAGCAATTCTTTAACGCCGTTCAAGACGGCTTGAAAGGGTTCTTTCGGAGTCGACGGAACTTTGGTAATCGCAATCTCGCCGCTATCTTCGTTGAAAAAGACAAAATCAGAAAATGTTCCTCCGGTATCGACGGTGACGCGGTACTTGGACATGGGTTTTTCGTGTATCACCAAATATATGCCTTCAATTCACGGCGGCGAATCATCTTGCAACCGCCAGTGAACTGGATCGAAGTAGGCGAAGAGCCGGCGGCGAAAACGCAGGGCCGCCCGAGATCAAGCAAGGCGGAATGCGGATGTAGGGGCAGGTCTCAAACCTGCCCCTACCGGAGTCCGCTTTCGCGGTAATGACGATAGGGACACAGCGACCTATTCATTAACCCTACTGAGACAAGACCAACGAAGTGTCTAACTTTCGCTCGGTATCCGGATTATCACGCCGCAACAAGGTTTCGATAATGGCCCGCCTTGGAGATCGGCGGCAAGCCACTGATGATTTTCTTCCAGTGCTCGCCGAGATCTTCGCTAGAGAACACTTCGCCTGAAGTGGTTGCGGCAAAGATTGAGCATGACCCTCCTGCTTCCTCGAGGCAAAAGGCCTCGATGCTCGCCTGCAAGCGGTCAGGCAAACCGTTGCGTAAGATCTGCCACGTGCGCCCGCCGTCCGTGCTGCGCGAGATGCGCGCGCCGGCGAAGTGGGTCGTGCGCCAGGTGCCGGGAGCGTCGTGCGCCGCGGTCATGAACATCACTTTCGGGTCGGATGGACGGAACACAAACCCATCGGGGTATCCGCCGACTTCATCTTCTCTCTTCGTCCATTGATCCCAGCGCGTGCCCGAGTCAGGACCGACGTAGAGTCCTCGACCGGTGACGGCGTACAAAAATTTCGGATCGGAAGGATGAATCATCAGTCGGTGGACGTCTTCATATAGGCTCGGGAACTCTTCCCAGTGTTCTCCGCCATCCGTACTGCGGAGCAGACCGCCGACCTCAATCGACGCATAGATCGTGGCCGGGTTTTCGGGATCGAAATTGATATGCTTCACATGCCCGATGTGAGGCGGAGCAGGGAAATTCCACTTCGGCACGCTCGGCACGGACCGAAGAGCCGGCAGTTCCGTCCAGTGAAGACCGAGATCGTCGCTGACGAACAGGTGCGCCGGTTCCGTTCCGACGAATAAACGGACACGACCGTTCACCCGTTGCGCAGCCAACGAATAGACATTGCTTTGGCTAAGTCCATTGTCGCGTGGCTCCCACGTCTTGGCATCGTCAGCGCTCGCATGCACCGAACCGTGAAACGCGCCGGCGAACATCAAGCCGCTTTCCGGCTCCCTGATGATCGCGCTGATATGTTTGTCGGTGATGGCTCGGTTGGCGACGCGCCACTCCGAGTCGGAGGTCTGACGCGCAATCGTAACGACGCCTTCGCGGGTTCCAACTAAAACTTCCTTTGATGGCATAGGAGACGAGTAAATTGTGGCTCCACCGTGGGATAGTGCGATCGCCATATAGGTTTCCTCCTGATTTGTCGGGTCGATTACAGCGATAATCACTCTGCGTCGAGCAGTTCAGCGCTGACTCTGCAACTAAGATTTCATTTCAATTACTTGCTGTCAAGGCAATTAAAACTGACGGGATAAGCGTGGAGAATGAGACTCCAAGCACTGTGGCCGTGCCCGGGGACCATTCTCATATTCCCGACGTGCGATGGTGCCAACAGGGTTCCGTTTGACAGAGGTAAGGGTTTGATAGAAGCTCACGAATGAAGAGAGGTTATGATCGATGAATGGCCAGAGCATGTACCACGCCGGTAAAGAGAGCCTGAAAAATTTCACCAAGGAAGAAAACGACTGGCTAACCAAGGTCGGTCCAGGTACGCTCATGGGAAATTTGTTCCGGCAATACTGGATTCCGGTTACGCCGGCCGCAGATCTTGTCGAACCAGGCGGCAGACCGATACGCGTCAAATTGCTCGGTGAAGATCTGGTGTTGTTTCGCACGGGCGCTGGCCAGCTTGGCTTGATCGGCGCCTACTGTCCGCACCGGCTCGCGCCGTTGTTCTTTGGCCGCGCCGAAGAAGACGGACTCCGCTGTCCTTATCACGGCTGGAAGTTCGATAGGATCGGAAACTGCATCGCGATGCCGAATATCCCGGCTGAGCAGCAATTTATATACGAGATTCATCATCCCGGATATCCTTGCACCGAGCACGGCGGAATTATCTGGGCTTACATGGGCCCCGCGAAACAATTACCGCAGCTGCCGGATCTGGAATGCTTACGTGTGCCGGAAGGCGATCGCAATTATCGACTGTTCTATCAGGAGTGTAATTACCTTCAGGTTCTGGAAGGCGGCATCGACCCGACGCACGTCATGTGGCTGCATTCACCTTACGATCTCTCGGACGAGCAGCTAACCGCGGAGCAACAACCGGCGCAACATCTGGTCGCTAACCGATCTGGCTCGAGAACGCCGATGGATATCGAGATCGCGGATAACGCCGGCGGTTTCACCTATGGCGCGAAGCGGGCCGTGGGAGAAGGCAAGTCTTTATGGCGGGTCAATCAGTTCATCTTGCCTTTTTACACGATGCCACCCGGCGGCGATCAAAAGCAAGCTCGGGCATACATCCCAGTCGACGACGAGAGTTGCGTGAAGTGGCAGATCAAGTGGTATCCGAGCCAAACCGTCAAAGAGTCTTCCAAAGAATCGGTGCGCGCGCCGTTTGCCGAAGAGGTCTACGATCCCGCGACCAACTCGGTAGCATTCGGACACGTTCGCACGAAAGCCAAGAGGTCCAACGATTACCTCATGAACTGGCACGTTCATCAGACGCGCCGCTTCGGTATCGCCGGAGTCAATCTGCAGGATGTTTGTGTTACAGAAAACGAGGGACCCACGCCGATTCTCGATCGTACCAAAGAAAATCTTTGCTTGGGTGACCTCAGCGTGATCAAAGCGCGCTGGATGTTGCTCGACGCAGCACATGCGCTGCGCCAAAATGGCACGATTCCAATCGGCGCTCGCGATCCGAGCGTTTACCGTGTGCGCGGCACTTCTACCGTTGTTGCCGACAACGTCGATTGGTTGCAGGGCGTGCGCGAGTCGATTACCGTGCCGCCGCTTGCGCGCTGATTGACGACTCTTGGTTCCTCTGAGGGCTCATTAACTTAGCGTAGTGTGCGGCCAAGCGGATCGGACTTCGCATAGACGCCGATTTCCTTGAGCACGTCATCGACGAAGCGCGTTTCGGCCCATTCTCCGACTTCTATTTTGGGGACTTTTTCCAACGTGCCGGTTTGGTAAAAGAAGTCCGCGCTTTTTTTGTACGCATCGAGATTCATCAGCCCGTTTACCGCCCAGGCGGTTTTAAAGCCGGCCCATAGATTTGCCGAATCCTTGCGGTCGACATCGGGACGCCGCTTGCCGAGGGCTTCTAGCCAGGCGTCCTGGTTGTCGATGAAGTGACGGCTGGCTTTTAGGATCGCTGCAGTAAACCTGCGCAAATGCTCCGGCTTCTCTTCCATCACCTTGGTGGTGACGGCGTTTACTTTCTCAACTACGGTGGCGTTTTCGTAAAACGTGTTCTGATCCAAAAGAATCCTGACGCCGGGCTCCTTTTGAATCGTGATCCAGGTGGCGATTGAAACCGTCGTGGCATCGACGCGCGCGGCAGTGAGCGCTTGGGCACGAGTGGTCGGTACTCCCATGGCGACGAAAGTGAGACTGGCCGGGTTTACTCCTAAAGATTTTAGCGCGACCGTCGACAGCGAATGATCAACACTACCAATGCGCGATACCGCGAAAGTTTTTCCCTGAAGAGCGGGTAGGGATTTGATCTCGTCCCGGCCCGCAATAAGGAAATAAAGCCGGGCGTCAGGGGAGTGAATCGCGCGCATCGGCTGTCCTTTAGTCGCTACTAATCTGATCACATCGGAAGTCGAAACGTTGCCCACGTCGATGTCACCGGCGATCATGGCGGCGATCACGAGCGGGGTGCCTTTGAATTCGTTCAGTTCAACGTCGAGGCCTTCACGCTGGTAAAAGCCCAAGTCCTTGGCGAGCCAAAGTACCGAATTTGGTAAGGCTGGAGCCGGAGCCGAGCCGAGTCCCAGGCGCAGCTTGAGCAGCTCTCGCGACTTGGAGTCGGCAGCCGAGAGGTGAGATGCGGACGCGAGAAAAACCCATGCGAAAACTGCAACGTGAATTCTCAAAGATGTTTTTCGGTACGGAGTAATTGTCACCGTTTCAAACCTTTCCCCTCTGACATTTCTTTGTCCGCGTCATAACCGGCCAATAAAGGATGAGAGTAGGGATCGTGATGGGTGGGATCGCCGTTGGCTCGCTGCAATCTGTTGAGAAGATCTTTTTCCATAATATCCAGGTGCTCAAACATCGCGCCTTCGGCCTCGGCGGCGTCGTGTTGTTCGATGGCTTGGAGAATCTGTTCATGCCAGCGGCGCGCCAATTCATGGCGCCAAGCCCGGACGGTTTTTACTTCATCGTCGTCGAATAGTTTCCAGAAAAATGGCAGGCGAAAAAAAAGCGTTCTGCCCGACTCATAGACCTGCATTAGCGCTGGGTTGTGTACCGACTTCGCCAGGGCATCGTGAAACATGCGATTGGGATTGCCCGCGGCGGTGTTACGAGAAATCTCGGCTTCGATCGTCAGGCGCATCGTGTTGATATCCTCGGCGGTTGCGCGCATTGCCGCCCAACCCGCCACTCTTACTTCCATGAGCTTACGCACTTCGAAAAGCTGTCTAATCGAAGTCTGCGCCGCGAGGCCGGCCAGATCAGCGCCTGGAAGCAATAGGAGCTCCGGATCGGCAGCCACGACGCCGCGTCCCTGCCGGGTCACAAGCCCACGCACGACCAGTGATTTTAACGCCTCGCGGATCGTCGTTCGGCCGACCCCAAAGGCGGCACAGAGGCTCCGCTCCGAAGGCAATCGCTCCCCGGGCTTCAATTTATGTTGGACAATTTGTTCTCGAAGATCGGTGGCGATTCTGTCGACAAGACTGTTATATTGAACCATTGGTCAGGCCAAAATCTCCTTGACAGTGCTTAATTGCCTGCTATATATCAAATTGAAGTAGATTTGGCCAGACCATTATACCGTTCCACTAAAAGGAGAAAAGGAATGACTTCCAACGAAAAAATCGTTGTGTTCGGACCGGCTCTGCCCCTCAATCTCGCGCCCATGTGGGTGGCGCACGACAAGGGATTTTTCAAAGAGGAAGGCTTGGATGTCGATTTGCGGCCTGTTCAAGGTATTCCGGATAGCCAGCACCCGCGCCACCAATGGCGTAAGGACGGCGCGATCATTTTTCAATCGCCTGGCGGCTCGCCGCCGTTTCGCTCGGTTCTGGAGAATCGCGACCACATCGACGGTGAAGTCAATGTGGTGTCGATTGCCAACCGCACGGCTCATGTATTCGTTGCCAAGCCTTACGTCAAAGATGTTCCAGATCTCAAAGGCAAAAAAATCGCCGGCGATCTCAAAGGTGGATCGAGCATGGACGCCAAGATGGTGATGCGCTACTTCGCTGTCGATCCGGAAAAGGATGTTACGTGGATCGATAGCCGCGGCAAGCCGCCTAACACGGAACGTTTCCGTTTGGCGTTATTTGAAAAAGGCGAAGTCGATGCGGTGTGCTGCGATCCACCGCATTGGAACATCGCAGTGCAAATGGGCGGTCATGCGCTTCAGTCGTGCCGTGATCTCTTCGCCATCCCGGAAGCGGGCTTTTCAACATCGCCCGCGGTGATCGCGGAAAAACCAGTCGTCGTTAAAAGCATGGTGCGCGCGCTCCTGCGTGGCACGATGATCGCTAAGTATAGCAAGGAAGAAACGCTCGACTCGATTCTGCGCCACAACCATTTCATCAACCGCGAGCTAGCTAACCTGGCCTACGATGAGGTGCACAAGGAATGGGGACCCGTGCTCGATTTCGAAGCCTATCAACGCAAGGTGGATTTCTACACCAAGGAGTGGAACTTGCCCAAAAAACCGGTGAGCGATTACTACAACTTTAAGTATTTAAAAGAAGTGCTCGACGAGCTGGGCATGCTGCGCTCCTGGGATCTGCGGATGGATTTGAAAGGGTAGGTGCCGTCAAAATCTGCTGTATGACGAAAAACGAGAAACGACGAAAACTAATTCAGAAAGCTCTCGCTCGTGCGATCCATGTTTCTGTTAGGTCAAAATCCAAGGATGTTCCGAGAAATCTGCGATGCTCATTTTGCGGCAAGCGGGAGAACGAGGTTAAAAAACTGATTGCGGGACCGAGGGTTAACATTTGTGAAGAGTGCGTGGGGTTGTGTGTCGCCATGTTACGCGAATTCACTCCAATCTTGATTAGTGAGACGCCAAATTCGTCGATTCGCCCGAGGCTTGCTTCCCATTCATCCACGGTTCAGCGTGTGCGGTAGTTTCACGGAGGATTCGGTGAAGCGCGCAAATTTCTTCTCGCTGCTTTTTTCCATAGCGCTGTGCTCGCGAGTATCAGCTGAGTCTTCCTTCTTCGAAGATAAGACGATCCGCTTAGTCCTTGGGTTTTCGCCTGGCGGCATTAGCGATCTTTGGGCGCGGGCGCTGGCGCGCGCCATGAGCCCGCATATTCCCGGCAAACCGAACATTATCTCGCAGAACATGCCGGGCGCGGGTTCGCTGACGGCGGCGAATTATATCTACGGCGTAGCTAAGCCGGATGGACTGACGATCGGCTTTGTCACGCCCGGTCTTTATTTCAACCAACTGACAGACATGAAGGAAGTGAAGTTCGACTGGGCGAAGTTTAGTTGGATCGGATCGCCCGAAAGGACGGTGCGGATTATCTATGGCCGAGCGGACACTCTCTATAAAACGCTGGACGATATTCGTAACGCGCCGGAGCCGCCGCGCTGCGGGGCAACGGCCCTCGGTACGGTCGGTCATTACTTTCCCCGGTTGATTGAAGAAGTCGCCGGCGTCAAATTCAGTATCGTTACCGGCTATCCCGGCGCAGCAGAAATCGACCTGGCCATGCAGAAAGGCGAGGTGCAGTGTCGCGCCGGTAGTTTGGAAGGGTACTTCGGCAGCGAGCCCACGCGAAGTTGGTACAAGAGCGGGTTCACCCGCGTGCTGGTGCACGGAAGTCCCAAGCGAGATCCGCGACTGCCTGACGTGCCGACGGTCAATGAAATCCTGGACAAACGGAAAGCGACGGATGTTACGCGCCGGTTGGCCGTGGTGTTAATGTCTCCTGATTCGATCGGTCGACCGTTGATAGCGCCGCCGGGGATGCCGCCTGACCGGCTGGCGATGCTTCGCGAAGCTTTGCTGAAAGCGCTCAATGATCCGGAGTTCAAAGCAGAGGCGCAGAAAAGAAACTGGGAAGTCGAGCCGGTGAACGGGCAAGAGCTGGAAGCGCTCGCGAAAAAGGTCGTCATGCAACCGCCGGACGTCATCGAGCGGATGAAAAAAGTTCTGGCGCAGTGAGGAAGAACTACAACCACGAAGGTCACACCCCCACCTCTTTCCTCCCCCGCGATGCGGGGGAGGACGAAGGAGGGGGACCGTCGCGGTGAAAGTGAGGCTTGAGGGACAACGATGTACAAAACTACTAAAGAGGAAAATGAGATTCTTACCCGCACCGGGGGCGGCACGCCGATGGGCGAGTTTTTGCGCCGTTACTGGTGGCCGGTCGGCATCTCGGCGCACTTGAAAATGAAGCCGACATTCATCCGTGTGTTCGGTGAAGATCTCGTGCTCTTTCGTGATGCGACAGGCAAGCCCGGCGTGATTGGCGCTTACTGCGCGCACCGGCGCGCCAACTTGTGCCTTGGCGATATCGAGCGCGATGGAGTGCGCTGCCGCTATCACGGCTGGCTGTATGACACGAGCGGCAAACTCGTGCAGATTCCCGCCGAGCCCGCCGACAGCCCACTCAGAAAAGAAAACATTCGGCTGCCGGCTTATCCCGTCGAAGAATTAGGCGGATTGATCTTTGCCTACTTTGGTCCGCAGCCGGTGCCGCTGGTGCCGCGTTATAATTTTCTCGTCGGCGAGGGCGACGTTTACATCACGATCCAGGGTTTTCAAAACTGCAATTGGTTGCAATGTGTCGAGAACGGCATGGACCCGGTCCACCCGAGTTTTACCCACGGCGGCGCATGGCCGGATATTATGAGCACCGAGCCCGAGCTTGGCTTTCACGAAACCGAATGGGGCATGGTCTACAAAGCCTATCGGAAAACCAAAGAGCCGGGAATGCTGAACTATCGCGAGCATCATCTCTTGATGCCGGGCATCAGTTGCGGCGGCAGCGGCGGCAGGTACTTAACCGGCGGCCAGGCGGGCACACCTGTTTCGGCCGCCCGATGGAGCGTGCCGATCGATGATACGCATACATTGCTGATGCGCGTCCGTTTTAAGCCATCGAACAATCCCGGTAAATACGAAGGCGACCCGTTCAGTCGGCGATGGAAGCCGCCACAGGAATTCATCGTGCCCTATAAAGAATATCGAGATTCCGACAATCCGGATTTAGGTTATGAAATTCCGCCGCTTCATTTCATCGAGGACGGCATGGTCGTCGACAGTATGCCGCCGATCGCCGATCGCGAAAACGAACACCTGGGTCCGGCGATCGACGATGGAATCATCAAATTGCGACAGATGTACCTACGTGAGATCGACAAAGTGAAGCGCGGCGAGGATCCGAAGTGCGTTGTTCGAGATCCGGACAAAAATAAGACGATCGTAATTCCCGCCTATGAAAAATGGGTGCCCGAGAGTGAACAAAATCTCGGCAAGAGTGCGGCTGTAGGATAAAATCTATCGGGGGTGTTTATGGCGATTCACGCGGTGAATGAAAAAGATGTCGAGATGGCGAAGAGCGGACGTGGATATACAAAATGGCTGCATGTGAGTAAAGGAGAGTCGGGTCCGGAGATGATGATTCGTCACTGGGGACCGGACACGGATATCCCAGTCCATAGCCATCCCTACCACGAGATGTTTTATGTGCTTGACGGCGAGATCGAGATTGGCGGCGTTACTTACTCTGCTGGCGCTTGTATTTACATCGAGAGGGGCACCCCCTACGGACCGACGCGCGCGCCGAAAGGCGGGAAGGTATTGAGGTATGCCGAAGCTCGCTCAAAGTCGTGATTACCTGGCAGTCTTAGGCCTGCGCACCTTTTACATCAAAACCGGCGAAGGCCATCCGATTGTGCTTTGTCACGGTGGCTCGCCGGGCACTTGTTCGTCGGTCAACTGGAAATTGAATATCGAGCCCCTCGCTGAGGCGGGCTTCGCTGTGTACGCCTTCGATCAACCAGGGTTCGGACTCACCGACAATCCGACTGATTACTCGCTCGATTTTCGTTTTGCGCACGCGCGCGCTTTTATCGACGCAATGAAGCTCGAGCGTTATCACGTCATGGGCAATTCCATGGGCGCCCATCTCGCGGCGCGCCTCGCGCTTGAAGATGCGCGGACGAAAAAGCTGGTACTCATTTCGAGCAATACCTTGGCGCCGAAGGGTTCCGCAGAGTCGCAGGCGAAGTCGAAGAAACATGCCGAGGAGCTGCGCGAGTACACGCCGACCTTGGAAAACATGCGCAAGATGACTTTCGGTACCATCTATCATCGAGAGCTGGTGACTGACGAGCTCGTGCGCGAGCGCTACGAAATGAGCACCGGGAAAAACTACGATGCGCAGTTGAAACGCTACGACGCGCCAAAGTCGAAGCCGCTGGAAGACCGACTCGGCAATCTAAAATGCAAAACACTGATCATCTGGGGCAAAAACGACCACGGCACGTCGGTGGAGCAGGCGTGGCTGATGTTCCAAAAAATTCCCCGGGCCGAACTCCACATCTTCGAGGAAGCCGCGCACTGGGTGCATTGGGATCACGCTGAGCGCTGCAACGTGCTAATCAGCGACTTTCTGCGTGGCGCCGATTAGACGCGTCTCAGTCGCTCCGAAGTTGTCATCTCAGTATTCGCGCGAAAAAAAAACGGTAGTTGATCGTCGTAGCAAGTTGTCCAAAGATGCAAGTATGGACGGTGTTTTGACGAAGGAACAGGCCGAGCAATCGGTACTCGTGCGGCTCGGATCGGCGAAAGAACATAATCGTATCTCGATTCAACAAGATCGCACGGTTGAACGACCGTTTGGCTGGGTTTTCTTTTTCGCCATCGACGATTCCCGTCCGGCAGACGAAGCGCAAACGAAATTCCCGCGGCAGGTCATCGTCAACAAGTATTCAACCCAGATCGTGGCGAGTTCTATCGAACATTCACCGGAAGATTTCATTAAGATTTATGAGGAGCTTTTAGCGCAAAGCAAAGCGCACGCGGAAGAGTGGTGTCTTACCGTTTCTGCTCCCAAGCTGTGGAGAAGGTGGTGGAAACGGCGGGTTGGGCGTAAAGCGGCGGACTCGGGGCTTTATGAAATCGGCGGAAAGGAGACGGCGCCGTGAAAAAAAGTCTTTCCTTGCTTTGCATCGCCATTTTGTGTTTGAGCGTCTTCGCCGCCAAGGTTGCCGGCCAGGACAAGAAACTCGACAAAATCCGCGTCGGCGGCGGGTCGACGTCGGCCACTCAGATGTCGATGTGGCTGGCGAAAGAAGGCAACTTCTACGAGAAGCATGGGCTCAGCGTGGAAGCCATCAGCATTCCGGGCAGTTCGCTGGCGCTGCAGGCGATGTTGGCCGGAGAGTTGCCGATTATCCAGCTCGGCGGCGCGGCATCCATCCAAGCAAATCTTTCCGGCGCAGACACGGTCATCATTGCTACCATCGTGAAGAAGTTCCTGTTTTGGATCTACAGCCGGCCGGAAATCGGCCGCATGGAGGATTTGAAGGGCAAAATTTTTGGCACGACGCGATTCGGCACGCTGTCCGATCTCGCTTCGCGATTCGCGCTACGGTTTTACGGCATCGATCCGGAGCGCGATATCACAATGGTCCAGACCGGCGGACCGGCGGAGACGGTGACCGCGATCGTGACGGGAAAAATTCACGCGGCGGCGCTGAGCCCGCCGGCTACGCTGCAAGCGAAAAAAGTGAAGCTCAAGGAATTGCTCGATATGTCCAAGCTCGACGCCGAATATCACATCAATGGTGTAGTGACGACCCGGCGTTATTTGAAAACCAACGAGGACATGGTCAAGCGTTTCATGCGAGCGTACATCGAAGGCGCAGCGCGCGGGCAACGAGACAAAAATTTCGCCTTGAAGGCAATGGGGAAAACCTTTCGCACGGATGACCGGGAGCTGCTGGAAGAGAGTTACGATT
>DASPXM010000225.1:0-4649 GCA_035637295.1 Verrucomicrobiia bacterium
TCTATCTCACCTGCCTTGCCTGCGCTGAATATTATTTTCGGTATCGAAACAAATCGCCTCTCGATACCCGCGTGAGACCGTAATGATATTCGGATTCTCGTCCTTGAGCGCCTGGAAGAGCGGCTCCGTCGCTCTCCACAAACCATTGAAGGAAGCGTCGTGATGGCCGGGTATGTATACGTCAGGTTTGTACGCGCGCATATGCTCGAGCGCGCGTTGCGCTGTGAGGGTGTGCAGGAATGATGCGGAAACGGCGACCAGGGCGACATCCACACGGCCGACTCGCTCCATCACAGCCTTCTCATAGTCCGTCACCGTTCCGCCGCTGTCGCGAAACATGATGCGGAAGCCGTTATCCAGCGTAATCAGATAGGCAATCGTTCCTTCGGTCACAACGCGCGAATCGTTGGTGCCGCGCTGGCGAATCTCATTTCGCTCCGCGATTTGTTCGGCCGTGGGCTTCGGCGCGACTGCCTTCAGCGCATTTTCGAAAGCCGCGGTCACATCCTTTGGCGGTTCGCCGTGTCTCCCCAGAATCGGCTCCACTTTGAATCCAGGAAATTCGAGCAGCTCCCCGCCGCGACCAGTAACGGTTTTTATCTGCTTCGCGTCAATCGACTGCGTTTTCATCTTATCTGTCGTCACCGGTGCGCCGACGACAAGCGCGCCGGTTCTCGCTCCCACTGACGCAGCGTCCGACATATGATCGAGATGTCCATGGCCCAGCAAAATTACGTTCGCTCGCCGCCGTGAAACCAAGCGGCGGGAACATACTGCCCCGATCGAAATGGGCATCGAGCAGAATAATTTGGCTATTGTAGACGATCTCGTAATTGGTGTAGCCAGTCCACCGGATCGCCAACGTCCGCGAGTCTTTGGGAAAGGCACCGCCGGTCGACACCAGAGTCGCCTGTTCACAGCCCGGATCGCTTCCGGAGACTATCGCGTGTCGTACGAATCGCGGGTCTGCAAACGGTGTAGTGCCGGAGGCGGCGCAGCCGATGGCAATGACGATTAACGCAGCGAACAACAACCTGAGACCTGTTTTCATCTTAAACAACCCCCCGTTTGAAACGGCCAGTCGCGTATTCCTACCATACAGAGAAAGAGCATGCAGCTTCATTTTTTTTTCGCAAATTTCGACTGCTCAATGCCTTGACATAGCAAACGGTAGAGGACTAGGCTTTGCGACAGACAAAATCAAACGGAGGTGTCGCCATGGCGGAATCTTTGGAAAGCTTCAAAAGCTATATCGGCAAAAGCGAAACGGCGATCGACGTCGTCACCGGGTCGGTGATGTTAAAATTCGCCGCGACTCTTGGGTTGGAGAAGGCGCCGACGGATAAAGGAGAGGTAGTTCCGCCTGGCTGGCATGGCGGATTTTTTCCGCCGTCACATCGACCGACGCAGATGCGTGAGGACGGCCAGGCTTCCGGCGGTGGTTTGATACCTGCTATTCCGTTACCACGCCGGCGCATCGGCGGTACCCGCATGACCTTTCACGAACCGCTCCGCGTCGGTGACGAGATCAAGAAGGTCACCGAGATCGCCGACATGCAAATCGATGACGGCCCGAGCGGCGCCATGGTCACCATAATCGAAAAGAGCAGTATATCGAGCAGCCGCGGCCTCGGCGTCGTCGAGGAGCGCGACATGATGATGCTCAGTGAAGCAACAGCCGACGCGGCGCCTAAAGCTGCGCCGGCAGTTCCAGCTGAGGCCAAATGGAAACGCGTGTTCGAACCTAAGACATCGCTGCTATTTCGTTTCTCCGCGATCCGGTTCAATAGCCACCGCATCCATTACGATCGCGACTACGTCACCAAGGTAGAAAAACTTCCGGGCCTGGTGGTGCAGACCTCGCTCATCTGCCAGTTGATGATCGAGATGTGCCGCACCGAAGTGCCAAGCCGCCCGCTAAGCTATTTTGGATTTCAGACGGCGCGCCAGACTTACGACAGCGGCAATTTTACTATCGCGGGTACGCCAAGCACCGACGGGCGCGAAGCGACGCTGTGGTCGCTCGACTCCAATGGCAACGTGACCATGACCGCAACGGCGAAGTTCGCGTAGTCCCCCTACTTCATCCTCCCCCGCTCGTGCGGGGGAGGAAAGAGGTGGGGGTGTCCTGCGTGGTGAATTAAATACGGTGCGCATCCGGCATAGGACGGATCAGCGCTTCGGCTGAAACGTACCCGAATCATCATTCCGGCCGGCGAGCCGGAATCCAGGTTCGGGGCGGGGTTAAATTTCTTCTCGACTACGGCGTTAAACTGAACGTTTGCTGAAAGAGCTTGATCGACTCCGCCATATTTTCGTTCTCGATGTCTTGAACGACCTTTTTGAATCCTTTGATTAGCCGTGGCGGATCGGCATCGACGTCGTTGCGCGATGGAATCCGGCTCAATTCGCGCAGTTTCAATTGCGCGGGCTTGGAGAAAAGAAAGTCGATAAAAAGCTTCGCGGCTGCGGGATGCGGCGCTCTTTGCGCGATGCTGACGCTGTTGACGATCACCACCACCGGCTCCAGCGGCACCCACTCGATCGGCGCGCCTTGATTGACAAAACTTTGGGCGTGCGGTCCATAACCGATCGTGAGCGGCGCTTCGCCCGCCGCTACTAGTTGAATACGACCGCGCGCGCCGCGCTGAAAGATCTGATCTTGCTGGGCCAAGCGACGAAAATAAGCGAGGCCTTCGTCCCGACCCCAAAATTTGAGCAGACCATCGAACCACTCGAAATTATCCGTGTCGTTGATGATCTGCCGGCCTTTCCACATGGGCTTGAGCAAGTCCTCGTAGGTTTTCGGAACATCTTCAGGCTTTACGTTTCGTTTGTTATAAGCCAGCACAAATGTATTTTGAAAAGTAGACGCCCAGTAACCTTCCTTATCTTTGAGTTCGGCGGGATAATATTTGCGCTCGGGTGATTCGTAGCGGCCGATGATATTTCTCTGCTTGAGAACCGTGAACCCACCCCGGCTCGACATGCCGTGCAAAACGTCGGCGGCGTAATTCTTTGCCGCATACTCGCTGACAATGCGATTGACCAGAGGGCCAGAGCCGGAACGAAGCAAATCGACTTTGATAAAAGGATATTGCTTCTCAAACATGTCCATGAACTGTTTGCTCTCGGGGATGGACACGGTGGTGTACCAGGTGACGCGCCCTTCCTTTTTTGCTTGGGCGATGAGGTCAGGGTTGCTTACTTGCGCATGAGCGGGAATGGAACAGACAAGCAGAAACACGATCATAGAGAGAACATCTAGCTTCATGTTTGCCTCCATGGAGACATTCTTGACTCAGTCAATGCCTATCGCTGCATTCGCCGGAATGAAATCGCATCTGGTTACCGCGGACATAACTCATCCAAGTTGTACCCATTCGATCCATTCGCCGTGGTTTTGCAGATAGGCGAGACGCCACTCTGTCTTGTCACCGTCGATAAATGAAGTCAGGTGAAGCTCCGAATCATCGCCACCATGAGGCCTCAGCGTGATCATGAAAACATCTCGTCTGCCAGCATATCCCGCGATCAAGGCGGATAGTCGGTCTCGCGACTGCGGCGGTAACTGAGTAAAGATCCGAACAATACATAACACCTCATCTTCACGAACAGACTTCATCAGATCCGGCAACAACTCGACTCCGTCCCCGCGAAGCAGCGTCGGCGGGCATTGCTGCACGACTTGAATCGCTTTCTCCAACAAACCAGATCGTTCGCGATGCTCCGGCCAGATCAGTGCGCGTAGCCAAAGGGCGTCCTCGGGATGGTGTACATCGAGGGGATTCAAGTCAAGACCGATTCGCGCTGACACTTGCGGCAATGTGAGTGGGATTGGCGGAATAAAATTACCTTGGAGCGCGCACTTGATTTTGACAAGCGAGCTCAATTCTCCGCAACGATGAGCGGTGCCATACTCATAAGCGTAATGGTCCCAAAGAAGGTTCAGGCCCGCGCTGGTTCCGATGTCTACGAGGTGGAGCGGCCGGTCCTTTGCCAAGCGTCTAACCCATTCAAATGCGGGCACCAGACCGGCACAGCGACGAACTTCATTGGTTTGAACCAGGCGAGCGGAGATCTGTTGGCGAATTTCAGCGGCGTGATCCATACAAAACGATCGGAAATCAGCATAGGGACCACTCGCCTCGGCGCTAAATTCAGGAAGACTTGGATAGAAGCGTCGTAATGGATGTTTCACACCTTTGAGAAGCAAGAAGTGCACGGCAGCAAACAACAAGTTTGGAATGCGCTCGCCTCTTCGGCCGTGACCGGCCAAAGTGAGAAGTTCCGAGTCTTTCGCGATAGCCAAAGAAAGTCGTTCGTAAAGAGGCGACGAGTATCGAAACTCTTCTTTGGCAAATCGCTCGAAAACTTGTGGAAGGTATTCTTGCACGGCCTTACCGCGAATCTCGCTGGCTCATCCAGATTGTGCCGTTAATCAATCAACCCTTTCGCTGCGGCGATAATAGTCTCCAGCGACGGCAGGAACGGTCGTTCGTCGTAATACGGCAGATACTGATCTGCGCCAACAAGAATACGCGGCGTAAACGCCAGCTTTCCCGCAGGCAATTCGTCGAGCGCACAACGCACGTAAGGCGCGTATCCGGACCAAGGCGGCTCATCCTGAACGATGAGCACGCGGCCGG
>DASPXM010000226.1:0-16517 GCA_035637295.1 Verrucomicrobiia bacterium
ACCGAAGGCAAACCGGAGGTCACATTTTTTGTTGGGTGTTTTCGAGCGAAAAAAATTTTCGGCCTGTCGCTGTTAACGGCAAATAAGCCGAGAATAATCGCTCTGTGAGCTCCGTGCCTCTATATCCGAGTTCACTCTTAAGTATTAGCTTGAACCCTTCGATAAACTCAGGACATGCTTTTGAACCTTTGAACTGTTGAACCGCGGCATCGCGGCTGGGAAATGAGACGCTAAGCTCGGAAAACGCTAGGTTTTGGAACGACCTGAGCTTACGGCGACTTAGCTTGGTCCGATCCCGGCCCTTGCACCAAAACTTTGAACGCACGCAGTGCAATCTAAAACTCGGCGACTGCGGGAATAATTTCCTTCCGCATAAGTTCCAACGGTTTCAGCTCATAATCTCCAGGCATGCTGACGATGAAATGTTGGATGCCTGAGCCGCTGACTTTACGGCAGTACTCGATCGCTTCGCGCGCGCTCATGCCGCCTTGTCGAAGATCGATGACGCCGATTGCGGTTCGCTCGATTTCCTCGAATCGTCGGCCGATCGCCTCGCAATGCCGGCGGAGCACATCGAGTTTCGTGCGCAGTACGGTTACATCTTCGAATGCATAGAGATTACAGGCGTCGGCGTACTTGGCTACAAGCGGCAACGTCCTTTTTTCACCGACGCCGCCGATCATGATCGGCGGATGCGGCTTGGCGATCGGCAGCGGCGAACAAAGCGTTTCCGCCAATCGATAATGCTTCCCCATATACGGCGCACTTTTTCCCGACCACATCTGCAACGCGATCTGGACGGTCTCCTCGAGCCGCTCGAAGCGCTCCTTTAACGGTGGGAACGGCACACCGAGTGCAACGGCTTCGCGTTCGTACCAGCCGGCCCCCACACCGAAATACGCTCGACCGCCCGAAAGCACGTCGAGAGTCGTCATCGTCTTCACCAAAATACCTGGGTACCGGTAGATCACTCCCGTGACCAGCACGCCGAGCTGGATAGAGTTGGTATGGGCGGCCAAAAAATTGAGCGCGCTGTATCCTTCGAGCATCGGCTCGTCAGGCTTGCCGATCATTTCGATCTGGAAGAAATGATCCATGACCCAGAGACTCGAAAACCCGGATTCTTCCGCTGCTCGGCCGATACGCGCCAGACTCGCAGCAATCCGTTCGGCGCCTCCCGGCCAGGTAAAAGACGGTATCTGCAGTCCCATTTTCATACTTAAATACTTCCTCTCGAGGTATCCTCAATTTATCTTAGCAAGTTTGACAACTGACCAAAGGCGGGCGTCGATCATTTTGGCAACGGCGTATCAGCCGGCGCTCGGCAGCGGTTGAAGGGGAACTGGAGAGTCCCGCGCCCTCTGGCTCGCGTAGACCATCTCTTCAAATCCGCCAACAAACCTCTACCGCGTTAGACCGAAAGAAGGACCGATAACCGTCTCTTTCAACACGGTAGAAAGTCTGCATTCTTTGGTCACAGGTCATCTCTAAAGAGAAAGACAAATATGGCGGTCTGCTTCAGGGCGCTCTAGCCGGATATACGAATGTCGGCTATTACAGGGGTGAGACTCGAGCGGAGATCGAAAAAATCAATAAAAAGCACCGGTAGCTTTCGATGACCGTCGGAAAGGCAGAGCTCGCCAATATCGGGCCGAAGGAAGCCCGGAAGCGCCTGCTCATGGGTGTCGCCATGCTCGCCATAGGCGTCGTCCTGGCGATCATTTTCACGCGTGCAGGTGTAAGCCGAGGGTGGTATTCGGTGCTATTTCTGCCGTTCTGGATGGGAACTCTCGCTCTTTTCCAGGCTCGCAAAAAGACCTGAGTCGTTCTCGCCGCGCGCGGCGCGCGCAAGATGAACGGCACCGAAGCGCCGGTCGGAGATGAGGGCGCCGAGAAACAACTGCGCTCCCAGGCACGTTGGATCTATGTCGAATCGGCGATTGCGGCGCTAATACTAACTGTCCTTAGCTTCTTTTTTGCGAGCGTATTGACCGAGGCGGCCCGTTCTTCCAAGGGTTTGAGCCTGGAACAAGCGGCCGATTTCCTGATTAGGCACGGCTACGCTCTGCTGTTCGGGTGGGTGCTGCTCGAACAGATGGGTTTGCCTATCCCGGCTGTTCCTCTGTTGATTGCGGCCGGCGCGCTGGCCGGCGCCGGCAAGATGAATTTGACGTTCGCGGTTGCCTTGGCATTCATCGCGGTTATTTTGGCTGACCTGTTCTGGTACTCTCTAGGCCGTTACCGCGGCGGCGGCATACTGAAGCTACTGTGCCGCATTTCTCTCGAACCCGACTCATGCGTTCGGCGCACGGAGAATCTTTTCGTCCGGCATGGCGTCCATTCCTTGCTCGTTGCCAAATTTGTACCCGGCCTGAATACCGCGGCACCGTCTCTAGCGGGAATCTTTCGCATGCCCGTGCGACGTTTCATGATCTTCGATTCCCTGGGCGGATTCTTCTGGATCGTCACCTTCACGAGCTTGGGCTTGATTTTCAGCGATCGACTTGAGCAGATCGCGGTCCATGCACTGCGCTGGGGCGGTTGGCTGGTCGCAGTCCTGGCCGGAAGTTTGGCAGCTTATGTTTTGTGGAAGTTCTTCCAGCGCCGGCGCTTCCTTCGTCGGCTGCGGATTGCGCGCATCACTCCGAAAGAACTAATGGACAAACTCACGGCAGGAGAAAACATTTCAATCGTGGACTTGCGCCAGCCCATTGATATCGAGGCGTTTCCTCAGATGATCCCAGGTGCGCTTCGTATAGCTATGGAAGAGATCGAAGACCGCCACGGAGACATTCCCCGGGATCGCGACGTCGTCCTCTACTGCTCGTGACCCAACGAAGCGACCAGCGCCCGGGTGGCGCTGCTGCTGCGAGCCAAAGGAATCACCAGGGTCCGCCCGCTCGAAGGCGGGATCGATGCCTGGCTAGCGCACAATTTCCCATTTGTTACCGAAAACCTCGTCAAGAAACCCGTTGTCCTCTGAGAGAAGGACTCCGTTATTGTCCTTTATTACGAAACACGGAAAACCGGTAGCCAAGCTGATCCCCGATTCATACTGACACTGGCAAAGTGATCGGAAGCTTCAAAGGAAACTCAAAATCAAGGCAACATCCTATCTACGGGCTCAAGTGGGATGCTCAATCTTGATACCCATTCTGCTTTACGTCTTAGCCGACCCGGGCCTGCTTTTCTCGGAATCAGTCGCTATCCATAGATCAGGAATCTTAATCCGGCGATTAAAAGCGTCACCTCGATAAGAACGATGAATATTCTCTCGGGCAGCCGATCCAAAATCTTTTTTCCGATCAAAGAGCCGAAAATCATGATCAATCCGAGACCCAACCCCACGGTGACGCTATGGCTCGTCAGGATCGCCGTGCTTCCATAGGCGACCAGTTTGGTGACGTGCATTACGACGGTTGCGAGCGCCTCGGTGCCGATGAGAGCGCCTTTGACAAGCCCATACGCCAGGAAGAAAGGAATCATGATTGGTCCGACACTTCCCAATAGGGCGGAGAGAAAACTAAACACGGCGCCCACGATCGCAAATGCGCGCAGCGGAAGTCGCATCGCGCTGCTTCTGCCCGCGCGGCGGTAGACCACCACACTGATTAGAAAAATTCCCAGGAGACGCGTAAGAAACGGAAGCGGCGCCGATGCAAAGAGGAAACCGCCGACAAGCGCGGCGGGAACGCCGGTCAGAGCGAACCAACCGACGACGGACAGATCGAGCTCTCTTCGATTAAACCATACGCGACTTAAGTTCCCCAACAACTGTGCCACGGTGAGAATTGGAATCGCGTCACGCACACCGAAGGTGGTGACGAGTAGCGGCAACAAGACGGCGGCGCCGCCGAAACCCGCTACTGCTGCCAAGATAGACGCCACAAAAGCGCCGCCCGCAAGTAAAATCAGATTCGCGACATACATAAATGAATCCATACTACGAGCTGCCGACCGGGATCGTTAAACTAATCGCCATTTTAATATTTATTCCGACGCGGCGAAGAGCATTGCATTGATTTGATAACCGCACTTGTTATCTTCGGGTGCGAGGTCGGACCAAGTGGTTCAAGGTTCCGGGTTTAAGGTTCAACGTATAGCCCAAATGTCTGGCAGATCGCTCATCAATGCAGGAGACAGTTCCAATAGTTCCAGCCGTTCAAGTAGGGGAACCGTTCCAGTGGTTCCAGATGTTTTAAACGTTTAAACTACGGGGTCGTCGGATCGCAACTTCACAGGAAATCGTGATAACGCGCTAAAAATTCTGCGTCGTCCGCTGCCGCTGTTTTAACGGCGATAAGTCAAAACAATCCCTCTGTGAGCTCCGTGCCTCTATGGTGAAATCTCTCTCCACAAATCGGTTGTCGGAAGCGACGCGGTTGGAAATTTGAGTTTTGTTGAGAAGCTGAAGAGCGAACTCGGATACAAAGCGGCCCAGCGTAAGCCAATATAACCGGTCGTGCACGCTGTCAACGTTTTGTTGACAAGACTCATGGTCGGGAGTTATGCAGAGGCCACGCAGATAGAAGAAACAAATCATGAAGCAAGCCCACGCAGAGATCTTGCACCAGGCGCTCAAAGAATCAGGTATCAATTTCGTCGCCTACCTGCCGGATGACCAGATTCATGACGCGCAAAAATTAATTACCAAGGATCCGAGCTTCATCACAGTCGGGGCAAGCAGCGAAGCCGAAGCCGTTTCGGCGTGCGCCGGTGCCTGGCTGGGCGGTGCCAAGCCGGCGTTGCTGATCGCTGATTCGGGATTTCTCGTCGCGACCTGGCCCTTGGCTTCGCTTGGCGTTTCCTACGGCATTCCCATGCTGATTTTGATCGCCCACCGCGGCGAAGTTGGCGACCGCGCCAATTGGCGTTTTATCACTTACAAGTTTACTACCGAACCGATCCTTCAAGCACTGCAGATCCCGTATGTCCGCGCCACCAGGCCCGAAGAAACTAAAGAAGTCATCATGGGCGCGAAGCTGTCGACTTTTCTCTGGCAGCATCCAGTGGCGGTGCTGCTGTCCGGCGAAGTGTTGCGCGACTGAGGAGGGGTGATGAAACGATTGGACTGTCTTAGTCTATTGGGGCCGCTCATCAAGGACGACGATCTCGTCGTGACAACTCTCGGATGGGTCGCAGGAGAATGGTTTGCGGTGCGTCACAAGGAGTCGAACCTCTACCAGATCAACATGGGCATGTGCACACCGCTCTGTTTGGGCCTGGCGCTGGTGCTGCCGCATCGCCGCGTGATCGCCATCGAATCCGACGGCAGCGTGCTTTTGAACTTGGGCGCCATGGCCACCCTGGCGAACAAGCGTCCGTCCAATCTCACCGTGATTGTTTTCGATAATCAATGCTACATGGCCACCGGAGGTCTGCCCACGGCCACTGCCGGCGTCACCGACTTGGCCGCCATGGCCAACGGAGCAGGCATCGAGAACTCCTGCTCGGTCAGCGCGCTCAATGAATTCGAGCGTGAGGCGCGCGCCGCGCTACAGCGCAAAGGCCCCAATTACATCGTCGCCAAAGTGGAAGCGGTAGGCAAAAGAATGAGCACTGACATGGACGGCAAGGAAGGCAAATACCGCTTCGTGCGCTACATCGAAAAAACCGAGGGAATTAAAATCATCGGTACGGCGGCAAAATAGTCTTTTGTTACGTGGCTAGAGTGGGGCGTCGATCAGTTCACTCCCGGTCACAGATTCAATCAAGTAACTTGTTCCGAATATCGCTGCAAGTTCTCTAGTGTCTGTGGGGGCTTATGCAGATCGGGAATCCACGCCGAAGCTATCGGGACGTTTGACGTGAGTTGGGCTGCTTTGATAAAGCTCTCACACACAAGCGGGGGTATCGAGGTATCGATCGCGAGTTTGTTCGGTAGGGGGCAAGGCCGGTCCATGGTCGCCAGGTTCAAGAGACCGTTCGCTGCACTAACTGCCCTCGTCGATGTCGAGCAGTACGTGCGGTTCCCGGTGGGAAAAGAGTTAAGCAAGTGTTTAACTGACGCAGGAAATTAAATAAAATTGGTTATTGATCATCCGAACTACCGGGCTGAGGCAAAGCTCCACCGGAAACCAGGCGGTCCCTTGCGGAAGATCTCGAGGCGTAGGACGTCCCATGGAGAAAAGCACCGGCAGAAAGACCAGGCAGCTTGAAGTTGTGTGGCACGAGGTTGCCCGCGACAACTCGCATCCCACGGCCGATCAGATCTACCGAAGGGTGCGCAGGCATATCCCCAACATCAGTCTCGGTACGGTCTATCGTAATCTGCAGAAACTGGTGGCTGAAGGGAAACTCGAGGTGCTGACCCTGGGTCGGACGCAGCACTTCGATCCGCTGTTGGACTCGCACCAGCACTTCATTTGCCAGACCTGTGGACGGGTGTATGACATCTTAGTCGGTAAGGACGAAGAGATCCTGCCCGCCGCCCTGCGCCAGGGTGGTTTCACCGTGACCTCCCATCGGTTGGCATTCTTTGGCGAGTGCAAGTCCTGTTCCGGCTAAAAGAAGGGCCAGCGGCCATGGTGGCTGGCCTGATAGAGTAATCGGAGGGGAACGAAATGGGAGCCGTTTACCTTCCCTTGGAATCCCAGAGACGGCTGATTGGGTTATCCCGTATGGCTCTGGAGGAGGTTGTTTATGGAGCGAAGAGCCAGTTGGGTCGGGTGGAAGACCCCTGTCTATTGAGGAGCGCCGCGGCTTCGTTCCGTAGCCGCGTCAGATTCGAGCTTGAGGTAATCACGCCGTCCCAAAACCTGTGCAGGTCCATCGGTCGTTCAGCTTCCTTTACCCGGACACAGATTTCATTCCCGCCCCTGTCACGCTGGGGCTAGTCAACGGTGAATAACTGCGCTGTGTGTAAGGGCTGGTGGATGGATGTCGCCAACAAGATGGAAGAGCCACGCCAGCGCGATTGCCCTTCGCTCAGGGTCGTTCTGGTTCTCTACCACGCTTTCATTCATGCGGCTAGCCACGACGCCGCTTTGTGAAGAAGAATGAGTCGCAATAGGTATTGACTTACTTTACTGTCGATTGTATGCGTCAATTCTGTTCATAGAATGTTTAGCGTTTAGCCTATGCGCGAGTGCCGTGCCGCTGGACCTCGATGCGGCCCCGGGCGGCGCAAATCAGCGGTAAGATAGGACCTCGCTATCTGTCAATAGTTGCAGGGAACACAGTTAGAAAGGAGAAGGATCGACATGTCTAAAAGCGAAAGCGAAAGCCCAGTAATCCCCTCGCCGACTCCCAAGCGGACTCGGCCCAGGACGAACAAGGACTGGTGGCCGAATCAGCTCGACCTCTCAGTTCTCCAGGCGCACTATCCCGTCGCCGATCCGATGGGCAAGGATTTCAACTACGCGGAGGAGTTCAAGAAGCTTGACGTGGATGCCCTGAAGAAGGACATCGAGCAGGTGATGACGACGTCGCAGGACTGGTGGCCGGCCGACTACGGCCACTATGGGCCGCTCTTCATCCGGATGGCGTGGCATGCCGCGGGCACGTACCGCATTGCCGACGGCCGGGGCGGTGGCGGCAGCGGCATGCAGCGCTTTGCTCCCCTCAACAGTTGGCCCGACAACGCGAACCTCGACAAGGCGCGCCGGTTGCTCTGGCCGATCAAGCAAAAGTACGGCAACAAGATCTCCTGGGCCGATCTGATCATATTCGCGGGCAACTGTGCTTATGAGTCGATGGGCTTCAAGACGTTCGGCTTCGGCTTTGGGCGGGAGGACCGCTGGGAACCCGACGAAATCTTCTGGGGCCCTGAGGACACGTGGCTTGGAGACGAGCGCCACGCCGGCGACGAGAAGATCCACGGGCCTATGGGCGCCGATCACATGGGCCTGATCTACGTGAACCCGCAGGGGCCGGGCGGCAACCCCGATCCTGCCCTTTCAGCAAAGTTCATTCGAGAGACGTTCCGCCGCATGGCGATGAATGACGAGGAGACGCTTGCGCTCATCGTCGGCGGCCACACGGTCGGCAAGGCCCATGGTGCTGCCCCGGATGCCCAGTACGTCGGTCCCGAACCGGAAGGCGCCAGCCTCGAGGAGCAAGGCCTCGGCTGGAGGCAGAAGTTCGGCAGCGGAAAGGGCTCCGACACGATCACCAGCGGGCTTGAGGGCGCCTGGACCAATAATCCGACGAAGTGGGACACCGGATACCTCGAGAACCTGCATAAGTACGACTGGCAGCTGACGACGAGCCCCGCCGGTGCGAAGCAGTGGGCTCCCAAGAATCCCGAGGCCCAGGGCACCGTGCCGGATGCTCATGATGCGTCGAAGCGGCACGCCCCCATGATGCTCACGACGGACCTGGCGTTGAAGGTGGATCCTATCTACGCGCCGATCGCGAAGCGCTTTCACGAGCATCCGGACCAGCTTGCAGAAGCGTTCGCCAAGGCGTGGTACAAGCTGTTGCACCGCGACATGGGACCCGTCTCGCGCTACCTCGGCCCGTGGGTTCCGGCGGCGCAGCTGTGGCAGGACCCCGTCCCTGCAGTCGATCATCAACTGATCGGGGAGCAGGACATCGCTGCCCTCAAGGGCAAGATCCTCGCATCGGGATTGTCTATCTCCCAGCTGGTCTCCACCGCTTGGGCGTCGGCGGCGAGCTTCCGCGGCACCGACAAGCGTGGCGGCGCCAACGGGGCACGCATCCGCCTCGCGCCACAGAAGGACTGGAAAGTGAACAACCCGGCCGAACTGTCAAAGGTGCTGCAGACACTCGAGAAGATCCAGCAGGACTTCAACCGCTCACAGTCCGGCGGAAAGAAGGTCTCGCTCGCCGACCTGATCGTCCTGGGCGGGTGCGCGGCTGTCGAGCAAGCGGCGAAGAACGCCGGGGTCAACATCACGGTCCCGTTCGCCCCGGGGCGCACGGAAGCTTCGCAGGAGCAAACCGACGTGGAGTCGTTCGCTGTGCTCGAACCGACCTTCGACGGGTTCCGCAACTACGTCCAAGCCGGAGAGGAGCTGTCGCCGGAGACGCTGCTGGTGGAACGGGCGTTCATGCTGAATTTGACCGCTCCAGAGATGACGGTTCTCGTCGGCGGCATGCGCGCCCTGAATGCTAACTCCGGCGGGTCCAAACACGGTGTCTTCACCAAGCGGCCTGGGACGTTGACCAATGACTTCTTCGTGAACCTGCTCGACATGGGCACAGAGTGGAAGGCATCCGGTTCGGATAAGAACGTGTACGAGGGTCGCGATCGCGCCACCGGAGCGGTGAAGTGGACCGGCACCGACGTCGACCTCGTCTTCGGCTACAACTCCCAGCTCCGAGCGCTCGCCGAGGTTTACGCGCAAGAGGACTCGAAGCAGAAGTTCGTGCGTGACTTCGTGGCTGCGTGGGACAAGGTTATGAACAACGATCGCTTCGACCTTGGGCGGAACGGCGCGGGGGCGCGAGGGGCCAGGGCCGGCGCTTAGGTTCGTTACCAATACCGTTGCAGCAAGCGCGGGCTACCTCTGCGGTTCGCCCGCGCTTGCCTGTTGACGGGAGTGTGTGCCGGCCGTCCGAGATCTCCCCTCCCAGAGACCGGTGAGACCCCGTTTCCATCCAGCTATCGCGCTTGTCTTTTCAGTCAACCGCTATGCCACAATGAAGTCCCCATACCACGGTTCTGCTCGTTTCCGATCGGGGGTTTCTAGGGCAATCGTTGCTCCCAAGAGGCACACATACCGGTCTGCCGATGCCCTTGCGCCTCAGTCCGAACGGCCTTCTCCAGCTTTTGCGATCATCGCTCCGGGACGGGCAATATTCCCTTATCTGACGCCCTGATGTCGGCCCTTTGCCATGTTCTCACGCAAATCGCCGTCGTTCTGGCCTTTGCGCTGAGCTTGTCTCTACTCTACCCAGAGATTTGATTCTCTATACGGAAATAAGTATATTCATATAAATGCTTGATCAGCCCAGCCGGTGGTATGGGTAGGATCATCGAGACGGGATCTGGCTTTTCCGAAGCGGGTCCGCTCGGATATCGGTCAGGCTCTTTACACCGCCCAGATGGGCGAAACTGATCCTGCGGCGAAGCCTCTAAAAGGGTTTGGTGGCGCGAGTGTGATGGAGATAATCGACCGTCACGATACCAACACCTACCGTATACACCGTGCAATTTGCCGACGTGATTTATGTGCTGCACGCTTTCCAAAAGAAATCCAAGCGCGGCATTGCCACGCCGCAAAAAGAAATCGATCTCATTCGCCGCAGGCTTGCAGAAGCTCAGCGGCTTCATCGACAAAGGAGCAATTGACCATGCCGACTAAGAAAAAGAACCGAGTGACCTTCGAAAAAAGCAGCGGCAACGTGTTCGCCGACATCGGTTTCGCCAATCCGGAACGCGAGCAGCTCAAGGCCCATCTCACACTGCAGATCTATCGCATCATCAAGAGGCGCGGCCTCACACAGGCCGAAGCCGGCGCAATCCTGGGCATCAAGCAGCCTCACGTTTCGTTGCTGATGCGTAACCGTTCGGGCAATTTTTCAGTTGAACGACTGATGGACTTCTTGATTGCGCTCGGCCATGACGTGGAGATTACCGTGCGGCCGACTCGCAAACACCATGGTCAAGTTTCGGTTGTTCTACCTTAAACCACAACCCAACCGGTGCGGTGAAGTTTTGATTGAAATCACCGATAAAGATTTCGCCTTGTACGTTTCCTCGTTTTCGGAATTCCGAAAACATGGAAGTTGGTTCGAATAGAGACCTTTATAGATCATTTCACCGCCCCGGACGCGTTTAAAGTTTCGCGCCCAAGGTTGCAACCGAGTCGCTAACCGCGTCCTGCTCTTTCCGATACGTCGGACCGGCGCTGTCCGATCGGAAAAAACATCGCAAAATCGATCTGATCATGGAACCATGTGGATCATCGATTTCTGATATTCAAGGCATGGCGTATGCAGCTCACGGTCCATCAACTGCGCAAACGCGTCGCCTGAAGTATGAATCTAATGGCATTCTTTGATGAAGGAGCGAATGGGCGCTCTGCGAGGATTGTCGAGCGATGAAATCTGACGAAGAAAATTTTGAATGGTCCTTTTCCGTGTCCTAGTGGAAAATCCTGCTTTACTTCAGTATCCTGGAAGAACTCTGGAGGCCCTGATGCGTAAGCACACTTTTTCAACAGCAGAAGATTTAGTGTCGATTCGGGTCCCGAAGAAACTCGCCGGGAAAAAGCTGGTGCTTGTCGATGCTGCCGAGTATGCGGCTCTAAAGCGCCGTCTCGCCGAGGTGAGCGACGCTTTGGAGAAAATATCGCGCGGCGACGCTGCGTATCGGCAAGGCCGAACCAACTGTCTCCTCTCTAACTGAGCTGGGTCGGTAGCCGGATGCCCCGGCCGATATCGACTATTCACCTCACACCCGATTTCGAGAAGGCATTTCTCCGATTGCCCAAGCCTTGCTGCCCGCAAGGATCTGTGGTTTCGCAAGGATGCTTTCGATCCGCGCCTGCGGACTCACAAACTGAAAGGCGAGCTTTCGGCTTATTGGGCTTATTCTGTCAACAGAGAATATCGCGTTCTATTTCGATTTCTCGGCCCGAGCGAAGCGCTCTATTACGACATCGACACGCATGAAATTTATCGCTAAGCGTCAACCAGCTCTGTCGCATTTATAGTATTGCACGATCTGAGTCTCGGTCATTCTTGGGGTTACCGGGTTTCTGTCATTTGCGCAATTGAGCAAACGAGACGAAGCAGTCGCACGGCCGGGTTAATGGGTGAATGACGCAGAAACTGAAGCCAAAGTGAAAACGCCACCGCGCAACGCCGAGTGCATCAACCACCACCAAAAATGTCGCAGCGCAACGTCTTGAAATGTCCATTATCTATTCTCCATTATTTCATCGCGACTGCGCTCGGTGAAATCCACACCTTAGCCTGCGGCGGACCTAGAAAGGTAACAGGGTTGACGAAAACGCAAATGTAAAAAGGAGCTTGGTCGAAGAGATGCGGAAAGCGAGTTAGTAAAGTTAGGCAAGTCTGACACCACTATCTCGCGGATAACGATCTGCACTACGGCCGAAAATTCTGCGCGCGGACAACGCCGGCCTTTTCGAGTGCGCCGATTTCGTTCTCGCTATAGCCAATGCTTTGCAGCACTTCGACGCTGTGTTCGCCCAGCACGGGCGCAAAGCGGCGAAAGGTCGGCGGCGTGTCAGACAAACGGAATGGCGATGCCAGTTGGCGTACCTTTCCTTCCAGCGGGTGATCCAGCTCCAGCACCATACCGCGCTCCTTGGCGTACGGGCCTTCGAGCACTTCGTCGAACTCGAGCATAGGCACCACTGAAATTTCTTTAGGTATAATCGCGAGCCAATCGTCGCGTGTCTTGGTCAGCATGTGCGCTTTCACTTTGCGAATCATTTCCTCGTTACCTGCTGGAACTCTGTCGCGCATTTCCGGCAACCCGACGGCGTCGCAGAACGGCGCCCAGAAATGCGCCTGCGCAAATGCCGCGCTGCTCAAGTATTTGCCGTCTTTGCATCGCAGGTTGCCGATGCTTGGGAAGCCGCGCTTGCGCACTTTCTTATTGCGGAAGTAGTCGGGCACCTGGGCATTCACGAACGCCGTGCCGCCTTCCACAAGAGCAATGTCGACCTGCTGTCCGCGCCCGGTTTGTTCACGAGCAAAAAGCGCCGATTGAATCGCGATCACGGCCAACGCCGCCGAATAGCTGTCCACCGGCTGGCAGAGCATATCCGCCGGCTCACCGTCGTGCCCTGTCATGAGCGCGCTCACCCCGGACATCCCTTGCGCATTGCGCTCGTTGCCGGGCCATTCCGTAAAACTGTTGCCGAAGCCGTAGCCGCTAATCGTCGCGTAGATCAAGCACGGGTTGATCTTGCTCAACCTCTCGTAGTCCGCGCCCAGCCGCTTGTAAACGCCGAGACGAAACGAACCGAAAAAAACATCCGCGTCTTTGACCAGCCGATGAAAGATCGCCTGGCCTTCCGGCCTCTGCAGATTGATGGCAACGCTCCGCTTGTTCCGGTGCGTATGATCCCAAGCATTCGCCCGCACCTCTTTATCGCGCGCCTCCCGATTAGCAGTGAAATTTTCTCTCGACCGGCGCGCCGCCTGCTGATCGCGGTAGGCACTCCGATCAGCGACGTCTTCAATCTTCAGCACATCCATCCCAAGGTCGGCCAGCATCCACGTCGCCATCGGCCCCGGCACTAACCGGGTCAGATCGAGCATGCGAAAACGTTCTAAAGGCAGCGTCATGTCATTGTCTCCTTTTCTTTCATGCATGGGTACCACAACACACCGTCCCGATGCACGAGAAACTGCCGGCGCACAGATTGGTTAGATAGTGAGCGAGTCGAGTAGACTTAGGCAAGTCTGACACCAGCCTCCCCATGACACCCAAAGGAGTAGCGTCACACAGCAGCTACAATCAGTTCTCGCAATGAGCGGCTGCGCGCCTGGGTCGGACCAAACTATGTCGAGCGCCTCTAGGCTTGAGCTACCACCCTTCGGCGTCAGCCGCGAGTTTCTCCGCGCTCAGCGCGGCGTTGTCAAACGATTTTTAAGAGGCTATATCGAAGGCATCAAGATCTTTAACACGATAGGGCATTGTCCATCGAAATCTTGGGCCGCTATATCAACGCCAACGACCGCGAAGTATTGGCCAAAACCTATGCCTTTTACCTTGAGACATGGGAGAGCGCACCGACGGTCAGACGCGAAGGCATTCAGCAAGCGTTAGACAATATCCTCGAAGGCAAGACCCTAAGTTGAATCTCGATAGCCTGATCGACATCTCGCTGATCCAAGAATTGGACAAGGAAGATTTTCTAAAAGCGCTCTACCCCGAAGGGCTCAAGCGTTAAAGCGGCTTATCCGCGGCTGCCGCACTATTTGACAGTGCGCCGCCCCGAACGTTACTTGAATCTGCAGCGCATCCACAAGGAGAAGGGCATGCTCAAAACCATCGGCCTGATCGAGGGTCACTATGAATGTCGTTCGCTGGACGAAACCCTGCCGGTGTTCACCGACCTGCT
Source organism: Verrucomicrobiia bacterium (assembly GCA_035637295.1). Lineage (GTDB taxonomy): Bacteria > Desulfobacterota > Binatia > UBA9968 > UBA9968 > DP-20. The sequence continues at coordinate 14,013 of DASPXM010000226.1, forward strand.
GGCCATGCAGATCGTCGAGCGCAAAGCGGGCCAAGCGACGATCAAACATCCCAACACCGCCTGGCGCATGATCGTCCACGAAGGCGGCCCGGACGCGCCGGAGAAAACCTTCGACAACCACTACGGCTTTCGCGTTGCCACGCACACGGAAGTCGAAGTCGCGTGGAAATATGTCGAAGCGCACAAAGACAAGTATGGCCTCAGCAAGATTACCAAACCGCAGAGCGCGCACTTCGCCTACTCGATTTATTTTCACGAGCCCGGCGGCAATCATTTGGAGATCGAGTATTACAATCCCGGCGGCGCGCTGCACGGGCGCGCGCATACGGCGGGCCATTGGGACAACCCTTTAAACAGCGAGCGATTTGCTGGTCGCGGTTACGTGCCGCAGGCTTTTACCCATGGCACGCTTCAGTGCGACGACATCGAGCGCAGCCGGCGTTTTTACGTCGAAGTGCTCGGGCTGGAAATCGCCGCCGGTTTCAACACCGCCCAATACATCAAACATCCAGCGGCGCCGTGGTATCTCGTCGTCCTGCAACGCAGCCCGCGTCAATACTTGGCGCCGGTTAATCGCTTCACCCTGCAACTCGGTTCGGCAGCGGAAGTCGAACAAGCGCACCGCGAGTTTGTGTCGCATAAGAACTCACTGGGCCTAAACGAAATCACCGACATACACCGCGCCGACGGCACAGTTAATTTCATCTTCAGCGATCCCGACAAAAATTGGTGGGAACTCACCGCCAACGGCTAATCCCATGATGAAACTTGCACAGCTGACCTGTTGTCTTTTGTTTGTCTGCGTCGCCGCCGGCGCTCAAGCCCAAGCGCCGTTTTACGAAGGAAAAAATATCCTGTTAGTCAGCGGCACCGACGCCGGCGGCGCCGGCGATCTGCGCACGCGAGCGCTCCTCGCACCGCTGAAGAAACATATTCCCGGCCGTCCCAACATCGTCGTGCAATACATGCCCGGCGCCGGCGGCCGCAGAGCGGCCAATTATCTTTACAAGTCGGTGAAACCCGACGGCTTGACCATGGGCGCCATGATTACCGGCATGATTCAGGGCACGCTATTCGGCGAGATTGACGTGCTCTACGACATCGACAAGTTCATCTATCTCGGTTCCCACGCGCGCTACGCGCCCTACGGTTTCATCAGCCGCAAAGGCGCCGGCTTCACGACCAAGGAAAAACTCGCTGCCGCCACTGGAATACGCATCGGCGCTCCCTCCGTCGGTCACAGCTTGTACACCATGGCGCGGCTGTTCGCTTACATGTTCGACCTAAAAGAGCCGCGCTTCGTCACCGGCTACACGCCGCGGGAAATCGACTTCGCCCTGGAGCGCAACGAGATCGATGCCCGAGTGAGCATCCTAGAAAGCTTGCTGACGCGTAATGCCCATTGGCTCGACAAAGATATGGTCGACATAAACGCCACAATGGACATCCCCAAAGATATCAGTTACAGCCATCCGCGGCTGGCCAAACTTCTCGAGATCGAAGCCCTGGCTAAATCTAATCAGGAACGCCGCTTGATCGCCCTGTTTCGCGGAGCGCGCGGGACCGGCCAGCCGTTTGTCCTCCCTCCCGGCACACCGCCTGACCGAGTAAAGATTTTGCGAGAAGCCATGCGCAATGCCTTCGCCGATCCCGATTACGTCAAGAGCTACGAGAAACTCACCTCCGAGCCGGCCATGCCGATCACCCCCGATGAGTTCGAAAAACAGCTGCGCAAAATCCCCCGTGAACCGGAAATTATCGATCTATTCAAAAAGTTATCCGGCTCGGGGCCGTTACCAAAGCGCTAGCCGGTGGAAAGTCTTCCAGACTTCGAGGCAGCCGCAGTAATAGTAAGGGCGCACGAGGAGTGATTGCGATAGATAAGCAGGCAGGCGGCAAGAAATCTCCGAACGTAGGTCACTGGGGTCATTGGGTAAAATCTTAATTATGACGAAGGGGAACCCTCTACCGCAGAGAGTGACTAGCAGGGACCCTGTTGATTTTGGTTGGTAACGCGAAGGACTTATTCGATACCGTGCAGTTGGAAGAGAAGCAGAACAACAAGCCGCACGGAAGAGACTTTATCGGCAGATCGTCGAAGAATATCCTGACTCGCCTCAGCGAATCAGGCGAAGACTCGTTTGACCGAGTTGGAGAAAGTGCGAGTTAAATATTCATCAAAGAGCCTGGTCCCCTGCTCTCCCTGGCGACGCGCGCAACGATATGGTCACGCACAGCGGCGCGGGTTTCTGGTCGTCGCCTCTCGTCTCGCAGCCTGGTCAATAAAGCTCGGTCTTTAGGCGCTCGGCATATTTCTCGTTATAATCCCTGGCGTAGGCAGCATCCTTGCCATCGCGAGCGGCAGCGAAGTCGCCGTGGCTGGGCGCGCTGCCCGGCCGCGCCGTCGCATCCCACAGCTTCGCCCGCACGAAGGCTTTGGGACAGTGATTGAAGGCTTCCTCGACAGCGACGACCACGACCACGCGCGGCAACTTGCCGCGCACG